>NZ_CAMJFM010000008.1 GCF_946404925.1 uncultured Prevotella sp. | reverse complement strand
TGGCCCGACTGGAGGAGTTCTGTGCCTTCCGTGCCACCATGGCGCTGATAGAGGAACGAGGCATGTGGCAGTTGGTGAACGACACCTACCTGGCCTGCAAGCGTGAGCTGGAGAAACCCAAGGAGGAGATGCACAACTGCGTGCGTGCGCTCTATGAGCCATTCACAGTTGAAGAAATAAACAATAAGATTGTAGAGATGTTGCGACCTGCAGATATGCAGGCACCTATAGAGCTCGTATTCCAGAGCATCGAGGGCCTCCATGAGGCCTGCCCCAACCATCCAGGCGACTGGTACTTTACTGGCCACTATCCAACACCAGGCGGTACCAAGCTCGTTAACCAAGCTTTTATTAACTACATTGAGAGCAAGACTTCAGCTAATAAATAGGTTGAACATTGCTTAATCAAACCACCCCTAACCCCTCCTTGTTCTTCAAGGAGGGGAGTAGTGGGAAGGGGTGGAGGAGATAGACTCTTTTACCTCTTACTTCTTTAGCCAGTTCTCGATTCTCTGCAGGGCCTCATCGGTCTGCTCATGACTGCCAAAGGCTGTGAAGCGTACGTAGCCTTCGCCCGAAGGACCGAATCCTACGCCAGGTGTGCAGACTACGTGAGCGCCGTAAAGCATCTCCTCGAAGAACTTCCACGAGCTTGATGTCTCAGGCGTCTTAGCCCAGATGTATGGCGCATTCTCGCCACCATAGCACTCGAAACCTAAACCACGCAGCGTACCCAGCATCTTCTTGGAATTTTGCATATAGTAGTTGATAGTATCCTTAATCTGCACCTTTCCCTCAGGTGTATAAATAGCCTCAGCTGCACGCTGAGAGATATAGCTGGTGCCATTAAACTTGGTGCACTGACGACGATTCCACAATGGATTCAATGGGATGCGCTCGCCTGTAAGCGTGGCGGCCGTGACCTCCTTAGGCACGATGGTATAGCCACAACGAACACCTGTAAAGCCGGCAGTCTTTGAATAAGAGTGGAACTCGATGGCACACTTGCGCGCACCACGAATCTCGTAGATGCTATGAGGAATCTTTTCGTCCTGGATATAAGCCTGATAGGCTGCATCGTAGAAAATCAGGGTATCGTTCTTCAATGCGTAGTTAACCCACTTGCGCAGCTCCTCTTTCGTGATGACAGTACCTGTAGGGTTGTTAGGATAGCACAGATAGATGACATCCACACGACGATCGGGCAACTGTGGAACAAAACCGTTCTCAGCATTACATGGCATGTATACGACATTAGACCAACGACCATTCTCCTGAACGCCAGCACGACCAATCATCACGTTCGAATCGATATATACAGGATAGATAGGATCGGTAACGCCGATCGAGTTGTCCCAACGAACCAGCTCCTGAATATTACCTGTATCGCTCTTGGCACCATCGTTGATAAACACCTCATCGCGATCCAAATGGATACCACGTGGCAAGAAATCATTCTTCAAGATAGCATCACGCAGAAAATCGTAGCCTTGCTCTGGACCGTATCCACGGAATCCCTGACGGGTGGCCATCTCATCGGCAGCCTTATGAATGGCCTCGATGACGGCTGGTGCCAATGGCTGAGTGACATCGCCTATACCAAGCGAGATGACATCAACTTTGGGGTGCATAGTCTTAAAAGCATTTACCTTTTTGGCGATATCAGCGAACAGGTAGTTGTTCGGCAGTTTCAAGAAGTGGTCGTTTACTAATGCCATAATATATAATGTTTGCGTTATACAATTCTTTTTTTTACGGGTGCAAAGGTAGCACATTTTGGATAAATATTAAAGAAATACTTAGCATAATCATCTTCATTTTGGCAAAAAGTAACAATTCATAAGTATTTTGAGTGTTTTGCTTACAATTTGAAAGCAAAACTTAAATAATGCTAACAAAAGAATAAGCGAGAAAAATAAAAAATAACAAAATGTGCACGATAACAATTGTTTTGCTATCAAAATGCATTAACTTTGCACCCAAGAAATGACAAAGTGTCATCAAATTCGTGTTTTATATATTAATTAGGTAAAAGTTTGAAAGGTATGAAAAAGATTGAAGCGATTATCCGTAAGACTAAGTTCGAGGAGGTGAAAGCTGCTTTGCTATCATCCGACATCGACTGGTTTGAGTACCATGACGTACACGGCATCGGACAGAGCCGTCAGGAGAGAATTTATCGTGGTGTACAGTACAGCACCGACGTGATCGAGCGTGTCGCTATCACCATTGTGTGTCGCGACATATTCCTCGATCCAACAGTAAAAGTGATTCTGCAGGTAGCCCACACAGGCGAGATTGGCGATGGCCGTATCTTCGTGAGCGACGTCATCGACACATGGTCAATACGTACTGGTGAGAATGGTGACACTGTACTTCGTGACAAGAAGTAATTAAGAATTAAGAGTTAAGAATTAAGAATTAAATTTTCAGGATTATGAACGAAATTGGAATATCACTCGATACCGTTTGGATGCTATTGGCAGCCATGTTGGTTTTCTGGATGCAGCCCGGATTTGCCCTCTGTGAGGCAGGTTTTACACGTAGTAAGAACACGGCTAACATCCTGATGAAGAACTTTGTTGACTTCATGTTCGGCTCATTGCTGTTCTTCTTTATCGGCTTCGGCTTTATGTTTGGCAGCGAAGGTGCTGGTTTCATTGGTATGCCTAACTGGGGCGACCTGACTTTTTATAAGGGCGATCTGCCCGTTGAAGGTTTCCTGATTTTCGAGACAGTGTTCTGTGCCACATCTGCTACTATCGTTAGTGGTGCTATGGCCGAGCGCACCAAGTTCTCTATGTACCTTATTTATAGTGCAGCCATTTCGCTGTTTATCTATCCTATCGAAGGGCACTGGACCTGGGGTGGCGGCTGGCTCTGCAACGATGCTGCCGACAGCTTTATGATGAGCACTTTTGGTGATGTATTCCACGACTTTGCTGGTTCAGCTATCGTACACAGCGTAGGTGGTGTGCTGGCTCTGATTGGTGCTATCGTACTTGGCCCACGTATTGGTAAATATAGCGAGGATGGCAAGAGCAACGCTATTCCTGGTCACAACCTGGCTATGGCTTCTCTGGGTGTATTCATCCTCTGGTTGGGATGGTTCGGATTCAACCCTGGTTCACAGCTGGCTGCCTCTGGCGAGGTTAACCGTATTGCTATCAGCCACGTATTCCTGACTACTAACCTGGCTGCTGTAGCTGGTGGTACTGCTACCATGTTCCTCACCTGGTTCAAGTATGGCAAACCATCGCTCTCACTCACACTGAACGGTGTTCTGGCTGGTCTGGTAGGTATTACCGCTGGTTGCGACCTCGTATCGCCTATGGGTGCTGTCATCATCGGTCTGGCTTGTGGTATCGTACTGGTTTACGCTATCGAGTTCATCGATCACAAACTGCATATCGACGACCCTGTTGGTGCTTCTTCAGTACATGGTGTTTGTGGTATTCTGGGAACCATCATGACAGGTCTGCTGTCTACCTCTAACGGTGCTTTCTATGGTCATGGTTGGGGATTCTTCGGAGCTGAGTGCTTTGGTATCCTGGTTATCGACCTCTGGACTGCTGCATGTGGCGTAGTTCTGTTCTATGGTATCAAGAAGCTGCACGGCCTGCGTGTTGACAAGCGAATTGAGGAAGAGGGTCTTGACGTTTACGAGCACGGAGAGATGTGTTATAACTAATAATTTAAAGAGAGAGAATTATGAAAAAGATTGTTTTAATGGCGATGATGTTCGCTACAGGAATTGGTGCTACGGCACAGGACGAAGTTGAAACCACAGTTGCTGCTGATGTTGTTAACCAGTACATCTGGCGTGGTCAGGAGTGCGGCGAGGCTTCTTTGCAGCCAACCCTTGGCATTGCCTATAAAGGCCTTAGCCTCACAGCATGGGGAAGCGTTGGTATCTCAGAGCCTGCTGATACAAAGGAGTTCGACCTTACACTCGCCTACTCTACAGGCGGATTCAATATCGGTATCACCGACTATTGGTTCAACTCTCCAGAGGAGCGCTATTTCCTCTACGACGCCAATAAGACAAGCCACATCTTTGAGGCTAACATTGGCTACGACTTCGGAGCAGCTAGCATCCAGTGGTTTACTAACTTTGCTGGTAACGATGGAGTGAACAAGGACGGCAAGCGTGCCTACAGTTCATATCTGGAACTCAGTGCGCCTTTCAAACTTGCCTCTGTTGATTGGAGTGCAACTGTAGGTGCCGTTCCTTATGCCACCGACTTCTATGGTGTTGATGGTTTTGCTGTAACCAACCTGGCCCTTAAGGCCACTAAGGACATCAAGGTTACCGACTCGTTCAGCATCCCTGTGTTCGCCCAGGTTGCAGCCAACCCAAGCACACAGAAAGCTTATCTCGTCTTTGGATTCACGCTTCAGCCGTGAGTCCAAAGACTCCTTTCTAAATAAAATGCAAACATTCAAACAATAATAAAAAAGACAAAAAACTATGTGTGGAATAGTAGGATTATTCAACTTAAAGGAGCAAACGCACCAACAACGTGAAAAGGCTTTAAAGATGAGTCAGAAGATCCGCCATCGCGGACCTGACTGGAGTGGAATTTATTGTGGCGGATCAGCCATTCTGGCCCACGAGCGATTGAGCATTGTGGATCCAGAATCGGGTGGTCAGCCTTTGTTTTCACCCGATCGTAAACAAGTTCTCGCTGTCAATGGCGAGATTTACAACCATCAGGAGATTCGTCGCCAATATGCTGGCCAGTATGAGTTCCAGACGGGTAGCGACTGCGAGGTCATCCTGGCACTCTATCGCGACAAGGGCATCAACTTCCTCGAAGACCTGAGTGGCATCTTCGCCTTTGCACTCTACGATGAAGAGAAGAATGAGTTCCTCATTGCTCGCGACCCCATTGGCGTTATACCTCTTTATATTGGTTACGATGCTGATGGTACCGTTTATGTGGCCTCAGAGCTGAAAGCCCTCGAAGGTCAGTGCGAGCGCTACGAGCCATTCCTGCCTGGCCACTACTACTGGAGTGGCGATCCTGGCATGAAGCGCTACTACCAGCGCGATTGGTTCAGCTATGATGCAGTAAAGGATAATACTGCCAGCGTAGCAGCTATACACGATGCGCTTACGGCTGCCGTTAAGCGCCAGCTGATGAGTGATGTGCCATATGGCGTATTGCTTTCTGGTGGTCTGGACTCTAGCGTCATCTCAGCCATCGCCGAGAAGTTCAGCGAGCATCGTATTGAGGACGATTCCAAGACTAAAGCCTATTGGCCACGCCTGCACTCGTTTGCTGTTGGATTGAAGGGAGCGCCCGATCTTGCTAAAGCTAAAATGGTAGCCGACCACATCGGCACCGTCCACCACGAAATCAACTACACCATACAAGAGGGCTTGGATGCCATCCGCGATGTCATCTACTTTATCGAGACCTACGATGTAACCACCGTCCGCGCCTCAACACCTATGTATCTGTTGGCCCGCGTCATCAAGTCGATGGGTATCAAGATGGTTCTTAGTGGCGAGGGAGCCGATGAGATTTTCGGAGGCTATCTCTACTTCCACAAGGCACCATCAGCCAAGGACTTTCATGAGGAGACCGTTCGTAAGCTCTCTAAGCTACACATGTACGATTGTCTGCGCGCCAACAAGAGTCTGAGTGCCTGGGGCGTAGAGGGCCGTGTGCCATTCCTCGACAAGGAGTTCCTCGATGTTGCTATGCGCACCAACCCTGAGGCCAAGATGTGCCCAGGCACAACGATGGAGAAAAAGATTGTGCGCGAGGCCTTTGCTGATATGCTACCAGCCGAGGTGGCTTGGCGCCAAAAGGAGCAGTTCAGCGATGGTGTAGGTTACTCATGGATCGACACCCTGAAGCAAATCACCTCAGAGGCTGTCAGCGATGAACAGATGGCACACGCTGCTGAGCGATTCCCCATCAACCCTCCCAAAAACAAAGAAGAATACTATTACCGCTCTATATTTGCTGAACACTTCCCCAGCGACTCTGCTGCCAAGAGTGTTCCAAGCGAGGCCAGCGTAGCTTGCTCTACAGCCATCGCCCTTGAATGGGATGCCGCCTTCAAGGGCATGAATGATCCTTCAGGACGCGCTGTGAAAGGCGTACATGAACAAGCGTACAAATAAAAATGAATATCCCCCGCCACTTGGCGAGGGATATTTTTTTATTTATTCTCAGCTTCGAAAGCTGCTATCTTGTCGAGATAATACTTGCGCAGATCCTGCCAATTGTAGTATGGCCACTGGGTGGTTTTGATGGGCAGATAAGCCTCGCGCTCGTTAAGCAGAGCCTTTACAAGGATATCACCTGTCTTACCTTTCTTCGGGCGATAGAATATCAGCTGGATGTTGCATCCCATAGGGAAGATGCGATAGTTACGCCAATACTTGTCGAGCTCATCGAGATTGTTAACAGCCATGCCACAATTGTCAAGCTCCAACAAGCAAGCCAGAGGCATTACACACACCTCGTGACCAAAACGCAGAGTGGCCTGAGTCTGTGTAACGGTATCAGCAGTAGCAATGATGTTCTTCAACAGATTCAGCTGACTGAAAGGCATTTTTCCACTAGAAAGTGGCGATGCACCATAGTTGATATACCAACCGATGTTCTTAAGGCGCCACTGGTCGTAAATCTCCTCTTTGGTAAACAGCGAGAAGAGTTCTAAATCAGTATCGTGACTCTGCATGTTGCATGCCACATGGAATATCTGGCGCATCAGCGATCCTGCATTAATGTTCTCGTAGACGAACTGTTGATCGTTAAACAGTTCCTTCATCAGTCGCTCTGGGTGAGTCCACATCAGCGAATAATGTGTTTCTGTCTTTCCATTCTTCTTGCCCAGCTTCTCTACTATGCCGTCCCAAGGCTGGTTCAGGTAGTACTGAAGAGACTCGCTCACGTCGTTGTGTATCTGTGCTGTGGGATTAGCTGCGGCCAACTCTTCGCACTCAGCAATCATCGAGAGTATGCAACGGTTCACAGTGGTGCTACGAGCATCTATCTTCAGGTTCTTGGTCTTGAAAATTTCTGGGAAGTTCTGAGCCATACGCTTACCTATACCATGATGCTGGCGTTCGCCCACAGTTGTCAGGTCGCCCAAGCGCTTATCAGCAGTAGCATAGATAGCCTCGATGGTCTCAAGTGTCTTCTCGCCCAGAGGTGTCAGCTTACCCATCTGTTTGGCAGCTTTCAGCGTGGCGATAGGCTTAGAATAGTTGCCATCGCTAATCAACCAGCGCGAACCATGACGTCCGTAATGACTCATATAATAAGGTTCGTAATTCTTCGGACTTGGTGTCAGCGCTTTGTCAGATAGCTGGCGATCGTAGTCCAGATAGTTACTACCAGCCAAGTAGATGTTGGCAGCAATCTCGTCTTTAGCTGAAGTCTCGAATACAGGCGCGTTCTGAGCCTGTGCAGTCATCGCAAATCCGATGGCAAGAATTAATAGTTTTCGTTTCATTTCAAACTGGAATTAATTAATATTGTGCAAAGATACAACTTTTTCTGAATAAATTGTGTAATCCACACAAAAAAATTACTACCTTTGCAGCCGTTATGAAGAAACTTACCATTATCATCTCCCTATTACTAGGCTGGCAGACTAGCCAGGCTCAGCTTGTTATCAACGAATTTATGCAGTCAAACATCGACTGTATCATGGACGATCTTAACGAATTTCCCGATTCATGGGTTGAGTTATATAATCCTGGCGATGCTAACATTTTTCTCAATAAATATAAGTTAGGTACCAAAGAAGACGGCAGCGATGCCTGGCAATTGCCATTAAAGGAAATCGGCCCCAAGCAACACATTCTGGTGTATTGCGACAAAGAAGGCACCAACCTTCACACCTCCTTCCGTCTGGAGTCGGGCAAGGGCTGCGAGATATACCTGTTCGAAGGCTCTACTATTGTAGATAAGGTGAAAGACCTGAAGAAACAGCCTTCGCCCAACATTGCCTACGGACGCAAGACCGATGGTGCCGACGAATGGGGCTATCAGCTTACTCCAAGCCCAAATGCAGCCAATACAGGCGAGATTTGCACTCGCGACCATATACTTGGCGAGCCCGTTTTCAGCGAGCAGGGCCGTGTTGTTTATGGCAGCAAGACTATCACGCTATCGCTCTCGCTGCCTGAAGGTAGCCCTGAAGGTGCCGAGATACGCTACACTACCGATGGAACCGAGCCTACCAAGAGTAGCGCCAAGTATAGCAAGGAGTTTACCATCAGTTCGTCAATGGTCATTCGCGCCAAGTTGTTTTGCGATGGTTGGCTGTCGCCAATAAGCTCCGTGCAGTCTTACATCTATCACTATCGCTATCCCACCATCCCTATCATCAGCATTGTTACTAACGACAAATATCTGAACGACAAAAAGATAGGTATCTTTGCAAACAACAACAGCCACAATAAGAGCCAGCAGAAGGATTGGCGCCGCCCCATCAACTTCGAGCTCTTCGATGCCGAGGGTCAGCCTTCGCAGCTCAACCAGCTTTGCGAAACCCGTATTACTGGCGCCTACTCTCGCGAGGCTTCACGCAAGTCGATGGGTATCTATTGCAACAAGCGTTTTGGCAAGAAGAACATGGACTACGAGTTCTTCCCCGATCAGTGTCCAGGCCTCACCAACTATAAATCGATTGTTCTGCGTAATGCTGGTAACGATCGCGACTACATCTATATGCGCGATGCCGTATGCCAGCGTGTTTTCGCTGAAAATACCGATATCGATTGGCAGGCTTGGCGCCCATCAGTAGTCTACATCAATGGTAAATACTGGGGATTGCTTAACATCCGCGAGCGTGCCAACGAGAACAACATCATTACCCACTACGACGGACTTGAGGACATCGATCTGCTTGAAAATGGCGAATTGAAAGAGGGAACGTACGACGAGTACAATAAGTTTAAGGCTTTCTATAGTGAACACGGCCATACACTTGCAGAGTATGCCGAGCAGATGGATTGGGAGGAGTATCTGCGCATCACCATTATGAACCAGTACTTCAACAACCTCGACTATCCTGGCAACAATAATGTTATCTGGAAGCCCAGAGCCGAGGGCAGTAAGTGGCGCTGGATAGCTAAGGACCTCGACTACACCATGGGTATCTATAATGGTAATGCAGGCCAGCCTAATGGCTACGATCACAAAATCATAGAGCATTGGTTTAACGCCGATGCTGCTAAGTTCAGCTCTGCCAAGATCTCTATCACCAGCGAGTCAACCCGAATGTTCCGCCGCCTGATGGAAGATGCTGATTTTAAGCGCGAGTATATCGACCGCTTCTGCATCTATATGGGCGATTTCCTTAACGAGAAGCGCATCCGCGAGGTTTGGGACCCTATGTACAATATGATGAAGGACGAGTGGCAACAACATCGCAACACCGTTTACGACAATCCTTGGTGGCCCAATTACAACGATGAATTAGGAAGCGCCCGCAGCTGGGTTTCAAAGCGTACCGCTGAGATGTACAAGCAGATAGGCAGCTACTTCGAGCTGGGCAACGCCATCACCCTGACTATCAATAAGGATTATACCACCAATGCTTCCGAGGCCGGTGTTGTGTTCAATGGCGTTAAGCTGACCAGAAACGTCTTCGATGGCAAGTTCTTTGCTGGCAGAAAGGTAACACTCGAGGGTATAGCTCCTGAGGGCAAGGTTATTACAGGTTGGAACATCACAACCGCATCAACTTCGGGCACAGTATCCAATAAGCAGGTAGATGGTTCTCGCTACGAGTTCGATATGCCCGAGTGCAGCTCTTACGCCATCAACGCCATTCTCAGCGAGGCAAGCGGCATCAATGGCAATCTGGCCGAAACCTCTTGGACTTGGCTTAAGAGTGGTTCGCAGCTGGTGGTTATGGGCGTACCCGTAGGCACCAAGGTGCAGCTCTTCGACCTTCGTGGCATGCCCGTCTACTCTTCGATCTCCGATGGTACAACCGTCACCATCCCCCTCCATTCACGCTCTATCCACGTGCTGAAGGTTGGCTCCGAAGTCATCAAACTATAAATATCTATGTTTAAGTATCGAATTCTTGCGTTATTGTTGTTGGCGTCGAATCTGTGTGTAGGCTTGGCACAGAACACTGTTGAGAGCATCCGCAAGCGCTATGCCGATGCCAAGGAGTATGCCCGCACCCACACGGGTTCCAATCTTGATGATGGTGGCGATTTTGGTTGCTTTTACCACGTTGAAGCACGCCAATGGTTGCCTGGTACAGGCGGACATATCGAGAACACCTATCTGTATTACGATGAGGATTATGTAGCCGATTCGGTTATCTACAAGCCCCATTTCCTGGTATTTGCCACCAAGCGTTTTAACTATGCCGCTCGCGAATACTATCAGGAGTTCTTATACGATCACGATGGCAAGATAGCCTTCGTCTACGCCTACGACCCAATGATTAGTTTTGATGGCGACGAGAACGATCTACAATACGAGTTCCGCCTCTACTTTAGCAAAGGCCGCCTCATCAAATCGATCATCAAGAGCAAGAATTACAACGAAAAGGAGTTCAAGCAAGTCTACTCTGGCACCACCATCCCCGCCAAGTACAGCTCCAGCTACAAAGAACTCCTCTCCGCCTCAAAATCCATCCACCAACTCTTCATCGACGTCGATAAAGAGGCGTATTAAAGAAGAATTTTACCCTTTGTGTAATAATATGTAATAGATTTCTTGCAAAAAAGCAGGAAATCTTTTACTTTTGCACCGTCCGGACAGACAAACTGATTGTTGAACCATTTAAAAAATTAGAAAAGTATGAAGAAGTTTTTAATCATGGCACTTATGGCTTGTTTCGGCCTCACCACCGTGAGCGCTCAGAAGACCGTAGTAGCCAAAAAGAATCAGCAGGTATTCGATGTAGTAGAGAAGATGCCTGAGTATCCTGGTGGTCAGGCTGCCCTGTTCGAGTACCTTAGCACTAACGTCAAGTATCCAGTCGATGCCGAGAAGCAGAAGATACAGGGCAGAGTGCTTGTTACATTCGTTGTAAATACCGATGGCAGTATTACTGACATTGAAGTAGTAAAGAAGGCTTTCCCATCGCTCGATGCCGAGGCTGTTAGAGTCATTTCGGGCATGCCCAAATGGATTCCTGGCGAGCAGAAGGGTCAGAAGGTCCGCGTAAAATATACTGTTCCTCTTTCATTCAATCTCAGATGATAACCATCGTTTTTCTCATATTCTCTCTCGTTATTGTGGGCTGCTCGCATCAGGAGCAGCCCCACAACAGCGTATTTACCCAAGCTGAACAGATAGTAGTAGAACATCCTGATTCGGTAGTCATTATGCTTGAGCCGTATTGGGCCGATACAACGCTCTCTAACCCCGATCGAGCCCTCTATGGATTGCTTTATACCGAGGCTTTGCATCGCAGCGGATTGGCTACGGAATCCATTCAGCTTATCCAGTTCAGTCGAGACTATTATGAGAGTCATAACGATAAACCGCGATTGGCCAGGGCCTTGTTGCACCACGCCATCGTGCTCTACCACAAGCAGCAAACTCACGAGGCCGTGCTCACTATGAAGCGGGCCGAGCAGATAGCCTCGCAAGTAAACGATCCCGTTTTCAGCAATTACCTGTATTCTGTGCTTGGCGATATCAACGACAATGTGGGCAACTATACCCAAACGCTTCGTTACTACAAGCAGGCTTTGGCCACGGCGCGCCAATGCCATAAGGACGACTGGATAGTAAGGGCGCTTAACAACATTGCCCAGACCTTCGATATGCTGGGCGAGACTGATAGTCTGCATTACTACAACGAGCAGGCCAAACCATATGCGCCTAAGACCGATGGTGAGATTCGTGCCACCTATCTTACTAATGTGGCCAGCTACAAGATGCAACTGGGCAAGCGCCATGAGGCCAAGCAGCTCTTGCTCAAAGCTCTGCAAGAGTCGCCAGCTGATAGAACCTCAAAGCTTCTGGCCGATGTGTATCTGGCTGAGCATGATACTGTTAGCGCTGCCGAGCAATGGTATCAGTTAGTCAACTCCTTCTCGCCCGATGTCAGCATCAGTTCTTATCGCTCACTCATCAAATACCTCACCAATCGTGGCCAAACTGCCAGGGCGGCCTATTTCAGCAGCTGCCTCAACGAGGTCTACCACGATCTCTATCAGCGTAGCGATGATGCCAGCATTATCGACCTGCAAGCCCAGTTCGACGAGCAGCAAAAGGAGCGCCAACAGTATCAAACCACCATCATACTGCTTTCGGCCATCCTGTTGCTGATACTCATCACGATAGCTGCCATTTGGTATAGTCGTCGCAGGATTGACCGACTCAACGCCCGCTTTGTTGAGAGCCAGAAGAAATATGATCGCACACGCGAAGAGCTGACCCAAATGCGACTACAGCGCGAACGCGAAGAACGCGAGAATTCTGAGCAACTCAAGACGATTGTTGCATCTCTTCACGCCTCGGCCAATAAGGGCCGTGCCGCCTCCGATGAGGATATGAATGCCTTGGCACAATGCTCTTACGCCCTTAGCCCCAACCTGCAATTACTCTTCGCACCACTCAACGCCAAGGAGCAAAGCATCAGTCTGCTTATCCGCCACAACTTCCAGCCCACAGAGATTGCCACCCTAACCATCTCAACCCCTCAAACCATCACCAACACCCGTGTCCGCCTCTTGAAGAAGCTCTTCAACGAGACAGGTGGCGCCAAGGATTTCGACACAAAGCTGCGCGCATTTGACTGAAAAATGGGCTTTTTCGTGGCAGATGTTACAAATGCAAAAGAAATGCATATATTTTACTAAGTTCTTTAATAAAAATATGGTTACCTTTGCGGCCGATTTTAATTAAAGACAATTGTTATGTTAAAGAAAAACCTATTTACTATCGGTATCATGCTAGCCACACAGTTCATGGCTGCCAAGGCCGACGTAGACCCTAATTTTCACATTTATCTTTGTTTCGGACAATCAAACATGGAGGGCAATGCCCAGTGGGAACAAGTCGATAATGAGGTCGACACGCGATTCCAGATGCTGGCTACCACCAATTTCGATAGCCCCAAGCGCACCATGGGCACCTGGTATACAGCCAACTGCCCCATTGTTAGCCCCATGGGTAAGCTTGGCCCAACCGACTATTTTGGTCGCACCATGGTGGCTGCTATGCCTACCAATGTTAAGATAGATGTTGTGGCTGTGGCTATGGGCGTACCCGTAGGCACCAAGGTGCAGCTCTTCGACCTCCGCGGCATGCCCGTCTACTCTTCGATCTCCGATGGTACAACCGTCACCATCCCCCTCCATTCACGCTCTATCCACGTGCTGAAGGTTGGCTCCGAAGTCATCAAACTTTAAAGTTTTGCCTTCGACTCGTCGATAATCTTTTGTAACTCCATGATTTCGTTGATGATGGAGTCTGTTGCTTCATTACCCTTAGATGTACCTTTATCTATCTGTTCTCTTTGCTTCCGATAAGCCTCTATCTCCTCATCGCTCACTTCCATCATCTGCTTACACTGGGCATACAATTGTTGCATGTCATTCAGAGTAGCAGTGCTAATTACGGCATAAAACAAGTAACTAAAATTAAGTGTACCTCTTAATGTAGAGAAAGCCGCAGTTTGGGTTAATTCATTAGTCACAGAGTCACAGACTGTTGTTTTGTAAAACAGGCGATTCTGATAAAACTCTGCCACATTTTCGGTGAAGAGAACATTGCCCACGGTGTTGATGGTTTCGATGCTCGATGAGAAAATGCGCTCTGTGGTTTCGGTATATTCAGCCTTCGGCATCAGATGTACCAATTTGAACTTGAGCATGTCGAATTTGGTGGTATCTTCTGCTATCTGCCGCTGAATCTCCATCGCCTGATGAATCATCGAGTCAGCCTTTTCAATCGATTTCAGCGAGTTGTACATATCGTACATCACCATCATCACAATCTCGCGTTTCTCGCTTTGTTTCTTTTTGTTGTCAAGGAAAGCCGCCGTTCCGAATGTAAGTGCGATAGATATGGAGGTGGCGAAAATTGACAGCAGGAATTGCTTCATCGAAGCCATTCCGCTGCCAGATTTTAAACTCTTAGGAGTGTGTAGTTTAATGTTCATAATGTTAGAATCTGAATCCTACACCGACATTTACAACATGGCAGTCGCCGAAGATACCAGGCTGGAACTTATAGTCGGCCAGGATAAATGCCTTTTCGCCAATATTGAACTGAGCGCCCAAACCAAACTGAATACCGCCATCGGTAGTATTCTTATCGTCGTGACTAATAGAGCTGCCGTTAGCAAAAACAATATCATCCTGATGTACAAAAGCCAATGCATAACCCAACTGAGGATAAATCTTAACAGCCTCGCACACATCAATCAGATATTGAATGTTCAAACCTGCTGTAAAATCAGATACATTATCCTTTTTGGGATGGTAGATACCCTCAAGTTCAGCGCGCCAGTGATTGGTAAGATTGTACTGAGCAAAAGCGCCAATAGCACCTCTTGTGATGTTCTCCTTATCATTTCCGAACTGAATCTTTGTAAATGAAAGACCACCCTTTACACCAAGTGCAAAATCACCCTTCTGCTGTGCCTGTGCGCCAATAGCAAACAGAGCAACACACAGTGTCAAAAAAAACTTTTTCATACTTATGAATAAAAATTTTTAAATTAATAAATTAAACCAGTAATAGGTCTGTAATAGATTTCGTTTGCAAATATAAAACAATAATTCCAATAATACAAGAAAAAAGCAACATTTTACAGGTTTCCGATTATCAATACAAACCTCCCAACCTCCCGTTTTGCTCTGAAACCCGCATAAATACAGGGGCTACAGGACGGGAGGTTGGGAGGTTTAGTGATTTAAAGGGATCGAATTCGACCCCTTTTTGGCAGAAAAAATATTTCCTAGTTTTACTACTTCCTGAGTAGCTCTACTATGCGGGCCATTTGGTTGGGGATGCGGATTTGCTGGGGGCACTTGGCGAGGCATTCCTCGCAATCGGCACAGCTGCGGGCCCAGGTTTCAACGTTGGGCAGGGCATTGCGCAAGCCATCGGCAAACTGCTGTTTCTTGGTGGCATAGTCAGCAGCCTGCTTCTCGGGTAGGGGCAGAATGTGGCTGTTTACGGCCTCGTTATAATAGGCAAAGTTGCCTGGGATATCCACTCCGTAAGGACAAGGCATGCAGTAGGCACATGTGGTGCAGGGAATGGTGGGGAAACCAGCCATCTGGTCGGCAATCTCGGCCAGCAGCGTGTTCTCGGCCTCGGTACAATTCTCGAGTGGCGAGAAGGTCTCTACATTCTCCTTAAGGTGGGCCATCTGGTTCATACCGCTCAACGTGGTAAGGATGTTGGGGTGCGAACCCACCCAACGGAAGGCCCAACGGGCGGTGCTATCGTTAGGGCGAACAGCCTTCAACTGGTCTGTTAGCTCCTTGGCCATCTTGCCAAAGGCGCCACCACGCAGGGGCTCCATAATGACGCATTGCATGCCCGTCTTCTCACATTTATTATAAAGGTACTCGGCATCGGCATCCTTACGCCAACCGTTACCCATTGAGGCATGGCGCCAATCGAGGAAGTTCATCTGAATCTGGACAAAATCGAAATGATACTCCTCCTGATGGTCGAGCAACCAGTCGAACGGACGCACATCGCCATGATACGAGAATCCCAGATGACGAATGCGACCAGCCTTGCGCTCTTTCAACAGGAACTCGAGCAGATGGTTGTCGAAAAATCGCTTGTTGAGCGTGTCCATACCTCCACCGCCAATGCTATGCAGCAGGTAGTAGTCGATATGATCCGTCTTGAGGCGCTGGAACGATTGATAGTACATCTTCTGCGACTCCTCGAAACTCCACAGACGCTGATTCTGGTTAGACATCTTGGTGGCGATGTAGTATTTGTCGCGCGGATGGCGACTCAGGGCATTGCCCGTAAGCACCTCCGACTGGCCGCCCATATACATGGGGGCGGTATCGAAGTAGTTAACACCGTGCTCGATGGCATAATCAACCAGCTTATTCACCTCTTCCTGATTATTTGGCAATCGCATCATGCCAAAACCCAGTAGAGATATCTGCTCGCCAGAACCATGCTGCACGCGATAGGTCATGCGATTAGCGGCTGCACCTTTCTTTTCATCCTGAGCCAACGCGCGAAGCGGCCCCATAACGCTTGAAGCCATGACGGCTCCTGCGCCTAAACCCAATCGACGAAGAAAATCGCGACGGGACAAGTTTTTGTTGTTGTTCTCCTCCATTTCAAACAAGTTTTAGTTAAGTTACTGAGCTTCTAACAGCAGTACACGGCTGCTCCAATCGTTCTTCTTCGACCACTCGGGTTCGTTACGATAAGGCATCTCCAAGCCGTGATTCATCAAGTAGGCACCACTGAACACCTTGCCCTCAACATCCATAGGCTTGAGGTCTATGCGGTTCAGCTCGTGTACCTTATAATTCTTATTAGCATCGAGTCCGGCCATTTTTACACGGGGCAGATGCTCGTTCTGGAACGACTCGGTCTTCCACCAGAAGAACACACTCTTTGACTTCTGCTCATCGACATACATGAGCGATGCAAGACCCTTCTTATCGTAAGGCGAAACCAAGCGATAGATATCGCCAAACTGCACGATGGGACGAATCTGCTTATACTCAGCGATGGCATTACGGCAAAGTGCCTTCTCATCGTCAGTCATGTTCTTAGGCTGAATCTCCATACCCAGGCGTCCGCTCATGGCCACATCGATACGATACTTCATGGCTGTGGTGCGGAATACGGTGTGGTTTGGAGTAGCTGAGATATGCGAAGCCATAGCTATTGCTGGGAAGAAATAGCTAGTACCCCATTGCATATAGATGCGCTGCAGAGCATCAGTATTATCACTAACCCAGAACTCATCGAAGTAAGGTAGTACACCCCAGTTGGCACGACCACCACCAGAGGCACAAGCCTGGATAGTAAGGTCAGGATACTTGGCACGAATACGTTCGCAGGCTTTCTGCAGTCCACGATGATACTCTATATAGAGGTGGCTCTGATCGTTCATAGTCAAGTACTGTGAACCATGATTCAATATAGGCATATTGGCATCCCACTTGATGTAATCAATCTCAGGATACTTTGCCATCAAGTTGTCTACAATCGAGAAGACAAAGTCCTGTACCTTAGGATTAGCCATATCCAGAATCAGCTGCGTGCCGCCACGACCCTGAACAGGAGCACGCTTGGGGGCCTTGATAATCCAGTCAGGATGAGCCTCGTAGAGTTCAGATACTGAGTTGGTCATTTCTGGCTCAATCCAGATACCAAACTTTATGCCGTGCTTCTTGGCATCGCGCAGAAGGCCCTCGATTCCCTCAGGCAACTTGTTCTTATCTACCACCCAGTCGCCAAGACTTGAATTGTCAGTCTTGCGTGGATACTTATCGCCAAACCATCCATCGTCCATCACAAAGAGTTCGCCACCCATCGAGGCAATATCACCCATCATCTGGTCCATACCCTTTTGGTTGATGTCGAAGTAAACACCCTCCCATGAGTTGAGCAGTATCTTGCGCTCCTTATCGCCATGAGCCAGCATATACTTGCGGCCCCACTTGTGGAAGTTGCGCGACACACCAGAAAGACCACACTTTGAGAAACTCAGCGCTACCTTTGGTGTCACAAAGGTTTCGCCCATCTTCAGGTGATACTCAGAGTTATCGGGGTTGATACCAGCAAAGAAATAGTGGTATTCTGTATCATCAGTCTCCACCTTCAACTGGTAGTTGCCCGAATAGCAGAGTGCTGCACCTATCACATCACCACAGTTCTCCTGTCCCTTACCATCCAGTGAGAACATCACCTCAGCATGATCAGTATGCGAGTTGCGCGAACCATCTTTATTCTTTATCACCTTCTCGCCTGGCAGTATAGGTTCCTCTACAAGTCGAGCCTCGTTGGCCCATGAGCCATAGAAGTGCGATAGCCAAACATTTCCCCTGCGAATAGGCAGAGAACAAGATGCAAACTGAGTAAGCGTAACAGGTTTCTTCTCGCCATTCTGAATCTCTGTCCATGTCTCGATGATATCTTCATTGAAGTAGGCCTTGTAATAAAGATCTACAGTGACTGGGTAAACTGGGTCAACCAGTCGGATACGAACCTCACGATTACCCTGAGCATCAGCCTCAACCTCGTCTACGTAGTCTGCATAGAGTTCTGTCGACATATTGCCATCAGCATGAGTGATAGCAATTGCAGCCTCAGCAGGACAGTTCATACCATAAGCAGGATAGGCATCCATACGACCACTGCGAGGCGACTGGAGATTTGACAGATCAAACTCGCTAAGTTTTGTACCATAATAAACGTACTGTGGCTGTTTGTTGCCTTCTACGTTTAGCACCATAGTTGAGTTTTTGGTCTGTATAACCACTTGCTCAGCCATAACAGCAGAGGCTGAAATCAGGAATAAAGCCAGAAAAAGACACTTCTTCATATTAGGAAACGATTTAGTTATTATTTGATTCTGTGCGCAAAGATAGATAAAAATTTGGTTATCTCAAAAAAAAGTTGTTATTTTGCAGGCCAAAGTGTAAGAAAGAGCAAAATTAGTACATCATGAACTCGCTGGATATCTGGATGTTAGCCGTTGCATTGGCTATGGATTGCTTCACGGTGTCAATCGTAAGCGGAGTGATAGTGCGCCGCTGGTTGTGGGGTATGATACTGCGTATAGCCTTTCTGTTCGGCCTCTTCCAGGCCATGATGCCGCTGATAGGATGGATGGCCACCAACCACTTTAGCCAGCAACTGGAGTTTATCGACCATTGGATAGCCTTCGGACTATTGGCCTTTATCGGAGGAAAGATGATTCGCGAATCGTTCGGACCAGAGGAAGAAGAAAAGCAATTCAATCCTAAGAATCTGCACACCCAACTGCTACTGGCCGTTGCCACCAGCATCGATGCCCTTGCCATCGGAATATCCTTTGCCTGCACGGGCTACAGAGCGTTTGAGCAGATAGCCTATCCACTATTGGTTATAGGCTTGGTATCGTTCTTATTCAGTCTGTTTGGCTATAAGCTTGGCGTAAGGTTCGGTAAGTCGATAGCCCGCAAACTGAAACCCGAGCTGCTGGGTGGAATAATTCTGATAGTAATTGGTATAAAAATACTGATTACACACCTGATGGCATAATAAAAACAGACAAAAAGAAAGTTTTTTCGTATTTTTCGTTTCGATTTAAAACTTTTTATTATCTTTGCACCATGAAGATGATGGGCGAGACGATAGAATTACGCAATCTCAGCATTGGCTACCAGACAAAACACGGCGTAAGAACGGTAGCAACAGGCATAAACGGCACCATCAAGAGTGGCGAACTAACCTGTCTGCTGGGAGCCAATGGTGTAGGAAAATCGACGCTACTAAGAACCCTCTCTTCGTTTCAGCCCAAAACAGGCGGCGAGATACTGCTGGAGGGAAATGAACTCTCAGAATACAGCGACAAACAGCTGAGCCGACTGATAGGAGTGGTGCTGACAGAGAAACCCGATGTGAGAAATATGACCGTTCGCGAACTGGTTAGTCTGGGCCGATCGCCCTACACAGGGTTCTGGGGCACTTATTCTAAAGATGATCTACAGGTGGTAGACGAGGCCATTGCGATGGTGGGCATTGAGGCCCTGAGCAAGCGTATGGTTCACACACTGAGCGATGGCGAACGACAGAAGGTGATGATAGCCAAGGCATTGGCGCAACAAACACCAGTGATCTATCTGGATGAACCAACTGCATTTCTGGACTACCCCAGTAAGGTTGAGGTGCTACAACTGCTAAGCAGAATAAGCCGCGAGGCTGGAAAGGTAATCTTCCTATCTACCCACGATGTGGAGCTGGCTCTGCAAATGGCCGACACCATCTGGCTGATGACAAATGGAGAGGCGATGGCCATAGGATCGCCAAAAACACTGGCCGAGCAAGGCGCTCTGGGCAGATTTATAGAAAGAGACGGAATAAAGTTCGACGCAGAGTCGATGACGATAAAAGTTACAAAGAGAATATAATCTATTGAGCTTATGATTTACGGGCATGGTGATGAAATTTACCGCTACGGAGATAAGGTAAAGATAAATTTCAGTTCGAACGTGTATAGTCAGGCCGACTACACCGAACTGAAGGATTATCTGATGCAGCATTTCGATGTTGTGGGCCATTATCCTGAGCCCGATGCCCACACGCTGGAAATCATGATAGCCGAGAAGCTTGGCGTGAAGGAGAATATGGTGATGGTGACAAGTGGTGCCAACGAGGCCATATATCTGATAGCTCAATTATACAAGGGTTGGTCATCGATTATCCCACAACCCACATTCAGCGAATACGAGGATGCATGCCGCATGTTTAATCATGTGATATCGTATGAAGTAAAAGACGAGATGGATGTGCTGCCACAAGACCGTATCTACTGGATTTGTAACCCTAACAACCCCACAGGAAACGTTCTGGTGAAAGGCATGCTGAACCACATTGTGAGGAAGCATCCGCGCTATCTGTACGTCATCGATCAATCGTATGCTGATTACACCTTGGCCCCCATGCTTGAACCCAAGGAGATGACGGATGTATTCAACCTGATGCTGATACACTCGCTATCGAAGAAATACTGCATTCCTGGTTTGCGTTTAGGCTACATCGTGGCCTCACCTATTATTATAGGCAGACTGAAACATATACGCCAACCTTGGACTATCAACGCCTTTGCCATCGAGGCAGGTAAATATCTGATAAGCCAAGACAAGCAGATGATTCCTGACCTGAAAGGATATCTGACTGAAGCCCAGAGATTGCGGCAGAATCTGGAAGCCATTGAAGGCCTGAAGGTGATGAAGACCGACACCAACTTTATGCTGGTGAGCATTAAAAACAGCACATCGATGGAACTGAAACGATGGCTTATGGATAACTACGGCATACTGATTCGCGACGCATCGAACATTCGCGGACTTGATGAAAACTACTTCCGCGTGACAGCACAAAAGCCTGAAGAAGATGACCAGTTAGTTGAAGCGCTAACAGAGTATGTGAGCCACCTGATAGAAACTAGTGATTAACCTTGGTGTAAAAGCGCAAAGGTGCAAGCCCCTCTATCTCTGGATGGAAAATCTGTATAAAGTCGTTTAACAGCCTTTCTGGATGGAAAGGTGACTCCTCGTAGAATGGAGATCGCTCTACATCGCAGCCATATACCTCTTTATTATTATATGCTTTAAACTGATCATAACCATGATGCTCGTTGGCAAGTTCGCCAAAGGTGATATCGTGATCGCTGCTATATCTGAAAAGCCAGACATCCGACTCGCCAGCACGCTCCAAAACCGTTTCGAAAGGTAACGATATCGACCCACTATGTTCATCGTCAGCCCAAGGATATTGAGCGTTGGCATCCTTTATCATCTGGCCAATAGTGCTCTTGCCAGCAGGAACGTACCAAACGCTGCCAGTAACCTTATCTAATAATACCGAAGGGCTGGTTTTGGCCTTAGCTGCCAAAGCCTTGAGATGATGATAGCTCTTGTCGACAGATTGGAACAGACTATCAGCCCGCTGCTCGCATCCAAACAGCATACCATAGAATCGCAACCATTCAGCACGCGCCAATGGCGATGTCTCCATATAATCAGCACACTCTATGATAGGTATGTTGATGTCGTCGAGTTTACCATATCCACCACTATTTTCGAAGGGTGAAAGGAAGAGGGCATCAGGATGCTCGTCGATAATCTTTTCGATAACAGGACTCATACCATCGCCCACATCAGTAATACGACCTTTGGCCACCTGCTCCTGAATCCAAGGAATCTTGATATACTTAAGATCGGCCACGCCCGAGATGCTGTTCTGCTTGCCAAATTCCATCAACATGGCACAATGAACTGTGGTAAACATCACTGCCTGTTTTAATGGTGTACGGATTACGGTGCCGCTTGGCAGATGTTGTGGAACATCCTTGTCAGCAGGAACCAACACATAGCGATGCAGAGTCATTCCCTCCTTCCAAGGATTCTTGATAGTTGCCACCGCGAAGCCATCGTACTTAACAACGCTGATCTGAGTGGCATACTTAAAGGCGACAGTATCGCCCCCAGCCTGCATCGAGGCGGTTTTCTTACCTCCTCCGCAAGCTGCGAGCAATACTGCCAGGATTATCAGATGAATGTATTTCATTAATACTCAATCTCGATATCGTCGATACAAATGTAAGCAGGAGTATTGAGATAACCATAGCTTGTACGAGAACCTGAGAACTCGAAGCTAAGTTCGGTTACCTTACCCAGTGCACTCAGATCTTTATACTGCCAATCCTTAACATACTCACCATCCTTGGCCAAATCGATGTTAACTTTTACAGTTGAACCATCCTGCTTCTTACCAACAATGGTACACATGAACCAATCGGTATTATCGAACTTTGGTCCAGAATAGTTGTCACCTTTAAGGATTGAGTTAACAGCATAAGCGCTATTGGTGAACCAAAGACCATTTACCCAAGCTGGCTTACCACCATTAACAACAATCTTCTCGCCATTATAAGCATACTGAGCAACCAAGAAGTTCTTACCAGAATGAGCCTTACCTGCTACATTGTTGTACTGATCAGGAGTCAAAGTAGCTGCAGCAAAAGATGTTTCAGTACGATTAGAGATGGCAAAACCAGCCCAGTAATAAACAGCATAGTTTGTATTTACGGTCAGATTATCCTCTGTATAAGTACATGGATACATCATGCCGCCCCAACCATCGTCAATACCTTTCTCGTTCTCCTCACCAATCCAGAAACCATCGGCATTAAGTGTCTGCTTCTCGAAAGAGATAGTCTTAATCTGGGTTCCACCTACAGGATTGTCGCCGTTAGTACAAGAAGTAAACGACACTGCAAAACCACACACGAGGACTGCTAGTCCGAACAATTTGTTTGTTTTCATAACTTTGTTGTTTTAAGTAAATAATAAGTGTTATTTTAAAAAAAGTTTCTTTCCGTTTTGTAAATATACTCCCTTCTTTATCTTGCCTTTTGCCACCTTACGCCCTTGCAAATCGTATAAAGGGGCTGTAGAGACAGAATTGGCGCAAATAGGATTGATGCCAGATGATGCGCTCTTAATCGCATCGATTGAGGCATCAAGGTGCAAATCCTCTGCACCGATTATTTCAGTTGAGGTTTCTAATAGCCAACCACACTTCTGATTAAGACCCGTATAAACACGCACAAAGTCTACAAAGTCGATATTAACTGGTTGGCGTTGCTCGTCAACGGCCCAACCAATATCAATACCGCATCCCTCGATATTAGGCGTAACACGATCAGCCAACGTATTTGGTTGATTATCAGCATAGCCCCAGGCAAAGAAATACAGCACCCAGAAATACAGACTATATGAACGGGGTACAGACTCCGTCATATCCCATCCATTACGAGGCAGACGTGTGCCTTTGAATGTAAGTCCGTCTGGTAACCATTCTGGATAATATTCCTGTGGATGATACATATTCCACCTATCGAGCGAATCCTTATTGCCACGATTATCCTCCCAAGGAATCTTTCCCATTGGGTTGCGATGATAGGTTATTTCATAGCCATAATCAACCATACCCACGCTGTCTACATCGCAACTGCCACTTATCTCGTACCAAGGATCATCAGGTAGTCCGTTGCCATTCACATCTTTAGATACCATAACCACACCAGCCTCGCCCATACCCGCTCCAGGAAATAGTCCCAACTCTTCTTGATATGAGTTACCCCAAATGGCAAAATCGCGCTGACCTGGCACATTTGCTATAGAATGGTCGAAGTGGAAGGTAACATAACCACCAAAAGCTCCCAATCCAACAAATCCGCGATTGTTATTTGCCAATTGTTCTGTACATTTCTGTATCATTGTGGCCTCAGTATCACCAGCTTCATATTCTGGCATATCGTTGATATATTGCCCTGGAGCAGGGCGGTATTCGTCTACTGCCTGAATGTATTTAGAATGCTCGGATATATCGTCCATGCGCTGCGCCACTACGGGGCTAAAGGATGAATGATAAATGATAAATGATAAAGCTATCATCCTCATCTTCAAAATGCTATTTGTAATCTTTTTCTTTATTCTCATTGCAAATTTATCATTTATCATTTTTCATTTATCATTCAGCGAAGCGCCATGCTGCATGGGCAGGAATATCTCCCGTCTTTACTTTCCAGTCGAAAGTGCCATCGGGCAGGAAATGCAACAACTCGCCACTTGATACATAGTTCTTAGCATCCATCAGATAGAAATCGCGATGGATGGGGTTCACGATGATGCCATAAGGCATACGGATCTTACTGATTTCTGGCGCATCAGACAGACTATGGCTAACAATCTGATGAGTACGCACATTGATAATGCCATAAGTAACGGTATTGGTCATTGTAACCTCACTCCACTGGCTGCCATAGAAATAGAGCGAATCACCAACGATACAGAGATCGCTAACAGGTTGATCAAGATGCCCGCCAACCTTCATATTGCCATTGGCATCAGGCACTAACCACCAGATAGTCGATTCCTCGTCCATATAGTTGCCACGCGCTGTTACCCATAGCTGATTGTATTTATCGGCTTTAACATGATGCAGATTGGGGGCAACCACAATCTTGTCGATCTCCTTCATTGTGGCTAAATCAACAACACTCACCGTACTCTCGTAACCTTGTCCAGTCATTCCCTGATAGCCTCCACTATTAGCCACATAGAGCTTATTATCAATAATGGCCATCTCTTCTGGCTGATAGCCAACAGTACAAGAGTCAACCTTTTGCAGGGTTAGGGTATCAACCTTATATACGCTACCCAAAGGACTACTGCTACCACTATAAACAGAGCCTACATACGATGAAACATAAGCATACTGATCCTTAAACGACACATAGCGGCAATTTGGGATATCTACCTTGCCAATCCTGATAGCACTATCAGCACGAGCCACCTCAACCTTATTAGAGCAATTGATGACCAACCAAAGGCGAGAACCATAAATCTGGCAATCATTACCAACATCGCCCAACGACATGACTGTGCTTGGGTTGCGCTCAGAATAAATATTACGATAATAATGTGTAGTAGAGTCGCTGTCCGAAAGGTCGAGATAGTCGAGCGAGGACTTATTAGAACCCATGTTTCCCTCGTTAAGCAGATACATGCCGATAATCTCGCTCTTAGTGGTCTTGCCACCTGTATCGATATTCTCCATCGGTACTATCATCACATCCTGGCGACAAGCACATAAAAGTAAAAGGGTAAAATAGTAAAAAGGTAAAATGCTTCTTACCTTGCTTATCGCCTCTATGATAACTTTTCGTTTCATTTTCTCTCTTACTTTTTTACCTTTATTACATCTCAACGCTTAATGTGAGTGCATAATTACGACCTGGCATAGGGTAGTTTACAATCACCTCATAATCCTGACCAAACAAGTTGTTTACGTCCAACTGAGCCTTAAATAGTGCCTTGTTCCAATGGAAACGATAGATAATACTCAGGTCGCTGGTATACCAAGGCTCCATGTGATTATATATGATGTTCTCTTGCTCGTCATATCGTTCGCCAGCATAGATAAACGAGTAGTTCAGATTCCAGTTCTTGTAGTTCAAGCCTACGATGGCCGAACCTGAGTGCCAGGGAATATAAGGTATCTGGTCGTTATAATATGATGTGGACGGATCAGTTACATCGCGTGCATCCTGATAAGTGTATTGAGCGCGAGCTGTTGCTAAAAGATCTGTACCAATCTTGAAATCAGCCTCAGCCTCAACATCAATACCCTTGATGTGCACTTCGCCTAAGTTTAGCATGGTCCAGCGGAACTGCTGACCCTTTGGATAGGCCACAATCTTATCGTGTACCGTATTATAATAGGCATCGAAGTGCATCTCGGCATGACGAATGATGCCATGTTCAAAATGCTTGTTGAGTGCAAACCCCGCATCGTACTGCAGAGCACTTTCAGGCACAAGATTAGCATTTCCCATATCCGTATAATACAGATCGTTAAAGGTTGGCATGCGGAAACTCTTCTTGACATATGCTCGCATAGAGAAGAAAGTGCCTCTGAAAGGATAAATGTTCACAAAAAGGGCAGGAGTTAACTTCGAAATAGAATTGCTGCTATTCATTCCAGCAAACTCTCCCCTGCGATGCGTCTTATCATTAATAAAGGTAGCCAAGATGGAACCTTGCGCTTTTAAGTGCTTATAGTCGATGGCTGTTGCCAGACTAACGAGATTTGAGATTCTAGTTGGATAGGCAAAATTATAGATATCAGCATGCAATTTATTCCACTTAAAGTCGTAACTAAGCGATGCGCTCCAATTGGGTAACAGCTCCAGAACATTAGCCGTAGAGAGATAAAACTCTTGCTGCTTATAACGATTGTCTACAGGCAACTGGGTGGTATCCTTGTTTACGTAGTGGGTGTTGTAATAGGCATATTTGGCCAACCAACGGGTACTAAAGCCTTCGCCAATATTCTTATTGTAGTCAGCCTGTACAAAGGTATTCAAGTCTTGCTGGCGCTCGCCTCTTCGCCATACATTATTAACTATGGCTCCAGGAATACCTCGTGCAGAATTATACAGATAAGCTTTGAGTTGCCAACCGCCTTGATCTAATCGTCCGTGCAGATTGGCCTCAATACGCTCAGCGTGAATATCACCATTCTGTCGGACTGCTGTTGTATCCCAAGCCGTCTGACCATTGGGGTAACGACGCTCGTAATGGAACTTATATTTACCGCTGGCTGTCAGGAATCCTGTACTAACTGATGAACTTACAACATCGGATAATTTCTGTTCCCATAATGTTGAGAGTCGAAACATATCGCTTGAACCGTATTGAGTCTTAAAACGCAAATGAGTCTTCTCGCCGTCCTTAAAGTCTGGTGCTTTTGTTCTGATATAGATGGCTCCAGCATTACCAAAATCGCTGGCTGGTTGGAAGATGGCACTCTTCTGACCATTATAAAGCGTTATCTCCTCTACATTATCGAGCGAGAACTGTCCTAAGTCTATCTGTCCGTTCTGGGCGTTGCCTAACTGCACGCCATCATAACTGATACCCAGATGATGTGTTCCCATAGAACGGATATTGACGGTTTTGATGCCTCCTACTCCGCCATAATCCTTCAATTGGATACCAGAGAAGTAACGTAATGCATCAGCTACAGAGTGGGTATTCAACTGCTCAAGCAGCGCTCCATTCAGCTTCTGACTTGGCACGACTTCTCGCATGGCAGGACGCGACACAACAACAATCTCACGTATATGGTATACGGAGTCACGCTCGACGAAGTCGCTTCGCTTGTCGAAGAACTTGCTTTGTGCTACGACTGACATAGCTACCACACAAGTCAATGCCAATGTGCTGATTCTCTTCATCATTTATGGCTCGCTGAAATAGCCTAACCCCAGAGGCATGTAAACAGCATCGTATCTATCGGCAGGTCTTCTGACTCATCGTCTGGCTACAAACGTCTTCCCGATTAAATCAGTGACTTACGTGTTTGTGCCTTAAAGGACGACTTACAGCAGCGGGAAAGGCCACGGGTAGGCGTCTCCGGCGGGATTCTGTTCAGGATTTCCACCTGATTCCCTATTAATCTCCTAAAGGAGAACCGATTACTGCGTGCAAAGATAAATAAAATTTCCGAATAGAAATAATATTTCTGAGAAAATATTAGTTTACAACAATTTATGTCCTAAATCCCTCTGCGTGCAGATGGCTACTATCTGTTGAATCAACTGGTCCATCTTGGGCACAGAGGCAACATAATAGGTGGGGTAATCAGGGCAAAGCACCACCAGATTCATGGCCTTGACCTTGATGCCATAATGCTTTTCGAGCATGTAGCGATACATGTTCTGCTGAATGCAGTAGTGATAATAAGATGTGTCGGGCAGACTAATGCCATTATAGCTCATCTTACCACGAAAGCCTTCAACTATGGGTTGGCCTTGGGCATTGACCACCTTTGAACTACGCTTCCAGTCGTAGATGGTATATTCGCCATCGTCTTCCTGACATATCAGGTCGATGGTTCCTGCTATATTCAGGTCTTTATCATAGACAGGCCACTCCTGGCGATAAGGCTCGATGGCGTAGTCGCGAATAAAGTGCAGGAAGTGCAGCTTCTCCTGTTCTACGCTGATGGTCTCGGTTTCATCGCCAAATTGCAGACTGCATTCTGTTTCGAAAAAACCTCGCTGAAAGTAATTCTCTGTCTGCAGATGTACAAATGTGCCTACCTCGCTGGCCAAACGTCCTGACTTGCACCATTTGTCTAGACTCTCTTCTACAGGTATGCCTTTATACTTAAATTGGTTCTCTGCTTGTGGCAATGCCTGGAATTCATCATAGAAATATGCTATCAACGAACTCACGGGCAGCATCCGCCTTATACCTTTATATATATATATGTGCTCCTCGGGCTCAAAATCAATGTGTGCATCCTGCTCGTAGCAACCTGCGTCTCTGAAGGTTGTCATCTTCTCCTTCATGTCGTCCGATTTCTCGAATGGCTGGACTAACTGTAAGCACTTCTTCTCTTGTTCGTCAAGACAATAGCATCTGTCGTCAGCTATTCTTGTTTCGCCTTCTACGTTCTGCCAATAAGCCATTTTCAGTGCCTCATTACGAGTCCACATCTCAACAGGGAAGGGTATTGCCGCGAATTCATGTTCTGCAAACCTCTCGGAACCATTAACCAGAACGCCAACAAGCTCTGCCAACCAATTAGCACACACTTTGGGTTCCTGCTGTATCTGTTTCGAAGCAAGTCGTACTACCGTCCATCCATGACGATTCAACAGATGGTCGCGAAACATATCGCCACACGAGATAAAGTGAATTGGTTTGCGAGAAACAGATTCGTATGGTTCGTCAATCTCTACATCAATACGTATTTCAGGATGACCTGCCACAAACAAAGCCAAATCCAAACAATAAGGTGACAGATGCTCTGATATATTGACACATACATCTAAACGACACTCAACCCCAGAAGGAAGTATGCTGATAAGATGCTGAGCAAAAGCCCTCTCCAGATTTCCTGGCTTTACTAACGAATTGCTGCGATATGGATATAGTACTGTTCCTTTCTCGGGGAAACTTATTATTGGATATTCTGCTTTCATGGGTGCAAAATTACTAAAAATGAAGCAGAAAAACGAAATAATAATAATAAATAAAGTGATTACCGAAGTTTTTTCTTACCTTTGCAGCACGAACAAAAACTTTATTGACCAATGAGAGAATCGTATTTTGCCGACAAGAACCGTTACGAGAACGGAATGGAGTATGAGCGCTGTGGGCGTTCGGGTGTTTTATTGCCAAAGGTTAGCCTTGGATTCTGGCATAACTTTGGAAGCGTAGATCCATACGAACGAAGTCGCGAGATAACCCACTATGCCTTTGATCATGGTATCACCCATTTCGACTTGGCAAACAACTATGGCCCCGTATACGGATCAGCAGAAGAGACGATGGGACGACTGATGGATGAAGACTTCCGTCCTTATCGCGATGAACTATTCATATCTACTAAGGCAGGATACGATATGTGGCCTGGCCCCTATGGCGAATGGGGTTCGAGGAAATACCTGATGGCTTCGCTCGATCAGAGCCTTAAGCGTATGAAGTTGGATTATGTAGACTTGTTCTATAGTCATCGTTACGACCCAAACACACCACTCGAAGAAACACTTCAGGCTTTAGTTGATGTGGTTCGTGCTGGTAAGGCCCTCTATGTAGGTATCAGCAACTGGCCACTTGAGGCTTTACGCTTTGGTGCCCAGTATCTTAAGGAGCGCGATGTACCCCTGCTTATTTATCAGGGACGACTGAATATGCTTAATCGCGAACCCATCGAAGAAGGCATTCTTGACTTCTGTGCCAATGAGGGCGTTGGTTTTATTGCTTTCTCGCCTTTGGCTCAGGGATTGTTGACAGACAGATATCTTAATGGCATACCTGAGGATTCACGTATGTCGAAGGGTAAGTTCCTAAAAGAGTCGATGCTGACACCAGAACTGTTGGCCAAGTTGCGCGAATACAACGAAAAAGCCAAGAGCGAAGGCAAAACACTTGCCGAAACTGCTCTTGGCTGGATATTAGACCAGAAGGGCGTAACATCTGTGCTGGTAGGTGCCAGCAGCGTTGCCCAACTGGAAAAGAATCTTCGTTGTGTTACTCGGGCTTGAAGTCACTCTTGCCTACACCACAAACGGGACAAACCCAATCATCGGGGATATCCTCAAATGCTGTTCCTGGAGCGATTCCGCTATCGGGATCGCCTTCTGCGGGGTCATAAATGTAACCGCAAACTTCACATACGTACTTCATACTAGTTTTTGTTTTTAGTTATTAATAAGGGTTGTTATTCTCTCAACAATCCGCTCAGGCGGAATGTTCTGTAAGCAAGCATAATCGCCACGCTGGCATGGTTTATTGCCAAAGATACTGCATGGGCGACATTCCAGATCAATCTGGATGACATTCTCAGGATCCTGATTATATCCCAGGAATCCTGCCATAGGATGTGTAGCTCCCCAAACGCTGACAACAGGAACACCCGTAAGCGATGCCAGATGCATATTGGCAGAGTCCATAGAGAGCATGACATTGAGATGACTCATCAGTATGAGTTCCTGATACATACCCTCACAATGCTTTCCAACCCAAATGCATTGGCGATACTGAGCACACCACAGCTGGAAGTATTTCTCCTCCTCTTCGCCTCGTCCAAACAGGAAGATGCGTCCCTTAGGATACTTCTGTATTAACTGATAGATAACCTGCTCCATCAATCTAGGAGGATATACCTTGCCTTCGTGGGCAGCAAACGGAGCAATGCCTATCCACTGCTCGAAACTCTTCTTTGGGCCGAATATGGCTGGCAACAGATTTAGGTTTCCGCCTTCAGCAGGGAAGATGGAGTGAAACTGCTTTAAGTCAACAGGATAACCCAAGCGCTCAAATACTGCTGCATAATTCTCGAATGATGTTGGAAGCGGCGTTCTCTTCTCACGTTTGCCAGAAACCAGTTTGCGACGCTGACTGCGGTTTTTAATCAGATGCTCTACACGATATCTGCCAAGATTGAATCGCAGACGTAGATACTCAGAACGGAGAACATTATGCAAATCGGCCACCTTGGTAAACTGCTTGGCTACCAATCGACGATAAAGGGCATTTAAGCCTCTAACGCCATGATACTCCTTGCTAACGTCGGCCTCCATAAAATTAACGTTAGGAGCCAGGTCATCAAACAGCGGGCGCGCAAACTTACGACTCAGCACCGTGATACGTATATCAGGATACTGACGAGCCAGCGACCAGACAACAGGCACCATCATTGCCACATCGCCTAAAGCCGAGAATCTGATGACCAATATATGCTCTTTCTTCATTGGCCTTTACTTCTGATTATATAAAATAGGATTTGTAGCAGGATCGTTATACATCTTCATCTGGCGATACACCTTCATATAGATGCGGCCTGCCTCAATGTCCTCAAGCAACTGGTCGATGGCGAGCGACAGATCCTTCTGCTGCTCAAGCAGTACATCGAGCTTAGCCTTGCATTTGGCAATGTGCTCTGGCTCAGCATCTGTACGATCTACCTGCTCCTGCATGTGATAGATCTTCAGGGCCAGAATACTCAAACGGTCAACAGCCCATGCAGGACTCTCGGTATTAAGACGAGCCTCTGGCAATGGCTTAACATTGCTGTAATGCTGACGGAAGAAAGAATCTATCTCCTCTACCAAGTCGGTACGATCCTGATTGCTGCGATCGATACGACGCTTCAAGGCAAGAGCCTCTACAGGGTCGATATGTGGATCGCGGATAATATCCTCATAATGCCACTGGACGGTATCTATCCAGCATTTTGTATAGAGACTGTACTGAATACTGTCTTTTGTATACGGATTTTTCATGGGCGTATTCACATCATCAATCAGATGATAATCTTTGATAGCCCGGTTAAAAATTTGATTCGCTTCTGATGTAAATGACATATCTTATATTAGTTTGATTTTGCAAAACTACAGAAACTTTTTCAATTATCCAACTAAAATTGAAGAAAATCATCATATTTTGTATTTTTATAGCATACGACATACCATAAAAGGGCCATTTTTTGCACAAATGGCACCATAGTGTGCAAACTAAAGTAAGTTTTTCTTAAAAATATTTGCATAAATGAAAGAAAATGTGTTACTTTGCACCCGATTTCGGCGTAAAGCCGGAAAAATTTCAAGATAGCAACATCATTATTAACAAATTAAAGTATTAAAATTATGTCAGAAATTGAAAGCAAAGTAAAGGCAATTATCGTAGACAAACTCGGTGTAGATGAGGCTGAAGTAAAGGCTGAGGCTAGCTTCACAAACGACCTGGGTGCAGACTCACTGGATACCGTTGAGCTGATCATGGAGTTCGAGAAGGAGTTTGGTATTTCTATTCCCGACGATAAGGCTGAGAAGATCGGTACTGTTGGCGATGCTATCGCTTACATCGAGGAGAACGCAAAATAAATTTGTTCACCAACATAATGGTTGCTTCAAAAACATACGAAGCAACCATTATGCTTTAAATTAAGCTTATGGAATTAAAGAGAGTAGTTGTAACAGGTCTTGGCGCTGTAACGCCAGTGGGCAACACTCCTGATGAGATGTGGAATAACCTGCTCAACGGAGTAAGTGGCGCAGCACCTATTACAAGTTTCGATACAACAAATTTCAAAACAAAGTTCGCTTGTGAGGTAAAGAACCTCAACGTGAACGATTTCCTGGATCGCAAAGAGGCACGTAAGATGGACCGCTATACACAGCTGGCCCTGATTGCTGCTAAGCAGGCCGTTGAGGATAGCGGCATGGATCTGGAAACAGAAGACAAGAACCGTATCGGTGTGGTTTACGGAGTTGGTATTGGTGGAATTAAGACCTTCGAGGACGAGGTGAAATACTACGGGGTTCACGAGGCCGATGGTCCTAAGTTCAATCCGTTCTTCATCCCAAAGATGATCGCTGATATCGCTGCTGGTCAGATTTCAATTATGTATGGCTTCCATGGCCCCAACTATATCACAGCTTCAGCTTGTGCATCTTCATCAAACGCTCTGGCCGATGCCTTCAACCTGATTCGTCTGGGTAAGGCTAACGCTATCGTAGCTGGTGGTGCCGAGGCTGCTATCTGCGCTACAGGTGTAGGTGGTTTCAATGCCATGCATGCACTTTCTACTCGCAACGATGAGCCAGAGAAGGCAAGCCGTCCATTCAGCGCAAGCCGCGATGGATTCATCATGGCCGAGGGTTCTGGTTGCTTGATCCTTGAGGAGCTTGAGCACGCTAAGGCTCGTGGCGCTAAGATCTATGCTGAGATGGTAGGTGCTGGTATGAGCGCTGATGCTCACCACATCACAGCTTCTCATCCTGAGGGTCTGGGTGCTAAGCTCGTTATGCAGAATGCACTCGAGGATGCTGGCATGAAGCCAGAGGACATCGACTACATCAACGTTCACGGTACTTCTACCCACGTTGGTGATATCTCTGAGGCTAAGGCCATCAAGGAGGTATTTGGCGATGCTGCCTTCAAGCTCAACATCTCTTCTACTAAGTCAATGACTGGTCACCTGCTTGGTGCTGCTGGTGCTGTTGAGGCAATGGCTACCGTTCTGGCTGTTAAGAACGATATCATTCCTCCAACAATCAACCACGAGGATGGCGATGAGGATCCTGAGATTGATTACAACCTGAACTTCACATTCAACAAGGCTCAGAAGCGTGTGGTACGTGCTGGTCTCAGCAATACCTTCGGCTTTGGCGGTCACAATGCTTGTGTAGTATTCAAGAAGTATGAAGCTTAATAACATTATTGATAGAATCAAGCTCCCTTTCCGCAAGGAGAAGGAGCTTTTTTCTTCTCTTTATGAGATACTGGGATTCTACCCCCGCAACATCGAGTATTACAAGATGGCGCTGATGCACAAGAGCATCCGAAAGCGCAACGACAAGGGCAAACCGCTTAATAATGAGCGACTTGAGTTTCTTGGTGATGCCATACTCGACGCTGCTGTGGGTTATATCGTTTATCGTCATTACGAGGGTAAGCGCGAGGGATTCCTGACCAACACACGTTCCAAGTTAGTAAGTCGCGAGACGCTGGGAAAGCTGGCCACAGAGATGCGACTCACCAATCTGCTGCTCTCAGCAGGTCACTCTACATCGCACAACAGTTATGTAGAGGGTAACGCCTTCGAGGCGTTGGTTGGAGCCATCTATCTGGATCGTGGCTACGAGGCTTGCCTCTGGTTCTTCGAGAAGCAGGTACTGGGCAAGTATATCGATATAGACAAGGTGGCATTCAAGGAGGTAAACTTCAAGTCGAAGCTGCTTGAGTGGAGCCAGAAGAATCGTGTACGTTTGGAGTATAAGCTCACAAAGCAGAAGAAGGATGAAAACGGAAGTCCTGTTTTCACCTATATGGTATTGATTGAGGGTGTTAATGGTGAGTGTGGCTCTGGCTATTCTAAGAAGGAGGCTCAGCAGAAGGCATCGAAGGATACGCTGCAGAGACTGAAGCGCGAACCACAGTTTGTAGATGCCGTATTTGCAGCCAAAACTGCCCGCACCCAGATGGAAGAAGAACCTGCTATGGCTGTTCCTAATACGGAGCAGGAGCAGAACTTCATCATAGAGCAGGAAACAACACCTGCTACTGATACAGAAACGAAGGTTGAGGAAAAGGAGAATAAGGTTACAACAATAGATTTTACTGATAAGGAGTTCGACCTTTCAGACATCTCGCACAAGGAGAAGACTCGCGAGGAAATTATTGCTGAAGCCGAGGCCGCAGCCTTCTCTGAGGATTAAATATATTCCCAGGGTGGGAACATTTTATTCCCAGGCTGGGAATGTTTTGTTCCCACCCTGGGAATATTTTTTGTGCTTACATGCCAGTAAACTTACCAACAAAGAGAATGACACCTGAAGAGGCTTCTCGGATTACATAAACGAATGGGCGATTAGCGTGGAAGGTAGCCTTGTCATATTGTTCAGGAATAAAAGCAGTAGTGTATTTCGTTCCAGCTATTGTAACAGCAGCTGCTTCAGAACCTTCTTCGTTTACCTTGATTTTCGCCTTTTGGCGCATCATCGAAATATAAACGTTACCATTTTCGCACATATTGGGTATTTCTGCAAAATATGAGTCAAATGCAAGATGAATGCCCGTCTTTTCGAGCAAGCCAATAAGACCTATGTCTAAATCATCAGTATCAGAGGCTGTCTCAAAACGCGGAAGTTTCAAGTCTACCTCGTAAGGACGGGCACCATTAATAGGTGTATTGACATCGTACCATTGATTGTCAATGATATTATCCGTTGACCAGCCTATCTTAGCCAGATAGTCGATGATGTCATCTGTTGTTTTACCTTCTTCTGGCAGCATGATCGTCATGTCCCAAGAGCCATTGCCATAGGGCATCTCAACGGCTGAATAGATATCATTCTTCAAATACCAGATAAGTACATTCTGGTGCATCATGGGTAGCTTAATGGGCTTGCTGATATCCATGAGATATTCGTATTCTGGGTGGAAGGTTTCCTCTTTTGTGTTCTTTTGGTCGAACTTCGATGACCAATCTGCCTTAAAGTAGATGGCGTTGAGTAGATAGGTTAACGTTTCTGCGTCAATATCATCCAGAATCTTGGGAATCATACCGTTGGTATGATCGTTGCACCAATCGTTGATGGTGTTGAGGGCTGAGGGCGAGTTGAAGTCAAGATTCTCAGCTTTAGCATCATAATACTGCTGCATATCCTGCTGATATTGTGCTTGCAATGTGGCTTTATTCTTATTGACGAATAAGGCATTGGCAATGTTCAGCGTCACCTTATTATCTACTTTTGGCAGACCCTCTATCAACTTTTTGCAGTAATCGTTAACTGCCTGTATACCTCCTTGGTGGAATCCTAAGGTCTGTTCCAACTCCTGTTCTGTCTGCCCTGTAGCAGCATCGTTCACCATTCCTAATACGTAAGTAATACTTAGTGGTGAGTAGATAAAGCTCTTGCCACTCTTATCTGCATCGTTAACTGTCTTCAGGAAGTTCAGCGTAAAGCCATTGTTATCACTGGCAAACTTCTTTTGCTCATGAGTCAACTGGATGGGCTCCAACTCTGATAGCATATTAACCACTTGTTTAGCTTCGCCATTATCAATCTCCTCTGACGAAGAACACGACGCCATCGCACCACTCAGCATAACGACTGAAAACAGAAATAATTTCTTATTCATATTCAAAACGTTTTTAGGTTTCATTCTGCTCTTATAATGCAGAAAAAGGCTAATTCTTGTATGGATTAGTGTTAAAGAAATTAAAAACTTTCTGTCGTCATACAAGATTTGAGTACTTTTGAATTATAAATGTAGAACAAGCAAAGAAAATGGTCAGTCAAATCGTTGAGCGCATACGGCAGAAAGACCAAAGGGCGATGAGCCAGCTCTATCAGATGTACGTCGAGGAGCTAACATCGGTCTGCTATCGTTATATCCCTAACGCCGACGATGCGAAGGATGTTCTACAGAATAGTTTTGTGAAGATATTCACATCTATTCCAACTCTTGAGTATCGAGGCGAAGAGCAATTTAAAGGATGGCTTGTAAGGATTGTGGCCAACGAGGCGCTCACGTTCTTGAGAAACAAAAAAAAGCTGCTGTTTGTGGAGCAAAACGAGAGTGCTGACGCAATAAATGAAGACGATGCAAATCCTGACACAGAACGGATTTCGCCTGACGAACTGCACCAACTGATTAGTGAATTACCTGATGGATACAGAACGGTATTGAACCTCTATGTATTCGAAAACTACTCTCATAGGCAGATAGCCGAACTACTAGGTATCAAGGAGAGCACATCAGCCTCTCAACTGTTTTACGCCAAACAATGGCTTGCACGAAGAATTATGGAATTAACGAGCGAGAAGGGATGAAAGAGGATTGGACAAAACAAATGAAGCAGAAGCTTGAGGGTCATAAGATGACTCCACCTGCAGGACTCTGGGAGGGCATCAGCAATCAGATGGGCCTCGAGACCGCACCTGCACCTAAAACTGCCATCATTCGCAGATGGTATTGGGCTGCAGCTGCTGTAGTCCTGACTCTTATTGGCCTCTTCGCATTCTACGACTTCGTTGATAACCAGCCAAAGCTGGAGGCTCATAATGAAACAACAACGAAGACATCAAAGCCTGATAATAAAGAAGCTGATAAAAACCTTGCAAACCCAGATGAGCCTACTGTTCCTTTTGAAACTTCGATTACAACCAAACCAAAGCTTTTGGCTGTGGCATCTGGCATAAAGAAAGAAGAAACAGTACTTGAAGAGACTATAGCAGAACCCCAGCAAATTTCTATCGAAGAGACTCATAGTCAAGAGCCATCTTACGAACAACCAGCAACTACTGTCGAAGAAAAGATGGAAGCAAAAACAGAGATAAAACATAAGAAACAAACCTATCTGCCTGATGTGATAGAACCAGCCACAACTGCCTCATACTCAGATAGTTCAAGTAAATGGACCATTGGCTTAGCAGGATCGAACGGACTATTGCTTGCTGCAAACAATTATGTGAACTCTATGAATACACAGCCTCTTTGTTATGACGCAAGTCCTGCTAATTATTACACAAGCAGTACGAAGGAAATGGCCCAAGCTTACACATATACTGATGTTGAATCAAAGCACCACATACCTTTGCGATTGGGACTTTCGTTGCAGTATCAGTTTAATAATCGTTTGGCCCTGCTTACTGGTATCAACTACACATTCCTCAAGTCAGAGTTCAGCTATCCACAACATCAGCATCTTAACTACGATCAGGAGTTAAGCTATCTTGGCATCCCCATTGGTCTATCATGGAAGATATGGTCAACAGAGCATTTCAACATCTATCTGGCAGGAGGAACCATGCTTGAGAAGTGCCTAAAGGCGGAGGTTTCTGAGGGCGAAATCAGCACTCGTCCTTGGCAATGGTCAATAAACGCAGCAGCTGGTGCTGAGTATAACTTTACTCGCCTGTTTGGTGTTTACCTTGAGCCATCGCTTGGCTACTATTTCAACGATGGAACCAAAGTTGAACATTATTACAAGGATAATCCGCTGGCTCCATCGCTGCAGTTCGGACTCAGATTACATCTGAAATGAAAAAAAATCGTAAAATATTCCCCCTTTACAAGGGAATTGCGTAATTTTGCACCCAAATTGCGCAATCAAACAAAATGAGTATTACTAAGATAGTAAGAAAAGTGTTTGAACCCAGACAAAAAGATCTGGAAAAACACTTCAACCAAGGCAGAGCTCTACAAGAGGCTGTGCTGGGTCGACTTGTTGCTGAAGCTAAGGATACGGAATACGGAAGAAATCATGCCTTTGCATCAATCAAGGGCTACGATGATTTCATCAAACATACCCCCGTTAATACCTACGAAGAGCTGAAAGGTTCGATAGACCGCATGCGTCATGGCGAGACAGACATCCTGTGGCCAGGCCGAGTAAAATGGTATGCCAAATCATCAGGTACCACCAACGATAAGTCGAAGTTTATCCCTGTAAGCAAAGAGGGATTGAAGAATATTCACTATCGTGGCGGATTTGATGCTGTAGCCATGTATCTGCAGAACAACCCACAGTCGAGAATGTTCGATGGTAGGGGATTGATTCTTGGTGGTAGTCATGCGCCAAACTATAATTTGAAGGATTCGCTGGTTGGCGACCTGAGCGCTATTCTGATTGAGAATATCAATCCGCTGGCCAATCTTGTGCGAGTACCTAAGAAACAGACAGCCTTGCTTAGCGATTTCGAAATCAAGAGAGATCGCATAGCTCGCGAGGCCATGAACAAGAACGTCACCAATATCTCTGGTGTGCCATCTTGGATGCTTTCTGTACTCACTCGTATGATGGAGATTACAGGCAAGACTCATCTCGAAGAGGTTTGGCCTAACATCGAGGTGTTCTTCCATGGTGGAGTGGCCTTTACCCCATATCGCAAGCAATACGAGCAACTTATCACCTCGCCAAATATGCACTATATGGAGACATATAATGCCAGCGAGGGATTCTTCGGACTCCAAAACGATCCATCAGACAAGTCGATGCTGCTGATGCTCGACTACGATGTGTTCTATGAATTCATTCCAATGGATGGTGGCGATGCTGTTCCCCTTTGGGGCGTAGAGACAGGTAAGAACTATGCAATGGTAATAACCACCAGCTGCGGATTGTGGCGCTATGAGATTGGCGACACCATCCAGTTTACATCTACCAATCCTTATAAGTTCATCATCTCTGGACGTACTAAGCACTTTATCAATGCCTTTGGCGAAGAGCTGATTGTGGATAATGCTGAAAAGGGATTGGCTTACGCTTGCGAACAAACAGGAGCAGAGGTTAGCGAGTATACTGCAGCCCCAGTATTTATGGACCAGAACGCCAAGTGTCGCCATCAGTGGCTCATCGAGTTTAAGAAGCGTCCTGAGAATCTGCAGTTGTTTAGCGACCTGCTCGACAAGCATCTACAGGAGATTAACAGCGACTACGAGGCTAAGCGCTATAAGGACATTACCCTGCAGCACTTGGAAATCATTGAGGCGCGCGAGAACCTGTTTAATGATTGGCTCAAACTTAAAGGCAAGTTGGGAGGTCAGCACAAGGTTCCTCGTCTTAGCAACTCTCGCGAACATATTGAACAACTACTCTCACTTAATGTAAAAATGCAATAATTATAAAATGTAAAAAGGATGAAGAAGAAAGAGAATCTTTTAATTATTACATTTTTTCATTTTTTAATTGCAACAATAGTTGCAGGTTGCGCCCGCATGGGACAGCCTGATGGCGGATGGTACGACGACGATCCCCCAAAGGTTATTGGTTGCACACCTGCTGATCAGGCAACTAACGTCACAGCCAAGAAGATTACCATACTATTCGATGAGTATATCAAACTTACTGATGCCACTAATAAGGTCATTGTGTCTCCGCCACAACTTGAAGTACCTGAAATCAAGGCTTCAGGAAAGAAGATTGTGGTAGAGCTACAGGATTCGCTGATGCTTAACACTACCTATACCATCGACTTTAGCGATGCTATCAGCGATAACAATGAGGGCAACCCTATGGGCAGCTATACCTATAGCTTCTCTACTGGCGAGCAGATTGACACCTTTGAGGTGTCTGGCTATGTGCTTGATGCCAGCAATCTCGAACCAATCAAAGGCATCATGGTTGGTCTTTACAACGACCTGGCAGATTCTGCTTTCAAGACCAAACCTATGCTTCGTGTATCACGTACTGATGGCAGCGGACACTTCGTTGTTAAAGGTGTTGCCCCAGGCACTTATCGTGCTTATGCACTTCAAGACGCTGATGGCGACTTCCGCTTCTCTCAGAAGAGTGAGATGATTGCCTTTAATCATCAGACATTCCAGCCAGGTTCAAAGCCTGATGTTCGTACTGATACCATTTGGCGCGACTCGCTGCATATAGATGGTTTGATTAAGGTGCCTTACACTCACTTCCTGCCTGATGACATCACTCTGCTGGCATTCACCCATGTTCAGACAGACAGATTCCTCATTAAGACAGAGCGTGTTGAAGCCAATAAGTTCTCAATGTACTTTACTTATGGTCATCCTGACCTACCAGTAATCAAAGGCATGAACTTTGATAGCGACAATGCGTTTATAGTAGAGGCCAACGAGAAGCAGGATACCATTCACTACTGGCTTCGCGATACAGCTTTGATAAACCAGGACACTCTGCGTATGGAAATCAGCTATCAGATGACAGATACTGCAGGCGTATTGGTTAATCAAACTGACACCATCGATGGTTTAGCTAAAGTATCATTCGAGAAACGCCAGAAAGAGCTGAACAAGGAACTGGAGAAGTGGCGTAAGGATTTGGAAAAGAAACTGAAGCGTGGCGAGGAGGTTGATACCATCTGGCACGAAAAGCCTTTGGAGCCCAAATACGATGTTCCATCTTCTATGGATCCAGACAAGGTGGCCCGAATCGAGATGCCTACACCATTGCAGCATTGCGATACTGCAGGAGTTCATCTATACTCTATGATAGACTCAGTATGGTACGAGTCTTCATGCAGGATGGTACCAGTACCCAACAAGATTCGCAATTACGAGATTCTGGCAGATTGGCGTCCAGGTGTAGAATATAGTTTAGAGGTTGACTCTGCTGCCTTTATCGACATTTATGGCAAGGTTTCAAACCCATATAAACAAGGCATAAAAGTAAAATCTGAGGACGACTATGGCACCCTGAAACTTAATATCGCTGGTATTGAGGATTCTGCCATGGTAGTTCAACTGCTTAATGGCTCGGATAAGGTTGTAAAGCAGGTCAAAGTTAATAAGCATGTGGCTGAATTCAAGTACATAAAGCCTGATAAGTATTATATCAGCGCCTTTATCGACAGCAACAATAATGGTGTTTGGGATACAGGCGACTATGCTGAAGACCGTCAGGCTGAGGCTGTTTACTACTATCCTCGCGAGATAGAGTGCAAGGCTAAATGGGATGTAACCCAAACTTGGAATGTTTCAGGCATCCCAGTATTCAAGCAGAAACCTGCTAAGATTACCAAACAGAAGCCAGATGCAGCCAAGAAACTTAAGAACAGAAATGCAGAACGAGCCCGCAAGTTGGGTATTGAATACCTGAAGGAGAAGGGCATAAACATAGATAGTAAGAAATAATGAAGAAGATACTTTTAACTCTCTGTATTGCTTTTGGCATGGGCCTAACAGCCAATGCTCAATGTGGAATAGACAACACTGCCTTTAAGAGTGGCGAGAGTCTGGAATACGACCTCTACTTTAACTGGCAGTTTATCTGGGTTAAGGTTGGTGCTGCCCAAATGGACACCAAGATGACTAAGTTTGAAGGCAAGGATGCCTGGAAGTCATATCTGATTACTCGTGGTAACTCTAAACTTGATAAGTATTTTACCATGCGCGATACCTTGTTGTCATATTGCAACCCCGACCTCTCGCCAATGTACTTCCGTAAGGGCGCCAGAGAGGGTAGTAGATATTACGTTGACGAGATATGGTACACCTATCCTAATGGCAACTGTCAGCTCAAGAAGCATCGTATAGATGCTGATGGCGAACAGCACTGGAAGACAAGTACTTATCGTAGTTGTATCTACGATATGATGTCTATCTTCCTACGTGCCCGCAACTTCGATGGCTCAAAGCTGAAAAAGGGACAGGTAATATCCACCCCAATCAGCGATGCTCGCAGTCTTTCAAACTCATGGTTGGAGTATCGTGGCAAGGAAACCTTCAAAATGAATGGTTCAAAAGAGAAGTTCCGTTGTTTAGTCATGTCGTTCTACGAGCGTGAGGATGGAAAGAGCCATGAGCTTATCCGTTTCTATATTACTGACGATCAGAACCACATACCAGTACGCCTCGACATGTTCCTTTCGTTCGGAAGCGCCAAGGCATATCTGAAGAACTACAAGGGCGTACGCAGCCCTATGACCTCAAAGATCAATTAAATAAAGCCAGATATTATTAAATTAGGTACGTATGATACAATCGATGACAGGCTACGGTAAGGCCGTAGTAGCATTTAAGGAGAAGAAGATTCATGTAGAAATCAAGTCGCTCAACTCTAAGCAGCTTGACTTGAACACCCGTATTGCTCCACTCTATCGCGAGAAAGAGATGGAGATGCGCCAGATGGTGGCAGAGGCTCTGATTCGCGGAAAAGTTGATATGAGCGTGTGGGTAGAGAAGGATATGGCAGTTGACCCCACACCTATCAACGCACAGCTGGTAGAGAACTACTATCAGCAGATAAAGACTATAGCAGAAAAGACTGGTATCCCTACACCTGAGGATTGGTTCTACACCCTGCTCCGTATGCCTGACGTGCTGACAAAGACTGACACAGAGGAGCTTGACGACGAAGAGTGGACTGTAGTGAAAGGCGGAGTAGCCGAGGCATTGAAGAATCTGGTTGACTTCCGTACTCAGGAAGGTGCTGCCCTTCAGAAGAAGTTTGCAGAGAAGATTGACAATATAGCTAAACTGATGGCAGAGATTGAGCCATACGAGAAGAGTCGTGTGGAGAAGATCAAAGCTCGTATCATCGATGGTTTGCAGCAGATTCCATCAGCAGAATATGATAAGAACCGCTTGGAGCAGGAGCTGATTTACTATATCGAGAAGCTGGACATCAGCGAGGAGAAACAGCGACTGGCTAACCACCTGAAGTACTTCCGCGACACCATGAACGAACCTGCTGGTCAGGGCAAGAAGCTTGGCTTCATCGCCCAGGAGATGGGACGCGAGATCAACACAACTGGTTCGAAGAGTAATCAGGCCGAGATGCAGAACATCGTGGTGAAGATGAAGGACGAGTTGGAACAGATTAAGGAACAGGTACTGAATGCGCTGTAAAAGTGAGAAGGTGAGAAAGTGAGAAAATTATGAGTAGAGGAAAACTAATTATCATTTCGGCTCCTTCAGGAACTGGTAAATCTACGATTATTTCGTGGCTGATGAGAGAGCATCAGGAACTGAACCTGGCCTACTCCATCTCGTGCACATCACGAGCACCTCGCGGCACAGAGAAACACGGTGTAGACTACTTTTTCCTGACACCTGAGGAATTCCGTCAGCGTATAGATAATAACGAGTTCCTGGAGTACGAAGAAGTATACACAGACCGTTTCTACGGCACATTGAAATCACAGGTTGAGAACCAGCTCGAAGCTGGACAGAATGTTGTTTTCGACGTTGACGTGAAGGGTGGCGTGAACATCAAGAAGTTCTATGGCGACAAGGCGCTGAGCCTGTTTATCCAGCCACCATCAATCAACGAACTGCGCAAGCGACTGGAAGGTCGCGCTACTGATGCACCAGAAGTCATCGATCAGCGCATAGCCCGTGCTGAGTTCGAACTCTCGTTTGCTGAGAAATTCGACAAGATTGTGATTAATGATAAGCTGGAATATGCAGAGGCTGATGCATTAGAGATCATCAAAGCGTTTTTAGAAACAGAATGATAAGAACGGGGATATTTGGCGGATCGTTTAATCCCATACACAAAGGGCACATTTCGTTGGCTCGTCAGCTTCGCCAGAAGGCTGGGCTCGATGAAGTGTGGCTGATGGTTTCGCCACAGAATCCCCTGAAAGCCTCAGCTGATTTGCTGGACGATAAGATAAGAATGCAGATGGCCCGCCTTGCTGTCGAGGGCGAAGAAGGCATCATTGCCAGCGACTACGAGATGCATCTGCCCAAGCCATCTTACACCTGGAATACACTACAAGCCCTCAACAAGGATTATCCTGACAGAGAATTCGTGCTGATGATAGGTGGCGATAACTGGCAGTTGTTTGATAAGTGGTATCATGCTGATGATATTCGCAAGAACTATCAAATCATTGTCTATCCTCGTCGTGGATTCGAAGGTGGTATCGATGGGCTTGACCTCATCGACATTTCGAGCACAGAAATCCGCGAGCGAATAAAGGCAGGTAAGGGCATTAAGCGATTGGTGCCAAAGGCTGTGGCTGATTACATAACCATCAACAAACTGTATGTTTAAGCGACTGAAGATAAATCCACTAAAATGGCTTGGGTACCTGTTTGCACCCATCCAGAAGAATGGCGCATTCTTTGTGTTTATGTTTGCGCTGGGGTGGATTTGTACTCAACTTGAAATAACCCTACATCTCAAGGGAGCCCATCCTTACGAACTGTCTGCCCCAGAACTGTTCCTTGATATCTATGCAGTTTGCGTAGTTCTAAGCCTGATACCTCAGAAAGTGCGCTATTGGGTAAGAGCCCTACTCTATGTGGTGCTTTACAGCGTGGCGCTGGTAGATATGTTCTGCTATGTTAAGTTCGAATCGACCTTGACACCAACCATGCTGATGCTGTTTGGCGAGACCACCAAGCAGGAATCTGAGGAATTCCTTTCTTCATATCTAAATTGGGATATCATCACATCATACGTAGGTTGGATCCTGCTGCTGATACTTGCACATATCCTATGGACCATTCTGCGCAACATTCTATGCAAGATGCGCAATAGGATGATTCTTCCTAAGGTTAACGAGATAGTACCTATGGTATGCAAGGCTATTGCTGGTGTGATTGTAGGATGGTTGCTGATAGACTCGTACAACCAATGCTGGGACAATAAGGTGGCGATGAAGCGCATCTTCTCGTACAATACGGTGGGACAAGTTGAGCACGAGCTAACCCGTAAGGATAAAGCAGAATTCTATCTGCCCATATACAGACTGGCATTCAGCATCTATGCCAACCAACTGGCTGACAACCAGATAGTACAGCTTGAGGCTGCAAGCGAGAAGATAAAAATAGACAGCTGCAGCTATCGCGTGCCAAACATTGTGCTGATTATTGGCGAGAGTTATAACAAGCATCATTCTCAGCTGTATGGTTACAATATGCCAACTACTCCCAGACAGATAAAACTGGCCAAGGAGGGCAGTCTGGTACCATTTACTGATGTTGTGGCCCCTTGGAACCTTACCAGTTATGTGTTTAAGAACATACTATCGCTGCAAGCTGTTGGCGATAAGGGCGATTGGTGCGATTATCCTCTGTTTCCTGAGGTATTCCGCAAGGCAGGCTATCACGTTACGTTTATCACCAACCAGTTCCAGTCTAAAGCTGGCGAGGCTGTATACGACTTTAGTGGAGGCTTCTTCCTGAACAACCCCGACTTAAGCAATAAGTTGTTTGATACCCGTAACACTCGCCTGCATCGCTTTGACGATGGCGTGCTGAAGGAATATGACAATCTGAAGAAAGAAGATAAGGAACATAACCTGGTGATTCTGCATCTGATGGGATCGCACGTCATGTATAAGGCCCGCTATCCACAGGATACACGCAAGTTCCTTAAATACGAAATGTACGATCGCCCAGAACTGAACAAGAAACAACGCATGATTCTGGCTGACTACGACAATTCTGTGATCTATAACGATTCGATTGTTACAGCTGTTACTGAGCGATTTATGGACAAGGATGCTGTGGTGATTTATATGCCCGATCATGGTGAAGAGATGTTTGATAGTGAGCCATACGTTTATGGTCGTATGCATTCTGTAACCATCGACTACCGATTGGCTCGCAGCGAGATGGAGATACCCTTCTGGATATGGGGTTCACCAAAGTATCGCGAGCTGCATCCTTATGGATGGCAGGCTATACAGGATGCCAAGAACAGGCCTTTCATGACGGATATTCTATCGCATCTGTTGTTGTACTTCGGAGGCATATCCACGCCTCTGTATCACGAAGAGTATAATGTTATCAGTCCAACCTATAACAGTAAGCGACCAAGGATTCTGAAAGGCGAAACAGATTATAACCAGTTGAAGAAATGAAAGAGCAGCTAACAAGAAACGAGTGTTCTGCCATGCGTGGTATTGCCATTCTGGCCATCATACTCCACAACTATTGCCACTGGATTAATGGTATAGTAAAAGAGAACGAGTATACTTGGCAGCTGGATAGGTGCAACCAACTATGGCAGGTGCTGCAGAATCCTGACTACTTGCTGCCAGTTCATCTTGTATCGTTCTTTGGCCACTATGGTGTGCCAGTATTCTTGTTTCTAAGTGGTTTCGGATTGGTAAAGAAATACGAGCAGAGCTCAATGCCTAAGGTGGGTATCTGGCGCTTTGTGCGATACAACTATCTTAAGCTGTTTCGCATTCTTATTGTAGGATTTGTGGCATTCACCATGCTCGATGCTATTACCCCCAATATGCACAGATACTTATGGCATGAGGTTGTGGCTATACTTGGTATGTTTGCCAATCTGCTCGAGAATCCATCGAAAGTTATCTGGCCAGGACCATATTGGTACTTCAGCCTCACACTTCAGTTATACATCGTATACCGCTTGTTGTTGTATCGTTGGCGCCATTGGGGTGTGGTTGTGGCATTGATAGCAGGTTGCTGGCTATGGCAACTGAGTTGCCAGAACGATATGGTTCTGTTAGACAGAATACGTTATAATTTCATCGGAGGCATGCTACCTTTTGGACTGGGTATCTTGTTCGCAAGAATTCCCACCCTGGGAATAAAATGTTCCCTTACTGGGAATAAAACGTTCCCTTACTGGGAATATTTCCTTGCCTTACTTGTATCTACAGCTTTGATTGTAGCCATGAGTTTTTGGTATCAGAGTTGGCTTTGGGTTCCTGCGTTTATCGTTGTTGGCACCATCGCATTGGTAAAAGTAATGCCAAACTGGATGATAAACCAATTGGTGTGGGTAGGATCGATTTCTGCAGCTATGTTTGTGGCTCATCCCATAGTTCGCAAGATATTTATCAATGTGGCCAGAAGACAGGACCCCTTCGATGGATTGATTCTTTACATCGTGGCCACAATAGCACTCTCATGGCTTGTTAAGTTGCTGATAGACCGTATTCCCAAACCCAAACTATGAAGATTAAGGATATAGAGCTTGCCAACATTAGTCGCTATCGTGGCGAGTTGATGGGAGCAGCTATGCTATTCATCATCCTGTTCCACGTGCCTTTGGCTCGTAGCAGCGAGTTCTTTGGACTGAGACGATGCGGAAACGTTGGAGTTGATATGTTCCTTTTTCTGAGTGGTATCGGCCTTTGGTTCTCGTGGGTTAAGAATCCTGATGTCTGGAAGTTCTATAAACGCCGTCTTCTTCGCGTATATCCTGCTTGGTTGGTGATGGCTTCGCTCTATTATCTGCCACGATTCGATTGGACACAAGGCAACTATGTCGACCTGATAGGCGATATAACCATCAACTGGGACTTCTGGCTTAACGATGAGCTTACCTTCTGGTACATCCCATGCATCATGATGCTATACCTTTGGGCGCCACCTTATATGAAGCTGATACAGAAGCATCCCATCTATCGCTGGCTACCTGTAGTGATGATTCTTTGGTGCATCTGGGTGCAATGGATTGGGCCGCTGCATCAGGCTGTGGGGCATATCGAGATATTCTGGAGTCGCGTACCTATCTTCTTTATAGGCATCAATTGTGGCGAGTTGGTGAGACGAGAGACCAAGATTGATGGCGCTGGCATCTGGATGGTGCTGATTCTCTTCCTGGCCACATTCAGTTCGTGCGTTTATCTGGAACAGATGACTCATGGGCGATTCCCCTTGTTTGTAGAGCGAATGATATATATTCCCTTTACCATTACGCTCATTCTGATGTTGAATCGTGTGTTCCGCAGAACACCCAAGTGGTTCAATCGCTTCTGCGCCTTCTTTGGAGCGCTGAGTCTGGAGGCCTATCTGATTCACGACCACTTTGTGATGGTGTATATCAGACCTTATCAGCTTGGTTATTGGATGACAGCATTGCTTACGATTGTCATCACCATTCCGCTGGCTTGGCTATTGCAAAAGATACTAAAACAGGTGGTAAAAGTATGAAGAAGATATACGCATTCGACTTTGACGGAACACTCACCACTAAAGATACTTTGCTGGAGTTTATCCGTTTTGCCAAAGGCACGCTTGCATTTGGGCTGGGTTTTCTGCGATATACCCATCTATTGGTGCTGATGAAACTTGGGGTCTATCCCAACTGGAAGGCCAAGCAGAAGGTGTTTGCACACTTCTTTAAGGGGATGTCTATCGATGATTTCGATGCCCTCTGCCAGGAGTTTGCAGCCTCATCCAAACATCTGCTCAGACCAAAAGGCATCGAGGCTATCAACAAGGCGCAAAGCGAAGGCTCAGAAGTGCTGATAGTAAGTGCATCTATCGATAACTGGGTGCAGCCCTTCTTTGCTAATGTAAAGGTATTAGGCACCCAGATAGAGGTTGTGGATGGCAAGTTGACTGGGCGATTCCTAACCAAGAACTGCTATGGTCAGGAAAAGGTGAATCGCATCCTTGCCCTCTACCCCAATCGTCAAGACTATCACCTAACAGCCTTTGGCGACAGTAAAGGCGACAAGGAACTGTTGGCTTGGGCTGATGAATCGTATTTTAAACCATTTAGAAAATGAAGACTTTTAAGATTAAACCCATAGAAAAAACACAGGCTATCGTAGTGTTGATACTACTAGTTGCGCTGAATCTGATGCTTATCAGTAAGTATCCGGATTTTGTAAATATCATGCCTGATGATTATAAAGAGTTTATCCACCAGTTCAAAGTGTCTGGTTTCGATCCTATCACCTACTCTACTGTTACCAACTGGTATCAGGGCTACAACGTATATCGCCACCCATTGCTAGCCTTTATGATGTGGATTCCAAATGTACTGAATGCTTGGCTCATGAACCTTACAGGGCTCAATCTGGTGCAATACATCGTTGGACTGATATTATTGTTCTGTGGATTCTATTCTTATATCTTCATGCGTCGTATTTTGGTCGAGGTTATTGGCGTAAAAGAGAAAGATGGTATAATTCTTAATGCCATGTTCTTTGGCTTTGCCTATACGATGGTGGGATTGGTGGTTCCTGATCACTTTGTCATATCGCAGATGTTGCTGCTACTTACATTCTATATCTGTGGATTAGCTATCAATAATGGCAAGCGACTTAGCATCTTGAAGACTGTGATATTATTTGTTCTCACAGCTGGAGTTACGCTTAGCAATGGTGTTAAGATATATCTTTCTGCCTTGTTCACCAACAAGTGGCGATTCTTCCGCCCTGGATATCTTCTGCTTGGCGTCATACTACCAGCAGCACTTATGTGGACGTTCTGCAAATGGGAGTATCGCGAATATGTATTACCTAACGAGAAAGCCGTACAAGCCAAGAAAACGGCTCAACGACGTGCTGATATCGAGAAGTTTACCAAACTATATGCAGAACAAACAGGTGAGAAGGATTCTGCTCTTATAGCCCAAGGTGGTAGAGACCTTTACAAAAAGCATGTATGGCAAGTACACTCTAAGAATATGAAGGATCCCTGGAATGCCCATACAGGTAAACCTATCGCTAAAGAGGGCTTTATGAAGTGGACAGATGTGTCGACAGATCGTGTTGAGACTATCTGGCATAACCTTTTTGGCGAAACCATACAATTGCACCAAGACTATCTGCTTGACGACACGCTTAAAAGTCGTCCTGTGATAGTAGAATATAGATATGTGCTTAATTACGTGGTAGAGGGACTTATTCTGGCCTTATTATTAATAGGTATATGGATGGGACGTAGAAAGCGATTCTTATGGATGATACTATCGTGTTTTGCCTTCGATATGGCTTTGCATTTAGGACTGGGCTTTGGTATCAACGAGGTTTACATCATGGGGCCTCATTGGCTGTTTGTCATCCCTATCTCCATCGCCTACATCTTCAAGCATGCCAATACCAAATGGCATCAACCTCTCAGAGTTGTCACAGCCTTGCTGGCTATCTTCTTGATAGGTTGGAATGGTTGGTTGTTTTTTGAATACTTACATCTATGACTAAAAGAAGTTATTCTATTATCGTTGTTACCCTGAACAATGCTAAGGGTCTTGAGTGTACTCTTGAGAGTATACAACAACTTGACTATGCCCAAAAGGAGGTAATAGTTATTGATGGAGCCAGTAATGACAATACAGCAGATGTAGTTTCAAACCACAAAGACATCGTCACCACCTTTATATCAGAGAAAGACTCTGGCATATACAATGCCATGAATAAAGGTTTGAAGCTGGCTTCAGGCGATTATATCGTATATATGAATGCAGGCGATAAGTTTGCTGATGCTGACGTATTATCGCTAGTTAGTTCGTACGATGGAGACATTATTCTGGGATGCGATGAATATGGCGGAAAGGTAAGAATGGTTAAGGAGCATATGACGCTATATGACATACTTACCATAGGCATTTATCATCAAGCAGTATATTATCGCAAAGAGATACTACAGAAATACGGTTTCGACGAAACATTTAAGATTATCGCAGATCTGAAATCAGTTGTAGAACCATTAGCTAAGGACAAGATATCCATAACAAGTATTACAAAGGTACTTGCCATATGCGAAAGCGGAGGTATTAGTAAGCGCAATTGGAAAGATTCTATTATTGAAAAGCAGCGTATAATCGACGAGGTGGTTGATCCTTTCTATAGAGAAGACTATCAAAAGTTCTCGCGCATCAATAATGGCATGATTGATGATTTTATCGTGCTATCGCACTTTACAAGCATCTTTCCCGTCATCAGACTCCTGACAAAAATAACAAGACTACTAAATAAGTATTTCAAACATATACCTATTTAGTCAGATGGCATTTAAACCTAATACCCTTCTATATAACTTCACCATCAATCTTGATATAACAGGAGGAAGATACCAAGTTAATTTGTGGAATAATGGAATAGCAGCAGGCAATGGCGAGGGTATTACCTTATCATAATAAGCCTGTCTTACACCATAGTCATGGTGAATAATAAAACGATGGTATTGTTTTATCTGGCGCAACACATAACTTGCCTCGTATTTCTCCCATTCTGGCAACAAAAGCTTACGCAGAAACGCATCATAAGTCTTTTCGAGTTCCAAAGTACGCTTACGGGTATTTGGAAGCCCTTCTGAATACATATAGACACAATCTGTAATAAACACCACACGAGGATGCTTAACCAGAATATGTAGTTGAGTTAATAAATCCTCGCCCTCAATGATATCACGAGGTATATCAAAACAATCAATAATGACGTCTCTACGACAGATTAATCCCCACAAAATAGGGAACTTATTCTTATTGGAAACGATGTCACGAACAAGCGGAAATACATCTGTTATAGTATCTTTATACACAATAGGCGAAACATCGCCATTCTGAGTCTTAAATCTACCTATAACCTCGTCTGCTTTATTAACTGTTATTGCCGTATAAAGCTTTTTGATGGCATCAGGTAATAATTGGTCGTCAGCATCAACAAACATGATGTATTCGCCAGCAGCCTGCTCTACGCCTTTTCTGCGAGCAGCTGTCACGCCTCCATTCTCAGTATGTATCACGCGTATTCTGGCGTCTTGTGCAGCCTTATCATCGCATATCTTGCCAGAATCATCTGTGCTTCCATCATCAACGGCTATGATTTCAAAGTCATCGAAGTCTTGCTGAAGAAGACTCTCGATGCAACTACTGATATATTCAGCCTTATTATAAACAGGGATGACGATAGAAACCTTCATATACGCGCTTATTTCTTCTTAAGGATAAACTGCATACACTCACGCAGAATAACTACATTCAGCATACGCATCACACCATAATAAAGTACTGTAGCCATCAGGATTCTTACCACTAGCAACAGATATATATTACTGATAGTCATAGTAGCAAAATAAGTAGCCACCATGACTAAGGCACCACAAAGCATGAATGGAGCAATGTCTTTTGCTACATTGAGAAATCTTAATCCCATAATACGTTTAGCTGAAGGCATCCAAGCCCCAAGCCACAGGATATTAAATACGGTATAGGCAATAACCATAATGGTAATACCTTGGCGATAGAACAACAGAATGATACCAAGTTGCAATATTATCTGACCAATATTCAACCACATATTGATATCGCTACGACCATGACTGATGACCAGGTTCTGATAAAGCGTATAGATAGGCATAAAAGCGCCACTTATACAGAGTATCTGCAACAACGGCACACACTCTATCCACTTGTAGCCAATGGTACAGAGAATAAACTCACGAGCCACCATAGCCAATCCAAACAAGGCTGGGAATGAGAGGAATGCTGTGAAACGAAGCATCTTGCGGAATACCTGTTGCTCGCGATCCTTTTCATCTCTTACACTTACCAATACTGGCTGGGCTACCTGTCCTACCATTCCTCCAACAGTCTGGAACGCCATAGAGTCCCATTTGTATGCTTGGAAGAAGTTACCCACAACGCGTGCATCTCTGAACAATCGTCCAAAGATAACCGTCAACAGATTCTGATTTACAGTATTCACTATCATCGTAACCAGAATCTTCATCGAGAACGAGAATGTCTGGCGGATATAATCGAATGTAAAGCGTAATGATGGTTTCCACTTTACATAGTAGAAACGTCCCAGAATCAATATCGTAGAATTAACCACCTGCTGCCAAGCCAAGCTCCAGTAAGCCATATCGTTCAAGGCCATCACAATAGCAGTAGAACCTGAAATGACCAAAGCCGTGAGGTTGATGATAGTTATCTCGCGATTCATCATGTTCTTCACCATATAGGCATTGGTAGAAATACCAAATGACGAAATGAAGAACGAAAGAAACAGAAAACGCGACAAGTCAGTAAGCCTTGGCTGATGGAAGAACCACGATATAAGTGGAGCTGAACAGAAAAGGAGTACATAAAGCAAACCACCCATCAGGATATTAAACCAGAACACGCTGTTGTATTGTTGGGCTGTAGGCTGCTTTTCATTGATAAGTGCTGTAGAGAAACCACTCGACTGCAAATTGCCAGCAATTGCAGTAAATATGGCCAGCATACCAACAAGACCATTATCCTCAGGCGTAAGATGACGAAGCACAATGATGCCAATAAGCAAGTTAAGCACCTGCATGGTACCATTATTAATAGCACCCCACATCAGTCCTTTGGCAGTCTTTTCTTTTAAATTCTCCATTTCTGCGTGCAAAAATAATACTTTTTGTTTGATGTTCCAAAAGAATTTCTGTAATTTTGCACGCAGAATGAGACAAGTACTGTTATGACAGAGATTACTCCTGAATTAAAACCGCGTTGGAATGATATTATTCACGATGTTCTTCGTGAATTCATCAATATTTGCAAAGACAACAACTTAGTATATTTTTGTTGTGGTGGTACAGCTATTGGGGCTATCCGACATAAAGGAATGATTCCTTGGGACGATGATGTTGATGTATTTATGCCTCGTCCTGACTATGACAAGTTTATAAAGATAGCCAGTAGTCATTTATCGAGCGATTACGAACTTGTTACTCCATATACTTATAATGACTATCCATTATACTTTGCTAAACTGTGCAATAGGCATACTACGCTGATGGAGGAAAAAGATACACCATGTATCTATGGTCTGTATATTGATATATTCCCTATTGACGGCGCACCAGATGATATGGACTTGGCACGTTCGATGGAGGCTAAGTTCAGAAAGACAAAAAACCGTCTTGAAGCAATCTCTACACATAACACCTTTGGAGAATATATTTCGTTACTTACAAAACCCAAAGAATGGGGAAGGTTTGTTGGCAAGACATTTGGCTTTTTCTTCCGTAGTTTCTACAGGAAATACCTATTAAGCAAAATGAATGACATCTGTTACAGATACGATTATTCTGATTCAAAGATCGTAGCTGTATATTGTGGATCATATGGCCCAAAAGAAGTTTTCCCAAAGAGTTGGTTAGACGGGGTTGTTCCCTTTGTCTACGAAAATATGGAAGTTAACCTTCCAATAGGTTATGATCATTACCTCAGACAGTATTATGGTGATTACATGCAGTTACCACCTGAAGAAAAACGTGTAAGTCACCACCTTAAAGCCTACTTTAATCTTGACGAAAGAATTCCAGATAAAGAGGTCATAAAGATAGTAGGCAGATAATTATCGTAATGTTGATATGGTATGCTTTATACCATCAGACATACTGAATAAAGGTTGCCATCCTAAAGACTGTAGTTTTCTTGTAGAGAACAAAGCAGTTGTTATAGGTGTGGTATTGCCTTTATCCTGAGTTGATGGGATGTCGAACTTAACACTTAGACCTGCTGTAGAGGCAATCAACTCTGCTAAATCTCTGATGCTAATCTCCGATTTCTCATCAGCCACATTATAGGCCTCACCACATTTGCCTTGACAAAGAATGGTCAATAAAGCACCCACACAATCTACCACATATAACCATGAACGATGCTGTTCGCCCTTACTCTTCAGAACAATGTCTTCTCCTTTCAGTACATTTCTGATAAACTGAGCGTAAACACGATTATCACTCTCTGAGAAGAAAGGTCCGTAAGTATGACAAGGACGAGCTATTACTACATCGACTCCATATTCAGCTGCATACGATACACAAAGCGTCTCAGCTGCACGCTTTGACGATGGATAACAAGCTCGTGGAGTTGCACAATCCACATATCCACTATCAGTCTCTACAAACTCCTTTCCAGAACCTTCTCCATATATCTCGCCTGATGAAACAAACAGTATACGTTTCATACCATGAGATAGCCCATACTCCATCAGGTTCTGGGTGCCAATGATGTTGGATGTTATGACTTCTACTGGTTTCTCTTTAAAGAAATTTGGACTGGCATTACTGGCAGCATGGATTATATAATCAAAGTTGATGTTACACGACAATGGTTTTGTAACGTCACCTTTAATGAAATGGAATGAGTCGCTATTCCAATAATCAGCAAAGCGTTTCTTTGCTCGTTCCTCATTTCTGCCAAGAGCATATACCTGACAACGAGCATTCATTAAAACATCCACAAGACTACCTCCTATAAGTCCTGTAGCACCTGTTATCAGGATATTACTTCCCTCAAGTTGCGATAAATCTATTCTCTTTGAGCATTCTTGAATATCAAGAACATACGGACTCATTTCAACCATGTTTCAGCCTTTACTTTCATTAAAGCTTTCAGTATCTCTAAATCCTCAACTGTTGTAATCTTAATGTTTTTCTCTGAACCAGGAACAATATGCATTTCTATGTTTCCAAGTTCAGCCATTAATGTACAAGAAGCTACAGAGTTATCTATTCCTCGCTCTTTAGCAAGCTCATGAGCAGCAATGATATTCTTTAAGCGGAAAGTCTGTGGGGTTTGTGTTCTAATGAGTTTATCGCGTGGAATACTGGTTGATGTCGAAAATCCGTCTTCGCTCTCCAATATCGCTTCGCGACATTTGATACCAGTTATCGCATAACCATATTTTTTACAGGTAGCGATATTCGACGAAATGATTTCCTGTGAAAGTAGTGGACGGACTGCATCATGAATCAAAACCAGATCCTCATCTTGGCAGCCTGCTTCTTTCAATCCATAAATACCATTATGAATTGATTCCTGACCATTACTTCCACCAGGAAAAATCCATTTCAGTTTATCAATGGAAAACTGATTTGCATACGACTGCAAAACAGTTTCCCATCCAGCTAAACAAACAACTGCTATTCCATGAATATCAGGATGTGCTTGAAAAGCCTTCATCGTATGTATAATAACAGGACAATTATCCACATGCATAAACTGTTTGGGAATGTCTTGTCCCATTCTATTGCCAGAACCTCCAGCTATGATCAATGCGTAATTCATATGCCCTTACATTATTATATGATACTTATCCTACCTGACTACCAGGCTTTACATCCTTGGTTGTTGTTACTACGCTTAGGCTCTCGTCAGCATCTACTGCTGAGAGAATCATACCCTGACTCTCAATACCCATCATGGTGCGAGGAGCAAAGTTGGCTACGAAGAGAATACGCTTGCCAATAAGCTCCTCTGGGTTCTCGTAGAAGGCTGCGATACCAGAGCAGATAGTACGATCGGTGCCTGAACCATCATCGATGGTGAATTGCAGAAGCTTCTTACTCTTCTTAACCTTCTGACAATCCTTAACCAAACCTACACGGATGTCGAGCTTCTCGAACTCCTCAAAGCTTACTGTATCCTTGATTGGAGCGGCCTTATATGCTGCAGCCTCATTGGCCTTTTTGGTGGCCTCGAGCTTATCAAGCTGCTTCTGGATCACCTCATCCTCGATCTTCTCGAACAGCAGAGCAGGCTCACCCAGCTGATGGCCAGCCTCGAGCAGATTGGTGCTACCCAGCTGCTCCCACTCGAAGTTCTCAATCTTCAGCATCTCGCGGAGCTTCTTACTGCTGAATGGCAGGAATGGCTCGAAGGCGATAGCCAGGTTAGCTGTGAGCTGTAAGCAGATGTTCAGGATAGTCTCACAACGCTTAGGATCAGTCTTCCAAACCTTCCAAGGCTCACACTCTGTGATGTAGCGGTTACCAATACGAGCCAGGTTCATAGCCTCAAACTGGGCATCGCGGAACTTGAACTGCTCCAACAGAGCCTCAACCTTCTCCTTCACGTCCTTGAACTCCTCAAGGGCTGCCTTATCTACATCCTGCAGTTCGCCACAAGCAGGAACCACACCATTCCAGTACTTCTTAGTAAGCTGGAGAGCACGATTAACAAAGTTGCCATAAACAGCAACAAGCTCGTTGTTATTGCGATCCTGGAAATCCTTCCAAGTAAAGTTGTTATCTTTTGTCTCAGGTGCATTGGCTGTCAATACATAGCGCAATACATCCTGCTTGCCAGGCATATCTACCAGATACTCGTGGAGCCATACAGCCCAGTTGCGAGAGGTAGAAATCTTATCGTTCTCAAGGTTCAGGAACTCGTTGGCTGGCACATTATCAGGCATGATATACTTGCCGTGAGCCTTCATCATCACAGGGAAGATGATACAATGGAACACAATATTGTCTTTACCAATGAAATGAACCAGACGAGTATCCTCGTCCTGCCACCACTTCTCCCACGAGCCCCACTTCTCAGGCTCCTTCTCGCAGAGCTCCTTGGTGTTCGATACGTAACCAATAGGTGCATCAAACCATACATAGAGCACCTTGCCCTCAGCATCCTTTACAGGCACAGGGATACCCCAATCCAAGTCGCGAGTCATAGCACGAGGCTGCAGGTCCATATCCAGCCAACTCTTACACTGGCCATATACATTTGGACGCCACTCCTTGTGCTCCTCCAGAATCCACTGCTTCAACCAATCCTGATACTCGTTCAGAGGCAGATACCAGTTCTTGGTCTTCTTTAGTACTGGAGTTGAGCCAGAGATAGTTGACTTTGGATTAATCAACTCTGTTGGCGAAAGGTCGCGTCCACACTTCTCACACTGGTCGCCGTAGGCACCCTCGTTGTGGCAGTGAGGGCACTCACCAGTTACATAGCGGTCGGCCAGGAACTGCTTGGCCTCCTCGTCGTAAAGCTGCTCTGTTGTCTCCTCAGTCAGCTTGCCCTCGTCGTAGAGCTTTTTAAACCACTCTGCAGCAAACTTATGATGAGTCTCTGAGGTAGTACGGCTATAGATATCGAACGAGATTCCGAACTCCTCGAAAGAGTCCTTAATCATCTTGTGATAACGGTCAACTACATCCTGTGGAGTGATGCCCTCTTTACGGGCACGAACGGTGATGGGCACACCATGCTCATCACTACCTCCGATAAACAATACCTCGCGCTTCTTCAGTCGAAGATAACGCACATAGATATCAGCAGGTACATATACACCAGCCAGGTGTCCGATATGTACGCCACCATTAGCGTATGGTAGCGCCGACGTCACCGTCGTACGCTTAAAAGTCTTGTTTTCCATCTGTCTTAAATACGTATTTATTCTTATTTGGCTGCAAAGGTAATAAAAATCCCACAGACTACAAAACTTCTGTGGGATTTCTTTTCTTTATCATCTGTTTATCAGTCAGTTCCGAAATATTTTCTCGAATAGAAACTGATAGTTTCTACGGAGGGAACTAATAGTTCCTTGCGTGGGAACTGATAGTTCCCATTTGTGAAACACCTTGGAAACTATATCTCTTAAAATTATCTATACCACGAAAAAAAGTAAAGAAAAATATAAATAGTGTAGGCAGGGTGTAGCAAAATGTACACTACCTACACTATTTAACTAACTGATAATCAGAATAATATGTAGCTTAGTGTAGTAATTTTTAAAGAATCAGTTTTTGAGCGAAGTGCCAGATGATGATACCTGCTGTAACTGATACGTTCATAGAGTGTTTGGTACCAAACTGTGGTATCTCCAAACAACCGTCTGAGGCATCGATTACTTCCTGGTGAACACCTTTCACCTCATTACCTAACACCACAGCATACTTCTTATTATTAATAGGTGTAAAGTTCTGAAGCATGGTTGAGCCATGAGCCTGTTCAACTGAATATACCTCATAGCCATCAGACTTCAAAGACTCGACAGCTTCGAGTGCAGTATCGAAATATTTCCAGCTTACACTATCTTCTGCGCCAAGAGCTGTCTTATGTATCTCTGCACTTGGAGGCGTGCTGGTGATACCACAAAGATATACCGCCTCGATACGAAACGCATCGCCAGTACGAAATACGCTACCCACATTGTGCATCGAACGCACATCATCCATCACCACCACAAGTGGTGTCTTATTTGCCTCCTTGAACTCCTCAACTGTGAGTCGTTCCATTTCTATAGTACGTAACTTCTTCATTCTGCCTGCAAAATTACTACATAGAAAACAAACTACCAAATAAATGTGGAAAAACCTGTTGATAAGTGTGTGGAAAACGATATTAATAACTTAGCAATTATACCGCCTATAGTTGTGAGTGTGGTTATCAACAGGGTTATTACGCTAAAAAAATGCAGATTTCCACAAGTTTTTGCCTAAAAATAATATAAACTTATTAATTTTGCACCAAAATTGGAAATTGTGGATAAATATGCTTAGTGGTTCATTATCAGATAGAAAGAATTATCAATGTGTGTTTAAAAGTCATAATTAGACTTGGATAAGTAAATACGCAAGAAAATCATCAAAAAGTTATCAAGATATTCACGGCATATCATACTACTTATTCTATTTTTTAAAATAAAAGATAAAAAGAAAAATAAATATTATATGGTGTTGAAAACAGAGGAGCTGAAAGCTGAAATTCGTAAGATGTGTGAGGAGAATGGTGCAATCATTCTGGCTCACTATTATACAATTGGTGATATTCAGGATATCGCCGACTTTGTAGGTGATTCATTGGCTTTGGCACGAAAGGCTGCAGAGACTAATGCGAAAGTAATGGTGATGTGTGGTGTACATTTTATGGCTGAGACCTGTAAGCTGTTATCACCAGATAAGATTGTGCTTTGTCCTGATACAGAAGCCGGATGTTCTCTGGCTGATAGTTGTAAGGCTGAAGATCTTAAGAAGTTCAAGGATGAGCATCCTGGCTATCAGGTTATCAGTTATGTAAACACCACAGCAGCTGTTAAGGCACTTACTGATGTAGTAGTGACAAGTGGAAATGCCAAGAAGGTTGTTGATCAGTTGCCAAAGGATGCCAAGCTTATCTTTGGACCTGACTATAACTTAGGTAATTATATCAATGAGGTAACAGGTCGCCAGATGTTGCTTTGGAATGGTGGATGTCATGTACATGAGCGTTTCTCTGTTTCAAAGATTCTGGAACTTAAAGCTAAGTATCCTGATGCTGTAGTGATGGCTCACTTGGAGTGCAAGGCGCCTGTTTTAGCTGTAGCAGAGGTGAAGGGAAGTACTGCTACGATGCTTAACTACGCTCAGCAGAGCGAAAAAAAGCAGTTTATTGTGGCTACAGAGGCTGGAATACTGCATGAGATGCAGAGAACCTGTCCTGACAAAGAATTTATCCCTGTGCCTCCAGAAATCAGCGAGAGCGGACTTGAATGTAGTTGTAACGAGTGTAATTATATGAAGTTGAACACACTCGAGAAGGTTTACAACTGTTTGAAGAATATGAGTCCGCAGATTGAAATTGATCCTGAGATTGCAAAAGAAGCAGTTAAGCCAATTAATAGAATGCTGGAGTTGAGTTAATCACTCCAGCTTTTTTAATTAATTACAGCAATCTTTGCTACTGTACCTTTCTTACCATCTGATGTAGCTGTGATAACCATATAAACGCCACTGGCTACACGTTTACCTTGTTTGTTACAGCAATCCCAGTTAAACATACCACCATTACTACGTCCTTCAGCTACTAAAGCTCCATTAACTGTTGTAATCTTAACGTCAGCATCGTAGGTTAGTCCTGTAATGGTTACTAATCCTGTATAATCAGGCGTAACAGGATTTGGATAAACAGTCACGTTATCCTTAGTCATTTCTGAGTTTGGTTCTACAGCATTACTCTGATATGAGCATAATCCGTTATCAGATAAAAAGAATACTTCGCCTGTAAAATTATTTATTGATATTGATGATACATTATTATATAGCAGATTAGAATTTTCTGTAGTAAAATTCTCTTCTTGAACTATATTATCAGCACTTATCAGAAATACGCCTGCACTGTTTGTACCAAACCATTTACGGTTTCCACCATCTATTGCTATACTACTGATACTTATTCCATTCAGCAGATAGTCAGCATAGTTAGTACCATCATTGCGTGGCACTTTTACCTGATAGAATGTAACTTTATTTTGTCCTATCTCTGACTTCTCAATCATAAATGGTCCTATATCAGTTCCTACCCACATATTACCTTCTTTATCCTCAGCAATACTGGTGATGGCATAACAAGTGTATTTCACATCATCCTGATTAACTATCTGGTCGTATTTCAGTAGTATGTCATTATCTGTATCATAACAGAAAACAGCAGGATTCTTCCAGTTGTTATTAACAAACCACATCAGTCCACGACTATCTACTATCATCTTTGATAATCCTGGTACGGTTATGGCATCTTCGTTGGTTAATAATGCATTGTGGTGGTTTATCCATTGTTTATCAGTTGTGTATTCCAATAGACTAACACCATCGCCCAGACTATTCAGTACCCAGAGGTTACCTTTAGCATCAAACTTAAGTCCTAATACCAGTACATAGTCGTTATCAAGCTGTTTACCTGTGTCGTTGGCGCCCATCAGTTGGCTGTTATCCTTATTATAATAGGTAACAAGTTTACCTTTTTGGAATTCATAAAGTCCACATCTGCCTCCTACGAACACATGTTCTGCATCATTAGGATCAACGTCTATACAGCAATTGTCTACATAACTATATCCAGTAATCTGGCTTATTTGTTCCTCGTATAGAGTCCAATCGTTGCCATCATACACTTGAATGGTTCCTGGCGTGTCATTATCTGGCATTGCAGGCAAGAAATAGCCTCCTGTGGTATAGAGTACGCCATTAATGAATTTCGACTCGTAGAAACGGTTATATGCAGGTCCGCCTGGATTCAGTGTTGATACTGTCGAGATATAAGCATCATAATCATCCTGATATGGTGTAAGATCAGTTGGATAATCAGGATGGTTATTGGTATATGTCTCAGCTATCTCTGCTTTCTGCATGTTTACCTTTATGATGGCGAAATTAGCTGTAAGATAAGCATATATGCCATCGATGGATATACCTGTGATGGTTTTATCTTCTGTCATCGCCTTGTTATATAAGGCTGAGATGTTGATAATATTACCATCAGTATCTATCAGGTCGATGTTTGAATTGTCGTATACAGCTATCAGTCGCTTGGCTTTCTGGCTCCAAGCTATATAATTAATGTGTGTATCGCTAAGTCCACTTACTTTATCGTAGGTGGTGATACTCTGGTCGTTCAGGTTATATTGATAGAGACCATTCGATGCTAATACAAATAGGTTGTCGTCAGCCTTACAGATGCTCTGAACATCGTGATAAGCCAGATAGTTGCGCCATGTACCAACCTGCGCCCTTACAGGGCTGAATGAAAAATGAAAAATGAAAAATGATAAAGCTATCAGGCAAATATGTCTGATGTCAATAATCTGTTTCCAAATATTCCATTTATCATTCATCATTTATCATTTATTATTTAGAAACTCGCAGAGTTTCGCTACCGCTTTAGCTCTATGACTTATTTGATTCTTAATATCTACACCAAGCTCAGCAAACGTTTTATTATGTCCATCTGGCATAAAGATAGGATCATATCCGAATCCTTCGCCACCTCGCTTCTCTTTGGTGATGCTACCGTTTACGATACCATCGAAGGTTGTTACCTTTCCATCGATAATAAGTGCGATAACGGTGCGGAATCGAGCCTTGCGGTTGTCTTTGTTTTCAAGCTCTGAAAGCAGCTTTTTCATATTAGCCTCCGAGTCATGTCCCTCGCCACCAGCATATCTGGCACTGTAAACTCCTGGTGCACCACCAAGGGCTTCTACCTCAAGACCTGTGTCATCAGCAAAGCAGTTTACATGATACTTGTCGTATACCCATTGTGCCTTTATCAGCGCATTGTCTTTCAGTGTTTGTCCTTTCTCTGGTATATCGTCGTTACAACCTATCTCTGCAAGCGACATTACCTGGAATCTGTTACCAAGAATCTTTTTTACCTCAGTAAGCTTATTCAGGTTGTTGGTAGCAAATACTATTTTCATTTTCTTCTTTTCTTCGATTTTCTTGACCTTTACCTTCATCTCATCAAAGCCTTCACCATAAACTCCAATAACGCTACTCTGCGATACAAAAGCGTTGGGGTCTATCATCTTGATGAGTCGGAACATGTTTACGCTCTCGTTTTTCTTGGCCAGAATACAGAGCACCTTCATCTCCTTACCAGTATACCATCCATGTCCATCAAGTATGGTTACTCCATGTCCCATCTGGGTTCCAATGGCATTGGCTATCTCTTGCCATTTACGCGAGAAGATAAAGAACTGTACCGATTGTCTGCGAGCATTCATCACATAATCCAGTACATAGTTCTCCATCGCCATCACACAGAATCCAAACATCACCTTATGTGCTCGTTCGATGTAAGTACCAAACTGTGGGAAGAACATACACGAGCCAATGATAAAGAAATCAGCAGCAATAAGTACTGAACCTAACGAGATGTTATGATACTTGTTTACTGATGCTGCGATGATATCAGTACCTCCTGTTGAACCGTTGTTCAGAAACACTGTTGCCAAGGCGATACCAGTTATCACACATCCTATAATCATCGACATAAAGTCCTGCCCTTCGCCCATCAGTTTAAATGGTAGTCCATTATCCTGTTTGGGTAGAATATCTTGGGCAAACTTCAGCATAAAATATAGCGTGAAGATGGCGAAGATTGTTTTCATCAGGAACTTAAAGCCTAATATCTTCAGCGCTACTACCAATAGAATGCCGTTGATGATGATATAGGTATTCTCAATATGGAAACCTGTAGCATAGTAGATAATAGCTGAAAGGCCTGTAACACCTCCTGCTACAATCTGATATGGCATCAGGAATACTGTAAAGGAGATGGTATAGAGAAGAAGGCCAAAGGTTATTAGTAAATAGTCTTTGACCTCATTCAGAATCATTTTATGATCTATTGTCATTATTTCTTCAGAACAATGTTCACCATACGCTTAGGGACGATGATAACCTTTGCTACCTGGAATCCTTCGAGGTACTTCTGAGCATACTCGTTGCTCAATACTGCCTCCTCGATGGTCTTATTGTCAGCATCAGCAGGGAACTCCATTTCCAAGCGGGTCTTACCGTTAAAGGCGATACCCAGCTTAATAGAGCTCTCTTTCAGATACTCCTCATTCCATGCTGGCCACTTTGAGTCGCATACGCTACCCTGCTCGCCCAGCATCTCCCATAGCTCTTCAGCGATGTGAGGCGCAAATGGAGCAATGAGGATAACCAGTGTCTTCAGCATCTCCTTGTTCTTGCACTTCTGCTGTGAGAGTTCGTTCACGCAGATCATGAAGGCAGAGATTGAGGTGTTATAGCTGAATGCCTCGATGTCGCCAGATACCTTCTTGATGAGCTTATGTACGCTCTTCAGGTTCTCTGCAGTTGCCTCGCCCTCATCGAATCCATTCTGGAAGAGGTTCCAGAACTTCTTCAGGAAGCGGTGGCAACCATCGATACCATTGGTATCCCAAGGCTTACTCTGCTCAACAGGACCCAGGAACATCTCGTAGAGTCGCAGGGTGTCAGCACCATACTTCTCAACAATCATATCTGGATTAACCACGTTGAACATCGACTTCGACATCTTCTCGATAGCCCATCCGCACTTGTACTGACCATTCTCCAGAATAAACTCTGCATTCTGATAGTCAGGACGCCAAGCCTTGAAGGCCTCAATGTCGAGTACATCAGCTGATACGATGTTTACGTCTACGTGGATAGGTGTAACGGTGTACTTATCCTTCAGTCCGAAGCTTACGAACTTACCCTTATCAGCACCCTCGTCTTCGATACGATATACGAAGTTAGAGCGACCCTGAATCATACCTTGGTTAACCAGCTTCTTGAATGGCTCATCCTCGCAGCTGTAACCTGAATCGAAGAGGAACTTATTCCAGAAACGGCTGTAAATCAAGTGACCAGTAGCGTGCTCAGTACCACCTACATAGAGGTCTACATTACGCCAGTACTCATCAACATCCTTGTCAACCAGAGCCTTCTCGTTCTTTGGATCCATATAGCGCAGATAGTATGCACTCGATCCAGCGAAACCAGGCATGGTGTTCAGCTCAAGTGGGAATACTGTCTTGTTGTCAATCTCATCCTTCGATACTACCTTATCTGTCTTGGTATCCCAAGCCCACATCTTAGCGCGTCCCAATGGTGGCTCACCTGTTTCTGTTGGCTTGTACTCGTCAATCTCAGGAAGTTCCAGAGGCAGACACTCCTTTGGAATCATATAAGGCATATCATCCTTGTAGTAAACAGGGAATGGCTCACCCCAGTAACGTTGGCGAGAGAAGATGGCATCGCGAAGACGGTAGTTAACCTTTACACGTCCGAGACCCTGCTCAGTTACATATTTCTTGGTAGCTGCGATAGCCTTCTTAACGGTGAGTCCGTTAAGTGAGAACTTAGCTGATGCAGAGTTGCATACTATACCCTCCTTGGCATCGTAGCTCTCCTCTGATACATCAGCGCCCTCAATCAGTGGGATGATAGGCAGGTTGAAGTGCTTGGCAAAGGCGTAGTCACGACTATCGTGAGCAGGTACAGCCATAATGGCACCAGTACCATAACCAGCCAATACATATTCTGCAATCCAGATGGGGATCTTTTCGTCAGTAAATGGATTGATAGCGTAACTTCCAGAGAATACACCAGTTACCTTGTGGTCCATCTGGCGATCACGCTCTGTACGCTTCTTCACGTAGTCCAGATACTTTTCTACTTCAGCCTTCTGTTCAGGTGTAGTGAGCTCTGCTACAAGATCACTTTCAGGAGCCAGCACCATGAATGTTACACCAAACATGGTATCAGCACGAGTGGTAAAGATAGTGAAGTGCTTGTCTGAATCAGCTACGTTGAACTCTACCTCAGTACCCTCTGAGCGACCAATCCAGTTGCGCTGAGTCTCCTTCAGTGAGTCAGTCCAGTCGATATCCTCCAGACCGTCGAGCAGGCGCTGAGCATAAGCAGATACACGCAGACACCACTGGCGCATCTTCTTCTGAACTACAGGATAGCCACCACGAACTGATACACCATCCACTACCTCATCGTTGGCCAATACAGTACCCAGCTTTGGACACCAGTTAACCATAGTGTCAGCCAGATAGGCTATACGATAGTTCATCAGCACCTCCTGCTTCTTCTTCTCAGAGAATCCAGCCCAGTCGGCAGCTGTAAAGTGCAGCTCCTCGGTACCCAGAGCGTGACAATCCTCAGTACCCATCAGCTCGAAGTGCTCAATCAGCTTGATAGTTGGCTGAGCCTTGTGCGATGCAGTAGAGAAGTAGCTCTTGAACATGCGCTGGAATGCCCATTGTGTCCACTTGTAGTAGATAGGATCGCAGGTACGAACCTCACGCTCCCAATCGAAACTGAAACCAATCTTATCCAGCTGACTGCGATAGCGGTTGATGTTCTCGAATGTTGTCTTCTCAGGGTGCTGACCTGTCTGGATGGCATACTGCTCAGCGGGAAGTCCGTAAGCATCGTATCCCATAGGGTTCAGCACGTTGTATCCCTGCTGACGCTTAAAGCGGGCGTATATATCACTGGCGATATAGCCCAGAGGGTGACCTACGTGCAAACCTGCTCCTGATGGATAAGGGAACATGTTGAGCACATAGAATTTCTTCTTGTTCTTGTCCTCCACAACGCGGTAGGTTCCATTCTCAACCCATCGCTTTTGCCATTTCTGTTCGATGTCTCTGAAATTGTAATCCATTGTATCTTTGTATTTTATTGTTTCCGTACATTGTAAATGCGGGTGCAAAGATACAAAAAGGTAAGGAAAACACCAAAAGAAAAGCCCAAAAATTATATACTATAGTATATATTCAACATATAAATATGCCAAACCGCCAATGATACATGCTATTGCAATAACTGCAATTCCAAGTAATACAAAAGCTCCGATAACCTTTAATAGCGTTCGTTTAAAGCTATAACCATATAGCTGTTTCAGAGCTATGACGGCTAAGATATAGGCCAAATCATCTATCCAACCATTTCCTGGTAGGAAGAAATTACCGATTATCTGTATGATTGTAATTAAATTTGTAATATAAACTATTGATACAAAGAACTCAGAATAGCGCAAATCAGGTATCATTTTATTATGCCTGAAGAAGAGATACATGGGAAGCGATAATATCAGTACGATAAGGAACTGAGATATAGTTTTATTATCTTTAACCCAATTTATCAAGTATTCAATGTATTTATAGGATTTTAAATCAAACACCTTTTGATTGATATTTATTTTTCCGCTATTTTCATCTTTACTGATAGCAACGGGTTTTCCGTTTACATTAATAGTATCATTGATACCTACTTCATTAAATGTTTTTGCATCCGTCTTCTCATCATCATCGATTTTCAATGACTTGTTAAAATCTCTGGCCACTTTTTCCTTATAGTTTTCTATGATTTGCATCTTGATGTTGAAACCAGAATTAACCAACACCAAAAACGCAATCACCAAGAAGAACATCTTAAAAGGAGGGAAATACGCCATCTGCATTCCGCTAAGATAGTCGCGAATCATATATCCAGGACGAAACAGCAGGTCGCGAATGGTGCGGAACATACCACGATTACCCAGTCCCCAAACATCCAGGAACGTCATAAATGCCGTTTTGAACGAATAGCGGCCTATGGTTGACTTCTGTCCGCATCGAGGACAATAATTGCCGTGAAACTCTGTGTGGCAAGTGGCACATTCGTGCTTATCTGCTGTAAGTTGGCCCACCTCATGGGGTTTTATCTGCCAAGCCTTAAATTGCTCGTATTTCTCTTTTATCTGGTCCATAACGACTGCAAAGATAGCTAAAAGAAACGAGAAACGCAACACTTTCTGTTATTTTTCCTAAATTATTTAGGTTTATTGCAGATAATGTTATATCTTTGTGGCTTGAAACGAAATTCATTACTTTATAAACTCTTTTTAAATATGAACAACGTACCTAAAATTAAAGTTGGAATCGTCGCTGTATCTCGCGACTGTTTCCCTGAGTCATTGGCAGTAAATCGTCGTAAGGCCGTTATCGCTGCTTATGAGAAGAAGTTCGGTAAGGACGGTATTTACGAGTGCCCAATCTGTATCGTTGAGAGTGAGATTCACGCTCAGCAGGCTCTTGCTGATGTACAGAAGGCTGGATGTAACGCTCTTTGCGTTTACCTTGGCAACTTTGGTCCTGAGATCTCTGAGACCATGATTGCTGATTGGTTCCAGGGTCCAACCATGTTCTGCGCTGCAGCTGAGGAGACTCAGAACGACCTGATTGATGGTCGTGGTGATGCTTACTGCGGAATGCTGAATGCTAGCCAGGCTCTGTCTCTGCGCAAGACTCGTGCATATATTCCTGAGGAGCCTGTAGGCGATGCAGGTCAGTGTGCTGAGATGATTCACGAGTTCCTGCCTATCGCTCGTGCTATCGTTGGTCTGCAGAACCTGAAGATCATCAGCTTCGGTCCTCGTCCAAACAACTTCCTGGCTTGTAACGCTCCTATCCGTGCTCTCTATGATCTCGACGTTGAGATCGAGGAGAACTCAGAGCTTGACCTGCTCGAGGCTTTCCAGAAGCACCAGGGCGACCCACGTATCGACGATGTAGTTAAGGATATGGCTGCTGAGCTCGGTACTGGTAACAAGATTCCTCACGTTCTGCCCAAGCTGGCTCAGTATGAGCTCACTCTGCTCGACTGGATCGATGGTCACAAGGGCTCACGTCAGTTCGTAGCTATGGCTAACAAGTGCTGGCCTGCATTCCAGACCATGTTCGGTTTCGTACCTTGCTACGTTAACAGCCGTCTTACAAGCCGTGGTATCCCCGTAGCTTGTGAGGTTGATATCTATGGTGCACTGTCTGAGTACATCGGAACATGTATCTCTGAGGATGCTGTTACACTGCTCGACATCAACAACACCGTACCTACCGATATGTACGAGGAGAGCATCAAGGGCAAGAAGTTTGCTTGCGATACATACACAGAGAAGGAGATCTTCATGGGCTTCCACTGTGGTAACACCGCTTCAAGCAAGGTTTGCAACTGCCAGATGTGCTTCCAGCGCATTATGGCTCGCGCTCTGCCTGTTGAGGTTACTAACGGTACCCTCGAGGGTGACATCCAGCCAGGTCTGGCTACAGTTTATCGTCTGCAGTCTACTGCCGACACCAAGCTCCGCGCTTACATCGCTCAGGGCGAGGTTATTCCTGTAGCTACACGCTCATTCGGTTCTATCGGTATCTTCGGTATCAAGAACATGAGCCGCTTCTATCGTCACGTCCTCATCGAGAAGCACTACCCACACCACTGCGCCGTTATGTTCGGCCATCAGGGTAAGTATCTCTGGGAGGTTCTCAAGTACATGGGTATCCCCGTTGACGAGATCGACTACAACTTCCCTAAGGGTAACTTCTACCCAACAGAGAATCCATTCGCATAAGCGATACATTCTAAATAATAAAGCCGTAACTCTTCAAAGGTTGCGGCTTTTTTGTGATTATATGGCTTTTATTTGCGTATTACCCAAGTCATGTTCTGGTTGTTCACGGAAATGGATTGTCTGATTCTCCCAATCCATCGACTCGATGATGGCTATCGACTCCAGATGATAGCCTTCCTCTCTGAGCTCTTTTCCGCCCTTCTGCTGACCTTTCTCGATGGCAATACCTATTCCAGCCACTTCTCCCCCAGCCTGATGCACAATGTCGATGAGTGCATGCATAGCTTGTCCATCAGCCAAGAAGTCGTCAACAATCAGTACCTTTTCGCCAGCATGGAGATAAGGGCGCGATATAAATACATTGTTCATCTGCTTGTGAGTAAACGAATAGGCCTGCGACACATATTTATTATCCGTGCTGTTGGCTGTCTCGCTCTTCTTGGCAAACACCACAGGCACATCGTAGAGATTGCCTAGCAAGGTAGCGATGGCAATACCACTGGCTTCGATAGTCAGAATCTTGTTGACCTCAACCCCTTTAAACCTGCGCTTTAGCTCATAAGCTATCTGTCGCATAATATCGATGTCAATCTGATGATTCAGAAAGCTGTCAACCTTCAGAATGTTTCCTTGTTTGATCACTCCATCAGCAATAATTTTTTCTTCGAGAAAGTTCATACACCTATTTATATTAAAGTTGCTGCAAAGATAGAAAGAAAATTCGAATTATGATATTTTTTTCGTGTTTTCGTGTAGTAAATCGTACCTTTGCAGCGACTAAAGGACAAAAATATCAAAAATCAACGGTATAATGAACCCAAAAGAACAAGAATTTGAACAGGTAATAAGGACGAATAAAGCAACCATCTACACCGTCTGCTATATGTTCAGCAACGACCAAGACGAGGTGGCCGACTTATTCCAGGAGTGCCTTATCAACCTGTGGCATAGTTGGCCCAACTTCGAGGGGCGCAGCGATGTGCGGACATGGATTTATCGCATCTGCCTGAACGTCTGTGTCAGCCTTGACCGCAAAAAGCGTCGCCATCCAACAATCCCACTGACAATGGATATCAATCCATACGAGGAGGATAACCAGAACTCACGCCAGATGGAAATTCTGCGTCAGCGCATCAACCAGTTGCCTGCTTTCGATCGCGCCATCATATTACTATGGTTAGAGAGCATGAGCTACGACGAGATTGGTGCCATCGTTGGCATATCGGCCAAGAATGTCAGCGTGCGATTAGTGCGCATCAAGGAGCAACTTAAAAAGATGAAATAAGCAAATATCGTAGATTCCGGAACTACCCTTTAGTTATTCACCCAATTTAAAAACGTACAATTATGGAAAGTCAGACAAACAATAACACTCATCCAGTAGACGAAGTCGATGAACTTCGCCAGCAGATCGCCCAATTCAAGCAGCGTTTAGACCAGCAGGAGATAATTAACGATCGACTGATGCGCCACACCATAAACGCCCGTATCAGTATCTTCACCAAGACCTTTATTATCGCTGATGCTATAGGACTACTTATTATGCCATTCACATTTTGGCTTTTTAACAAGATTGGCATTTCATGGCACGTTAGTCTCATCATTCTATTGATGCTTATCTTTGAACTCGTGTGTAACATTATCTGCTATCGAAAGTTGCAACATCTCTTCACCGATGGCAATGACTTGCTGACCGTTCGTCGCGGCCTACTCAAACACAAGCGATTCAATCGTATTCAGATGCTTATTGAAATGCCGCTCATCCTTCTCTGGGTTTTCGCTATATTCTGGCAATTAGAAGTCTTTGCCCATACCCGTGATCTCATCCAAATGTCCTTAGCAGTATTCATCGGCCTGCTCATTGGCATTGGTTCATTTGCCTGGGAGATGCACCGCATAAACAACTCCATCCGCGAAATCGACGACCTTGCTACAGAATAGTTTTCAACGATTCAACCTCACACCCTCCCTTTTTCGTGTTATACAATTGGGTATGATTTTACTAAATATCAATTATCTTCAAACTATGGAGATATCAAATGATAAAGATATCTGCTTGCCTTATGAAAAATAGAATAAGACGTTTCCGTTATGCCAATATCACACGACGGTTAAACTCTTCAGAATACTAAAAATGAAAAGGTTAACTACGAGATGGAATCAGTACACTTACGGACGCACTGTAGTGCGCTTACTAAAGTATTGGAGTACGCCAGTAGGCGCACTCCAGTACGGCATAGATGTACTGACCACGTTGATTAGGTCAGTGTGTTTCTTTGTTAATCATACCAGTTGTAATGCTTCTCGTAAGCATCAAACTCCAGATGCTCAAGACCAAGGTCTTTAAGTGTAGCCTCTACTTCTGCTATTTCTTTGGGCGAACAAAGCCGTTCGCCACGACGACGCTCAAAATAGCCTGTTCGACCAAACTTGCCAATCAGTCGATACATAAACTCATTATATTGGCGTGGCAACATCTCCTGCTTCATCTTCACAAAACCTCGAGCATATACCTGAGGCTCATCTGTGCGATAAAACTCGCAGTTTTCTGACGGTGTTATGCGCTGAGGATTTACTATACTCACCCCTATCGCATCTTTTGGCAAAGCCTGCATCGCTATCTGGCGAAGACAATGTTCTGCCATTGGGCAATCTGCATTGATGCAATGCAGAAAGCAACCAGGAACTTCTTTGTGATCTATTTTATTCATTGTTTTTTTAATTAATCGTTTTACTCTCCCGTTTTTCTTAAATCTCCAGTGTTTATGCGGGTTGCGCCACGGGAGGGCACTTTGATTTACCCTCCCGTTTGGGCTCCCGTTTACCCTCCCGTTTTTGCTATGCAGCCTTCAGAGGAATCACCTTGTAATGGGCCACATGCGAGTGCTCGGTTCGCTCAAAACCCTGAGTGCTCAAGGCTCGTCCCAGATAGGTTATAGTGCCATGATCGTCCTTCAACGAAGGATACTCACTTCGGATAACCTTCAGGATTTCCTTGATGCCAAGCGCCTTGGCCTTCTCGCCCTCTTTAGGCTTGCGAAAACAACTGCTCACAATCTCAACCATATCCTTCTTGGCCATAAAGTTCAGGTTCAACTCCTGAATTCGCGCCACCTGCTCATTGTTAAACCAATAAGGAGCATTCTGCTCTGTAAGCTCATACATAATCTGAGCGAACAGCTGGTCGTAGTCGATATCGCTCTCGTTATCGATATACTTACCATTGGGAATCGAAATGCAGATGAATCGACGACTACCCGTAACATCCGTCAGAGGGTGAGGATTGTTGGTGGTAGCTACGAACGAGGCGTAGCGATGCAGAATCTGCTGAGTCTTGCCATAGATGGGACGATAGTTCATCATACTAACAGAGAGCAACTGCTTCAAGATGGTCATCTGCCTAGGTGTGTAACTATCAATCTCGTCGATGTTAACCACCAGATTATTGGTCAAAGCCATATTCTTGTCGTTAGGATTCGACGTGTTCAGATGGTCCAAGTAGTACTGACGGAACATGGGAGGCAACAAACGAGTGAAGAAGGTGGTTTTACCACAACCCTGAGCACCTATAAATATAGGTACGCACTCGTTTCCGTGCAAAAGGTCCATCTGGCGCCAATGGGCCACCATAGAGCGAATCCAAACACAGAGGAACTCGAGTTGCTCAGAGGTGATTCCTGGAATACGACTGAACAACTTGGCTACATGATTCTGACCATCCCATTCAGGCAGATTATCCAGATACTCACGGATTGGATCAAAGCGGTCAATCTCTTCGGAGTTGACATACTCTGTAATCAACTCCTTAGGACTGCCTTTCGTAATCTGCTCCATCCTAGCCTTCAGGATAATGCTGTTGATGGCAGGATCTGTCAGGTCTCGCCACTCTGTCGATCCTGACTTCAAATTCAAGAATTCCACCTTGCCGTTAAGTACGTTGAAGCGGAACTGATAGTTGTTTTTAAGGAACTCGACAACCGCGAGAACTCCTTCAAGCGAGGCGTCAACCGACCCGCCGTTAATTGTAAGATTTTCGTTCATAAAAATTGTTTTTTTTAAAAGATTATACTAATGGTTAATGAATCGAGTGGTATGTCTCATAGCACTGTTTTTCATATTTCGAGGTGCAAAGTTACAAAATAAAAATGCGGTTTGCAAATATTTCGAGTTAAATTCCTCCAATTTAACATTTCAAGCAGTTAGTTTTTGTTCCAGAAACGGGAGGGTAAACGGGAGGCTAGACGGGAGGGTAAAACAAACTACTCTCCCGTATTGAAACCCGCATAAACAAAGGGCTTTATATCCAATATAGGAGGGTAGGAAGTTTATTACGACTTTTTTCGTAATGCTTGGTACACAACTGCAAATCAGCTAAAGCAGCACAAAGAAATCGTCTCACTTTCCTGAGACGATTTTTTTGATATCATTGAGTTTGTTGAGGGCTTCGAGTGGGGTTAGGTTGTTAACGTCTAAGCCTAAGATTTCATCGCGAACCTGACACAATACGGGGTCGTCGAGTTGGAAGAACGATAGTTGCATGCCTTCGCGAGAATTGGCTATTTCTGCTGTGGGCTTACCTACGGTGCCTACTTGGGCGTTATCGCTCTCAAGCTGCTTCAGAATCACGTTGGCGCGCTTTACAATCGAGCGAGGCATACCTGCAATCTCTGCTACATGGATACCAAAGCTGTGCTCAGAGCCTCCTTTTTCGAGTTTACGCAAGAAGATAACCTTGCCATCAACCTCTTTTACTGAGACGTTGTAATTCTTGATACGATTGAAGTTCTTCTCCATCTCGTTCAACTCGTGGTAGTGGGTAGCGAATAGGGTACGTGGATGGCCTTTGGCATTCTCATGCAGATATTCTACGATGGCCCAAGCGATGGAGATACCATCATATGTAGAGGTTCCTCGACCTAACTCATCGAAGAGTACCAACGAGCGAGATGAAACGTTATTCAGGATGTTAGATGCTTCAGTCATCTCTACCATAAAGGTTGATTCACCCAACGAAATGTTATCGCTGGCACCCACACGAGTGAAGATTTTATCTACCAGACCGATTCTTGCGGCCTCTGCGGGCACGAAACATCCTATTTGGGCCATCAGTACTATCAAAGCCGTTTGACGCAACAGGGCCGATTTACCAGCCATATTTGGTCCAGTAATGATGATGATCTGTTGGCGCTCGTTGTCGAGCAGTATATCATTGGGCACATAATACTCGCCAAGAGGCAACTCCTGTTCGATAACTGGGTGGCGACCTTGCTTAATGTCGATGACCTCAGTTGAGTCGATAACAGGGCGGATATATTTATTCTCCTCAGCCACTTTGGCAAAGCTCAACAAGCAATCCAAACGAGCTACAATGTTAGCGTTTATCTGTATCTGTGGGATAAACTCCTGCATAGCCATCACGAGTTCGTTGAAGAGTTTGGCCTCTAAGCTAAGAATCTTATCCTCTGCACCTAAGATTTTCTCTTCGTATTCCTTCAACTCCTGAGTGATATAACGCTCTGCATTAGCCAAAGTCTGCTTGCGAACCCACTCTGGTGGAACCAACTCCTTATAGGTGTTACGCACCTCCAGATAATAGCCAAACACATTGTTATAACCAATCTTCAGACTCTGTATACCTGTCTCAGCAGCCTCGCGCTCCTGAATCTTCAAGAGATAATCCTTACCTGAATATGCTATCTGTCGGAGTTCATCAAGTTCTGCATTCACGCCATCGCGAATCACGCCTCCCTTAGCCACCAGCTGTGGTGGATCGTTCTGTATCTCCTTCTCGATGCGATCTCTTAGTGATTCGCAAAGATTCAGTTGCTCGCCAATACGATTCAGCGTTTCATTCTTAGCGTAGAGACAAGCAGTCTTGATGGGTTGGATGGCTTGCAGGGCTGTCTTCAACTGTACCACCTCGCGAGGCGATACTCTGCCTACTGCAGCCTTCGATATGATACGCTCCAAATCGCCAATACGATGTATCTGGTCGTCAATACACTCGCGGAACTCTGGCTCACGATAGTAATACTCCACAACGTCGAGTCGCTCGTTGATGGGTTTCTCGTCCTTCAATGGGAACACCAACCAACGGCGAAGCAATCGTCCACCCATAGGCGATACGGTCTTGTCGATCACATCGAGCAGCGACTTACCATCATCCTGCATGGGGTGTACCAACTCCAAGCTGCGGATGGTGAACTTATCCAGTCGAACGTACTTATCCTCTTCGATACGCGATATCGAAGTGATGTGTCCTATCTGGGTGTGCTGGGTCTGCTCAAGATATTGCAGAATGGCTCCAGCAGCGATAACTCCCGATTGCAGATGGTCGACACCAAAGCCCTTCAGGTTTTTTACCTTGAAGTGGTGTAGCAGCTTCTGCTTCGAAGTCTGCTCTGTAAACACCCAATCGTCCAACTGGAAGGTGAAGTATTTGGCGCCAAAGTTGCGCTCAAACTCCTGCTTTTTGTTTCTATCGTAGAGCACTTCCTTTGGCATAAAGTTGCCCAAAAGCTTCTCTACATAGTCAGCTGTACCCTCACCAGTCAGGAATTCACCAGTAGAGATATCAAGGAAAGCAACACCAAAACTCGACTTACCAAAATGGATGGCAGCCAGGAAGTTGTTCTCCTTGTAGTTCAGCACATTATCGCTCAAGGCCACACCAGGAGTAACCAACTCAGTAATGCCTCGCTTTACGAGTTTCTTGGTAAGTTTGGGGTCTTCCAACTGGTCGCAAATGGCCACACGCTTACCTGCACGAATCAGTTTGGGTAGATAGGTGTCGAGAGCATGATGTGGGAATCCTGCCATCTCATCGCCCTTGTTGTATCCATTGTTACGATGAGTCAGCGTGATACCTAAGATTTTCGAAGCAGTTATGGCATCTTCGCAATAAGTTTCATAGAAGTCGCCACACCTGAACAGCATAACTGCATCTGGGTGTTTCGCCTTCAAATCGAAGAACTGTTTCATCATCGGAGTCAACTCCTTACCTTCTTTTGCCATATCTACGTCTTATTTTTTATCTGAGCGGCAAAGTTACTCCTTTTTTCGCAAATGGCAAAATTTTCTACTTAAATAATTGTTATCCCAAATTATTTTGTTACCTTTGGCGCCATGAAGAAGTGTTGCCTCATATCGCTGATGCTCTGCTGGATGCTCTCGCTTTCAGCCCAATTCTTGCATCAGGGCGATACCATCGCTATCATCTCGCCATCGAGCTCTACTGATACCACAACTATCAATGGTGGCATCCGTACGCTTGAAAAATGGGGATACCATTGTGTGGTAGCGCCTAATGCCTTGGCTGATTATCACGGCTTTGCAGGCACTATCGATGAGCGATTATCCGATTTGCTTTGGGCTTTGCGAGAGCCATCAGTCAAGGCCATTATGTGCTCGCGTGGTGGCGATGGGGCAGCTCATCTGTTGGCTCGATTGTCGCTCGATACGCTTCGTCAATATCCCAAGATGATTATTGGCTTTAGCGATGTTACAGCCTTGCTTTGCGCCCAAGTTAGAGCAGGAGTAAAAGGCATTCATGGTTCGATGTGCTATGCGTTGAAAACCTATGAAGGTAACGATACAGTTAGTCAGGCTCTGCGACACATGCTTCAGGGCGACTTGCCAACCTATCATGTTGCTCCTCATCCCCTAAATATATGCGGTAAGGCAGAAGGCATTGTGGTTGGAGGCAACATGTCTGTATTCAACGACTTGGCAGGTTCTGATTTCGACCCCTTGATGATTGATGGCATCATTCTGTTTATTGAGGATACAGGCGAGGGGATGAGTAAGGTTGATCGTATGCTTCATAACATCGAGGTTAGAGGGTTACAGAGTCACATCCGTGCCATCATCGTTGGCCAGTTCAACAAATACAAACACCCAGAGTGTGGCTTCGACGATATGTACTCAATGCTCAACGAATATCTGCAGCTTTGGCATATCCCCGTTTGCTACGACTTCCCAGTAGGTCACGCCCACCTCAAGAACTTCCCACTATTGGTAGGCAAAAACGCCACCTTGGAAGTTTCCCAAGATGGCGTTGTGCTACGTTATTAAAGCTTTTATGCTTTTTTCTTTGCTTTAATCATGCAGTACACTCCCAGAATGATGAATGGGATAGAGAGTATCTGGCCCATGTCGATGGGGAGTGTAGCCTCGAAGGCTTCCTGAATCTCCTTGGTGTACTCGATGAAGAAGCGGAAGGTGAAGATATAGGCCAAACAGAAGCCAAAGTACCAGCCTGTACCAATCTTCTCTGGCATCTTCTTGTGGAGATACCACATAATGCCAAACAGAATGGCATAGGCGATGGCCTCATAGAGCTGACCTGGATGGCGTGGCACCTTGTCGACATGCTCGAAGATAAAGGCCCAAGGCACATCAGTTACCTTACCAATAATCTCTGAATTCATCAGGTTGCCCAAGCGGATGAAGCAAGCTGTGGTACCTGTGGCGATGGCGATATTATCGAGCACCGTCCAGATGCTGAGCTTGGTCTTGCGGACATACATCCAAAGGGCAATCATCAATCCCAATGTGCCACCATGCGAGGCAAGTCCAGCATAGCCAATCACTTTGAAATCGCCATCAGGCAGGAATCGGATGGGCAGAACCATTTCTATCAAGCCCTTTACTGAAGTAAGGAAGTAATCGGGCTCGTAGAAGATGCAATGGCCCAAACGGGCGCCTATCAGGATGCCAAAGAAGCAGTAGAGGAAGAGTGGATCGAAGTACTCGTCCTTGATCTTCTGCTCCTTATAGAGGCGCTGAACCACAAAGTAAGCCAATGCAAGGCCAATAATCCACATCAGTCCGTACCAACGAACTGAGATAGGACCTAAGTGGAAAGCCTCAAGATCCGGATTCCAGACAATATAATTCAGTAAGTCGATCATACGTTAAAGCGGAAATGCATGATATCGCCGTCCTGAACTACGTACTCCTTACCCTCTACAGCCAGCTTACCAGCCTCGCGGACAGCTGCCTCAGAGCCATACTGGATATAGTCATCGTACTTGATTACCTCAGCACGGATAAAGCCCTTTTCGAAGTCGGTATGGATTACACCAGCACACTGAGGAGCCTTCCAACCCTTCTTATAGGTCCAGGCCTTCACCTCCATCTCGCCAGCGGTGATAAAGGTTTCGAGGTTCAGCAGAGCGTAAGCCTTCTTGATCAGGCGGTTAACACCGCTCTCCTCCAAGCCCAGCTCTTCAAGGAACATCTGCTTGTCCTCATAGCTCTCGAGCTCAGCGATATCCTCCTCGGTCTTAGCTGCGATAACCATGGTCTCAGCACCCTCTTCTTTAGCCAGCTCCTCAACCTTCTTGGTGAAGTCGTTACCACTCTTAGCATCAGTTTCACCAACGTTACATACATAAAGTACGGGCTTAGATGTGAGCAAGAAGAGATTCTTGGCACAATCCTGCTCGTCCTTGCTCTCGAACTCTACGATACGGGCGTTCTTCCCCTGCTCCAGAACCTCTTTGTAGGCGTGGAGTACAGTTGCTTCTACCTTAGCGTCCTTATTTCCTGCAGCAGCAGCTTTTTCAGTCTTAGCCAGGCGACTCTCGATGGTCTCGAGGTCCTTGAGCTGAAGCTCGGTATCAATAATCTCTTTATCGCGGATGGGGTCGATGGTACCATCAACGTGGGTGATATTCTCATCCTCGAAACAACGGAGCACGTGGATAATTGCATCAGTCTCACGGATGTTTCCAAGGAACTTATTGCCAAGACCCTCGCCCTTTGAGGCACCTTTTACGAGTCCGGCGATATCCACAATCTCGCAGGTAGCAGGAACAATACGTCCTGGGTGAACCAACTCAGCGAGTTTGGTAAGTCTTTCATCAGGTACGGTGATTACACCCACATTGGGTTCAATCGTACAAAAAGGGAAGTTTGCTGCCTGAGCCTTTGCGCTCGACAGACAATTAAACAAGGTAGACTTGCCCACATTTGGCAGTCCTACAATACCACATTTTAATGCCATTTTCTTCTATAAACGTTTATTTCGGGTGCAAAGGTACTGTAAATTAGGCAATTAACCAAATTATTACCCATTTTTCACATCTCCGAAGGGATTTCGCTTCAGATTTTCGATCATCTCGTCGATCTTAGCCAGCTCACGAGGGATGTGTATGCTCTGCGGACAATGAGGCTCACACTGACCACACTGGATGCAATGATCAGGTTGGCGATCGCGTGGCACTACCCTATCGAGAGATATGAGATATTGGCGACGATGCTTGCGATATTCTGAATCGCCCACACCCATAGGCAACGAACCTTCGTTCTTACACTTATTATAATGCACAAATATGGCAGGGATGTCAACGCCATAAGGACAAGGCATGCAGTACTTACAATCGTTGCAGGGGATGTTTTCGAGACCCACAATCTTCTGGGCTATCTCCTTGTCGAGGTAGCGCATCTCCTCTTCTGTCAATGGCTTGAGCGGACAATATGAGAGCAGATTATCCTTCAGGTGCTCCATGTAGGTCATACCAGAGAGTACAGTAAGCACGCCCTCGGGTGTTCCTGCATAGCGGAAAGCCCACGAAGCCACAGAGCGCTCAGGGTCGTGACTCTTCAACTCCGTCATCAGATACTGAGGTAGATTTGCTAATCGACCGCCCAACAGTGGCTCCATAATCACAGCAGGAATGCCTTTCTTCTGGAGTTCAGCATACAGATAGCTGGCATCTACATTGCTCTTACTAATCTCATTGGCGTAATTCCAATCCAGATAGTTCAACTCTATCTGTACAAAGTCCCAATGGTATTTTTCATCCAAGGCTAACACCTCATCGAACACTTCCTGCTTGCCATGGAATGAGAAACCAAGGTTACGAATGCGACCAGCATCGCGTTCCTTCAGCAGATAGTCCATGATGCCATTATCAACATAACGACCATTAAACTCCTCCATGCTGCCACCAATGGCGTGTAGCAGGTAGTAGTCGATATAGTCTACCTGAAGCTCCTTCATAGAGTTATGGTACATCTCCTTCGACTTCTCGAAAGTCCAGTAGTCGTGGTTAAAGTTAGAGAGCTTGGTGGCTACGAAATACTCGCTACGCTTGTGGCGACTAAGGGCGATACCTGTGCAACGCTCTGACTTGCCTTGACAATATACTGGAGATGTATCGATATAATTCAATCCATGCGCCAAAGCATAGTCAATCTGTTTGTTGATCATGTCCTGATCGAACTCGTCGCTGTTATCTACCTTAGTTGGTAGGCGCATCATACCATAGCCAAGAATAGAAACCTTATCCTTGTTTTTTGGATTGATGCGATAAGTCATTTGGCCTACAGGAGGCTCAACCTGGTTCTTATATTCCTCTTTAGCCTGACTACCTGCCTTATTGGCATCCTTACATCCAGCAAGGGTGGCTGCAGTAGCTACTGATCCTGCTCCAAAGAGCTTCAGGAACGAACGGCGTGATATATTCTTCTTCATAAATCGTCAAATTGTAAATTGTCAAATCGTCAAATCTTGCGGTGTACTTCGTGGCCCTCAACATAGATGGCTGAGAATGGACGCGACGGACAAACATACTCGCAAGCGCCACAGCCAATACAAGCAGCCTCGTTGATAGCAGGAACCATGGGCGATTCCTCATTGTTCTCATCGAGTGGAACCATCTCGATAGCTCCCGAAGGACAATGGCGGGCGCAGTTGCCACACTCTACCCCATCGGTAATAGGCACGCAGTTCTTCTTGATCCATACGGCATGACCAATCTGGATAGAGGTCTTCTCGTCCTTATCAACAGGTTTGATGGCACCAGCAGGACAAACCTCTGAGCATCGATTACACTCTGGGCGACAATAGCCATGCTCATAAGACATGGTGGGTTGCATCAGATGCATCAGATCGCTCGATGGGCGAAGCACCTGATTAGGGCACTCAGATACACATAGTTGACAACCCGTACAACGGGTAGAGAGGTTCTGGAACGAGAGTGATCCTGGAGGTGTTAATGGCGTCTGGCGCTCTGGGGCAACTTTATCCTCGAGTTCTGCTAATCCGCCATCCATCAGCTTCTCTTTCTTCTGAGCCAACGCTGCTGTAGAAACCAAGGCTGATGCCAGAAGGAACGAGCGCTTAGAAGCATCAATCTTGCTTGCCTCGCCATTGTTTGGCTTGCTGGATTTCTTAGGTAAAGAATATGTCAGAGCTCCAAACTTACACTTGTCTATACAATTGCCACAAACCACACAACGACTGTAATCAACGGTATGGGTTTTGTAATCGATACAAGCTGCCTTACAGTTCTTGGAACACATAGAGCAGTTCTTGCACTTATCCTCGTTGAAGCGAATTTTCAAGAACGAGAATCGAGCCAGGAAACTCAGGATGGTGCCTATAGGGCAGATGGTGTTACAATAGGTACGACCACCTCGCCAAGCCAATATCACCAGAACTACTAACGTGATAGCTGCGATGATGAATACAGGCAATGAGCGCATCCATGTATCAACAGTATAGAATGCATAGCTATCAGCACGCTCAGCCAATACGGCAAGCAGGTTGTTACACATCTTCCACAGAGGTTGGAAGAGCATGGTGGCCATGCGTCCGTAGCTGCTATAAGGTGCCAGCAGTTGGAACAACGAACCAATGCCAGCAACGCCAGCTATGATAAACACAACCAGCATAGGGTATCGCAGCCAGCGTACCTCTTTAGAATAAGAATACTTGTTCTTCTTTCTGCGCAATCTGGCCAGGACGTCCTGGAAGACGCCAAGTGGGCAGATAACGGAGCAGTAGATACGGCCAAAGATGAGTGTTAACAACACGAGTGCTATAACGACTACCAGATTGAGAGCCATTACAGCTGGCAGGAACTGAATCTTCGCCATCCATGATAACCAATGGTGAAGCGTCCCAGTAAAGTCTAAGAATAGCAGAGTAATCAATACAAAGAACACCGCTGCAAGGATAGTTCTGATTTTACGAAGCATAAGTCTAATATTATATAAGTATTTGTTTATTTTGTTAATCTTACTATCAGGATGCTAAACTCGTAGAGCAACCAGATGGGTTGCGCCACCACAAAGAGCGTAAAGGCATCAGTTGTGGGCGTGATGATAGCCGAAACCATTAGTATCGCCACTACAGCATGCTTGCGCCAGGTTTGCATCATATCAGCATTGATAAGCCCCATTTTGGCCAATAGCCAGCTTACTACTGGCAGTTCGAACACGATACCCATCACCAGACTCATCATCAGTAGTGTATCCATATACGACTGTAGGGTGAGCATGTTGGCCACGTCTTCGCTAACCTGATAGGTGCCAAGGAACTTAACGGTGAGTGGGAATATCAGGAAGTAATTGAGCAACGTGCCCAACATAAACATCAGATAACCACTTGATACCAATGCTGTGGCGTATTTCCTCTCGTTGTCATAGAGCGCTGGTGAGACAAAGCGGAACAGTTGGTAGATGATATAGGGCGAAGCCACGATGACACCTGCATAGAAGGCTGTCTTCATGTGGATCATAAACTGCTCCGTTAGTCCTGTGTTCATCAGATGGATGGAGAAAGGTTCAACGCCCATCAGACGGAAAGAGATGAAATCGCTACTGCGAGGTGCAAGTACAATGGCAAAAAGTTCGTCCTTCAGAAAGAAAGCCACCAAGGCTGCCAGAACTGAAATGACGATAATGCGGATAATGACAGAACGGAGTTCGTCGAGATGATCCCAAAACGTAAGGTTGGGCGTATCACTCATCTTTCTTCTCTACTTCTTCCTTCTTCTCTTCCTTCAGGTCAGTTACCTCGTTCATTCCATCCTTGAAGCTCTTAACGCCTTTGCCAAGTCCACGCATCAGTTCTGGAATCTTCTTGCCACCAAAGAGCAGCAGAATAATCAGTGCAATAACCAGTATTTCCTGGAATCCTAATCCAAACATTTTCTATTGATTTTAGTTTATTTCTGCAAATATACAACTTTTATGTGAATTAGCAATCATTCGCTATGATTTATTAACAAATCAGTACGCAACATAGGGCGTGAGGCGTTTAATGACCTCAGGCGAGAAATCTTTTAGTAGTCGCAACTCCTGAAGCGAATGGATGCTACCATGCAATCTGCGATAGTCGGTAATCGTTTTAGCCATGTAGAAGTTGATGTAGGGATGACGCTTCAGTTCGTTGAGCGATAGTTGGTTTACATTTAACTTCTTGGGCGAAGGATTCGATATCACTAGGTATTTCTTAGCCTCTGTAGGAAAGTCGTCTATCTCGTCGAGTTGGTCAACGCTCACATATCCACCAAGTCGATTGCCATACTGAACAATCTTGCGGGCATAGTAAGGACCAATACCAGGAATGGTTATCAACGATATTGTATCAGCTGTATTCAAGACAAGATGTTCTGTCTCCTTGATTTTTACTGGGCGCTGATATGTGGTAGAGTCTTTTGGTTCTTTTCGAGTATAGCCATTTCTATCGTTTACCAATGTAGATGCAGGCAGATAATCGCTGGATATACGAATATAGGGCTCCAGTTCGCGATACTGCTTGACTGTGAGTCCATAGAGCTTAGCAAAATCTAAAGGCTTGCGATAGATTCCCCCAGCTGCCCTGTATTTATAAATGTTCCTAACCTGCCAGGGCTGGAGACCTAAGCGTAGCAATTGGGTACTATCAGCCGTATTGGGGTCGAAGGTAAAGCGCTCAACTTTCTTAGGTGTGTAGCTTGAGTAGTTATAGCTTTTGCTGGTTCGCGATTTAATGCTGTCTTTTGGTTGTGAGGTTGTTACTATGCCATCTCCTCCTGTTAGGAAAACCATGGTGAACACAGATACAAAGACAACGAGTAAGGTGAGGATAACTTTGCGGTCGGACTTTTGAAGATAGATGAAATCGCGAATCATATAATATTAAACTGATGCAAGAATATTAATAGGATACAGAGAGGAACAATGAACTTGACAGAGAACAAATAGGCCTTAAAGAATGTGGCTTTAAGTGCACCATTGTTTGTAAATTCATTGATAAGTAATCGCTGCTCAACAAACCATCCCAGTAGGATGCTGGTAAAGAATGCTCCTGCTGGCAACATAATCTGTGCTGTCAGGAAATCGCAGAAGTCCATGAGTGGCATACCAAACAATTGCAGGTTGCTGTAGGCTCCTACTGATAGTGAGCAGAAGATGGTGATAGTAGCACAAACGATGGTAAGAATCCAAGCCGCTTTGCTACGTGCCAAATGCAATTCTTCGTGGAAGAATGCTGTACCAATTTCGTGCATCGAGATGGTTGATGTCAGAGCTGCAAATACCAACAAGGCATAGAACAATATCGAGATGACAAACCCTACTATTGGCATGGCCTCGAAAGCCTGACGGAACACATTGGGTAATGTGATGAAGATGAGCGATGGTCCGCTATCTGGTTGTACGCCTACAGAGAATGCTGCAGGGAATATCATCAAACCTGCCATGATGGCTATAGCAGAGTCAAGCAATGCTATCTGTGTGGCTGATCTCAATAGGTTGGTTTCTTTCTTGAAGTACGATGCATAGGTACAAAGGCATGCAGTTCCAAGGCTTAATGAGAAGAAGGCTTGTCCTAATGCCTCAAGGAATACGCTACCGCTAACTTTCGAGAAATCGGGCTTCAGCAAGAAGTCAATACCCTTTCCTGCTCCTGGCAACAGACAAGAAGCTATAACCAGGATAATCAGGATGATCATCAAGAGTGGCATCAGTAGCTTTGAAGCTCTTTCGATACCCTTCTCAACACCTTGTGCCACCACAAAGTGAGTGATAACAACAAAGCCAACACCCCAAAGACAAGGGCGTACAGCATCGCTTGAGAAACTCTTAAAGTATTCTACAATGTAGGTAGTATCGCCATTCAGTTGTCCTGCTATCGAAGCATAGAGATACTGCAAGCACCAGCCTGCTACAACAGCATAGAATCCTAAGATGATGGTAGATGTGAGAATGCCAAGATAGCCTATCAATCTACCACTTTTATAGCCTAAACTGCTATAAGCACGGGCTGCATTAGACTGGGAATGGCGACCAACGATAAACTCGCTAATCATACCTGGTATACCCAACAGGAATACGCAACCAAGATAGATAAGGATAAAGGCGGCTCCTCCATTCTGACCAGTCATAAAAGGAAAGCGCCAGATGTTTCCTAAACCCACAGCAGAACCTGCTGTAGTTAAGACGATGGCCAGTTTACTTCCAAATGTACCTCTGTTTTCCATTTAAATAAGTCCGAATTGGTGAAGGAAAATAAACAGGATACATAGTGGGCATACGTACTTTACAAGGAAAATGTAGAAGTGGAACAATCGTCCATTTCGTAGTGTACCCATATTGGTAAACTCGTCGCGAACTATCTTGTGTGGTACAAACCATCCGATAAAGATACAGGTCAGGAATCCAACAATAGGCAGGAACAGCTGACCAGTAACAAAGTCGAACAGATCGAAGATGGTCATTCCAAACACACGGAAACCTTCCCAGGCTCCAAGCGACAGCGAACAAACAATACCAATAAGCATGCAACCTATGGTTACCATGACTGCTGCTCGCTTACGTGTGGTGCCTAATTCCTCCTCAAGAAATGCTGTACTAACCTCATGCAGCGACATCAGCGATGTAAGAGCTGCCATGGAGAGCAAAGCATAGAACAACAGAGAAATAATGTATCCCAGGCTGGCAATGTTGCCAAAAGCCTGATGGAACACATTGGGCAATGTGATGAATATCAGCGATGGACCACTATCAGGATTAACACCAACGGAGAATGCTGCAGGGAAGATGATAAGTCCTCCTAACAATGCAACCATAAAGTCGATGGCGCTGATGTTTAATGCAGATGATGTGAGGTTGGTTTGTTTAGAGAAGTAGCTGGCGTAAGTACAGATACATCCCATGGCGATGCTCAGCGAGTAGAATGATTGTCCAAGTGCTGCCAGGAAAACATCGCTATTCAGTTTCGATAAGTCTGGCTTGAACAAAAATTCGATACCTTTATCTGCATTGGGCAACATGCACGATGCTACAACGATGATAAGCAACAGAATAAACAAGATGGGCATCATCAGTTTCGAAGCCTTCTCGATACCATTGCGCACACCATTCTCAATAATAAGATAGGTGGCCAACAGGATGATAAGGGTCCAGAAAACGGGCTTGATAGGATCCTGTGAGAAGGTGGTGAAATAGTCTTTGATGTATTCCGGATTGCCAAGAAGTTTGCCAGATACTGATGCCCACAGATATTCCAGACACCATCCGGATACCACAGCATAATAACCAGAAATCAAGAATCCTGTAAGTACGCCCATATATCCTATCAGCGACCAGATGGTATCGCCCGACATGATGCGGAAAGCTCGAGCCGTGTTAGCCTGACCATGGCGACCAATGATAAACTCACTAATCATGCATGGGATGCCAAGCAGCAAAACACAGAACACATAGATAACGATAAAAATGGCGCCACCATTCTGTCCCGTCATATAAGGGAAACGCCATATATTGCCTAAGCCTACAGCAGAGCCTGCTGTGGCTAGAATAACGCCTATTTTACTGCCGAAACTTGCCCTTTCAAGTTTTGTCATATCAACTTTTCTTTAAATTTGGTTGCAAAAGTATAAATTATTTCTTAATTTTGCACCAAAATTGCAAGCAAATATGAGTTTTTTGTATCATTTCATAAGAAAATACCCCTTCTCAACGATCTGTATCGCGCTGATATGGATACTTTCGTTGATTCCCTATTTTCCTGAAACACCACTCGATGATGTGGAGTTTGTAGATAAGTGGGTGCATGTACTGATGTACGGATGTACTTTCTTAGTTTTGTGGATAGAGTACACCTGCAATCACAAAAAGGCTGATTACAAGAAGCTGTTTTTCTGGGCTTGGTTGGCTCCAATCGTGATGAGTGGGGTGATAGAGCTGATACAAGAATATTGTACTGGTGGAACACGTAGTGGCGACTGGCTTGATTTAGCCGCCAATGCTTCAGGTGTTACCCTTGCTGCTGTTCTTGGACTGCTGTTCTGGCATTTTCGTCCCAAGAAGTAAAAGGATTCTTGAGCAGACACGAATTATAGTATCTGCGATTGCCTGTTACTTCCTTGCCAATAAAGTCTGGCTTCTCGAAAGGCTCGTCTTCTGATTCAAGCTCAACCTCTGCCATAATCAGTCCTTGGTTTTCGCCATAGAACTCATCAACCTCAAAGGTATGTTTGCCACAAGGTACCAGATAGCGCGTCTTGTCTATCTTACCTGGCTCGCAGATGTCCATCAGGTGTTGGGCTTCATCAAGCGTAATCTCCTTTTCGAACTCATAGCGTGCCAGACCGCCTATATCTGAAGGGCCTTTAATAGTAAGATATCCGCGGCCATCACGGATACGTACCCTGACGGTACGTCCGCGACTGCTGCAGATATAACCTTGACATATTCGACTGCTACTTGAGGCAAGTCGTTTATAGTCGTTGTTTCGGACTAAGAACTTACGTTCTATCTCAAGTCCACTCATTTAAGAAACTACAAAGATAGAATAAATTACAAAAAGTATTGCCAGAATAATCAATGCACCAAAGATATACTCCAGCACTTTCTTTCCTCCTTCTTCCTGTTTCTTCTGAAAAGCCTCCTTCTTCTGAGTAGACTTAGATGATTTTGCAATTTGAGCCATAGTTTTAATGATTTTTATTTGTTATTCGTTATTGTTTATTGTTCTTCGTCATTAACAGGGAACTCCATCAGATAAGCCTTGATGAAGTCATCGATCTTACCGTCCATCACGCCATCAACATCAGTGGTCTGATAGTTGGTACGATGGTCTTTTACGCGACGATCGTCGAAGACATAGCTTCGGATCTGACTACCCCACTCTATCTTCTTCTTGCCAGCCTCGATCTTAGCCTGAGCCTCCAAGCGCTTCTTCATGGCGCGATCGTAAAGTTGCGATTTGAGCAGCGTCATGGCGCGCTCCTTATTCTTTGGCTGGTCACGGGTTTCAGTATTTTCGATGAGGATTTCCTCTTCCTCGCCTGTATCAGGATCGGTATACCAATAACGCAGACGTACACCAGATTCTACCTTGTTGACGTTCTGGCCACCAGCACCACTGCTTCTGAAGGTATCCCAAGAGAGCTTGGCTGGGTCTACATATACCTCGATGGTATCATCAACCAATGGAGATACAAAGACTGAGGCAAATGAAGTCATACGCTTACCTTGGGCGTTGAAAGGTGATACACGTACCAGACGATGTACACCATTCTCGCTCTTCAGATAGCCGTATGCATAGTCGCCACCTTCAAGCTGCATGGTGACGCTCTTGATACCAGCATCATCGCCTTCAAGGATATTTGATATAGTTACCTTATAGCCATGTGCTTCAGCCCATCGCATATACATTCGCATCAGCATCGAAGCCCAATCCTGTGCTTCAGTACCACCAGCACCTGAGTTAATCTTCAGAACAGCCTCCATGGGGTCTTCCTTCTGGCGCAGCATGTTCTTAAGCTCAAGGTCTTCGATGGCCTTGATGGCTTTAGCGTAGGTCTCGTCAACCTCCTCTTCTGTAACCATCTCGTCTTTAAAGAAGTCGAATGCCAGTTGCAGCTCGTCAGCCAGGGTGCGAACCTCCTTATAGCCATCGAGCCACTTCTTGATGCTTTTTACCTTCTTCATCTGCTCTTCAGCACGCTTACGGTCCTCCCAGAAGTCAGGAGCCTGCGTACGAAGATCTTCTTCCTCGTATTCTATTTTCTTCTTATCTATCTCCAAGTAGCGGTGAAGTGCATCCGCTCTCTCTAAAACATCTTTCAGTTGATCCTGAGTTATCATATCTTATTCTGCGTACATCGCGTCTATTTCCTTCTTGTAGTTCTCGTTCAGTACACGACGCTTTATTTTTAATGTATTTGTAAGTTCGCCCTTCTCCATTGTGAAGTGGTTGGGAAGCAGGGTGAATCGCTTAATCTGCTCATAATGAGCCAGTTGCTGCTGTAGCGTGTCAATACGCTCCTTCATCATCTGGTTAATCTGTGGATTCTTGCAGAGCTGCTCTCTGTTCTCGAAAGGAATCTTGTTTTCGCGAGCGTACTCTTCAAGCAGAGAATAAACAGGGATGATAAGTGCTGACACGAACTTACGCTGATCAGCGATGATGGCAATCTGGTCGATATACTTATCAACCAGCAACTTTGATTCTATCATCTGAGGAGCGATATACTTTCCGTTTGATGTCTTGAAGAGGTCCTTGATACGCTCTTTCAGGAACAGCTCGCCTCCCTCAATATAGCCTGAGTCGCCTGTCTTGAAGTAACCATCAGCGGTGAATGCTGCCTTTGTAAGGTCTTCACGATTATAATAACCCTTAGTGATGGTTGGGCCTTTCAGCAATACCTCACCCTCTTCGCTGATCTTGATGTCGATACCCTCAATGGGGATACCTACTCCACCAACGGTGTAAGGCTTGCCAAGATGGTTACAGCTAACTGTGGCGAGGCTCTCAGTAAGACCATAGCCTACAATCATATTGAGACCAATAGAGTGTACAAACTCTTCGACCTTTGGGTTTACTGTGGCACCAGCTGTTGGGAAGAAGTGGGCATTTTCCAACCCCAGTTCCTTACGAACCAACGAGAATACGGTCTTGTTCAGCATCTCGTACTCAAGGTGCAGAGGCAGTGGTGGACGCTTACCCTTCGACAGATAGTCGATGTTATGCTTCTTACCAACCTTGAGGGCGTGCATAAAAAATTTGCGCTTGGGTGCGCTGGCTTTCTCTATCTGCTCCATAACTCCCAAATAAACTTTCTCCCAGAAGCGTGGTACAGAACTCATGCAGGTAGGATGAGTCTCGCGCATTGACTGTTGCACCTCAAGAGGATATGTGTTTACAATGAGTTTGGCGCCCTCAGTCAAGCAGAGAATCTTCCAACCCTTCTCAAATATATGGGTAAATGGCAGGAAGTTAAGCACTCTGTCGTTCTCGCCTACTGGCACACACTTATCATTGGCTACCATGGCGGCATGATATTGTCCGCAGGTAAGAATAACACCCTTTGAATCACCTGTTGTACCACTGGTGTACAGGATATTGGCAATATCGTCCATAGAAGCCTGAGCCTGAAGCGACTCTACTTCTGTCTGACGTGGATAGTTGTCGCCCAACTTCAGGAAGTCGTCGAAATACATCGAGCTGAGGTCGAGCGATGAAATATGTACATTCTTGTCGAAAACGATGATACGCTCGAGTGTAGGACAGGTTGCGAAGATACGACGTGCCTTGTCGTACTGCTCCTGCTCGCCTACAAAGAGATAACGTATTTTTGCATCGCTAATCATAAACTGGATTTGCTGCTCAGAGCTTGTGGCATAGAATGGGATGGTTACAGCACGCACTCCCCATGCACCAAAGTCGCAGAACAGGTACTGAACAGAGTTCTGAGAAAAAACACCCAGATTCTCTTGTACCCTTACACCCAGATTGAGTAAGGCATTAGATACTTTCTTGACCATATCCGAGAACTGATTCCACGAATATGATTTCCACACTGACCCGCCAAAGTCCTTGTAGATCAAAACCTCACGGTCGCCATACTTCTTGGCCTGGTCATGAATTAATCGCGATAAATGACTGTTCGTCTGCATAAGCATTGAATTTATAAATTCGCTGCAAAAGTACGTAAAATACTGCAGATAGCCAAATTATATCGCAAAAAACCGCTCAAATAGCGCGATTATCTATCATACGTCTCCATTTTAAGTAGCCAAAAATGGCAATAACGACGTATAAAGCATAAAGTCCGGCCTTGAACGGAATGTCTTTGTAGAAGTAAAGACAGCAGGTAACAACGTCTACCAGAATCCAAATGAACCACTGTTCCAGATACTTATGAGCTAAGGCCCATATACCTACGATGCTGAGGGCGGTAGTAAAACTATCTGCCAAAGGTACATTAGAATTGGTAAATGTTACCAACAGCCAATAGATAATTCCCCAGATGGCAAGAATAACAGCGCACCAGGGAAGGATAAGTTTGCGTGGGAACTTTGTGATGGGTAAGGCTTGTTTGGTGGAAGATCCCCTCACCCACTTCCAATAACCATAAATGGTCATTGAGAGATAATAGAACTCCATGCCACAATCGGCATAGAGTCCTTTTTGGTAATATAGCACAATGCCGAGTGCCTGCATCAGGAATCCTACGGCCCAAAGCCACGCACTGGCACGATACTCGAACCAGATATAGAGTAGTCCGAGTATCGTGGTGGTGATGTCTAACCAGTGTGCTATGATGAATTCTGTCATACTATTAGAATCTGAGTGTTAAGTTACCCATCATCGTGAAGCCTGCCATGGGGATGAAACCAATCTGGTAGTAGCGATTGTCGTTGGGGTGACCATAGTCTTCTACGATGGTGCTGTAAACCCATCCGTTGGCAGCGTATCTGCGATTAAAGATGTTGTTGAAGTTCAATCCGAGGATCACTTCCTTGATTGCCTTCTTTGGCTTATAAGTATAGCCGATGCTAGCATTTGATGCTGAATAGCAAGGCAGCGAGCGATCTACATTCTCTGTGTTGTCGAGATACTGACGGCTTACAAAGTTGGTGTGCCATACGGCTGATAATCCCTTCCAATGGAAATTGATGAATCCATTGAGGATTGTTGATGGCGAGAATGCAAGAGTAGAGTTATCGTAGTGAATCACCTGCCATGAGTCTTCCCAGTTCACGCTGGCATATTCATCGAAGTTCTTAATCTTGTTCTTGCTCAGAGCCGCATTACCCTCGATGGTGAGCCAAGAGAAAGGATCAACAGCAGCCTGAAGCTCGATACCCATGCGATAAGAATCCTTGATGTTTGTGGTTACCTTTTCGCCAATTTCTGTCTCCTGACCTGTCTGAACAAACTGGTTGTTGTAGTCCATGTAGTATCCGTTGATACCAAAGCGGAAGATGTCGCCATTGAAGGTATAGCCCAATTCATAGTCCAATAGACGTTCTGCTTTTGGGTATGGATAATTGTAATTGTCAGTGAAGTTATTGCGCTCTGGCTCACGATGGCTGAGTGCCACAGAACCATAAATGCGATGACCATCAAGAGTCCAAGAGAAACCAGCCTTTGGATTCAGGAAGCGGTACTTCTCGTCGATGTCAAGTTTCTGGTTGTAGTATGCGCTTTTCTCCTCGTAGAACTTGTCGTTGATGCCTGAAATCTCGTATTGTACATAGCGATACTGCAAATCAGCGAATACATCCCACTGGTCGTTGATGTGATAATCGGCTTTAATAAAGGCGCTACCATCAAACTTGGTGGCATCAGAGTCGTAGTACTTATAGTCTCCGTTGGCCATATATTTCTGGCGAACATCTGCGTTGGCGATGTAGGTAAGATAACCAAAGTGGTTGCCATCAAACTCCTGCAGCGAGATGCCTCCGATAACATCCCAGGCATCGTCCTTATAGTTGGCATTCCAAATAAAGCCGTAGGTGTTCTGCGACAGCCCCTTTTTGCGCACAAAGTCGGTCTTCTTCACGCCATCGTAGGTAAGTCCGAACTTCTTGAGTTTGTTTTTATAACGGAACTCGTTGTAATAGCCATAACCATAAGTATAGTGCAGCGATGCTGTGGTGCTCCAGTGGTTGTTGATGTTCCAGGCTGCTGAGAGGATGTTGTGGTTCTGCCAGAAGTTGTCTGTAGTCTTATCCCAGTAGTTGCCATCGTTCAGCTGATAGCGTGCTGTAACGTAGTTGCCATTAGCATCCTTGGCAAAGTTACCATCAGCATCGTAAGTCAGGTATTCGTAGAGCGAGTTGTACTTGCCCAAACCTACATTCCACATATCCTCGTAGGTCTTGATGCCTGTGTTGATGCCATAGGTGCCATTCATCAGGCTCATATCATTGTCGCCTGCAGTAATGCCGTTCCATGCTTGTCCTGTCTTTTCAAAGTTTCCAATATTCTTGTAGCGAATCTGGAAATTATTGCCTATCCAAGTCAGTCCGCCATAGTAAGAACCACTTCGTCCGCTGGTTCCGTGGATAAATCCATCAGTGTTTGTCTCATGATAAGCACCATCAAAAATCAGATGATTCCACAGTAATCCTGTTGAGAACTTTCCTCCTACATTAAATGTATTGAACGAACCATACGAAGCAGAAACCTCTCCCCCAGCCTTCTGGCTTGGAGTGGCTGATGCCAATGCGATAGTTCCGCCAAAAGCACCGTCGCCATTGGTTGATGTACCAACACCACGCTGAATCTGAACAGAACCCAACAGCGAACCGTATGAGTTCATATTGGCCCAGAATACACACTGATCCTCAGGCGAGTTAAGGGGCACACCATCGAGGGTAACGTTGATGCGAGAATCGCCTGCGCCACGAATGCGCATATAGGTGGTTCCTGTGCCCAGTCCGTTCTCACTCCAAGCCACAATGCCTGGGGTCTGCGAGAAGAGGAATGGCAACTCCTTACCTGTTTTAGAGAATGCATTAAGTTCCTGTTTCTTGATGTTTGCAATGGCGAATGGTGCATTCTTCTGTGCTCGTACGCCTTTAATCACAATCTCCTGTAGCGCTTCTACCTGTGTAGAATCGTAGAGAGCTGCTTTACGCTGTGCGTTCATGCTAACTGCACACGCCAATGCAGCGGTTCCTAAAAATAATCTTTTCATACTGTTTATAACCTTTAAATGAAAGGGGATATAAGTCTGCTATCCATCCCTACGCTGGCATAATCCAGATCAGGTTTTAGGGTATCATCTCAGCCCACACTCGTAGGCACCCCTTGATAATCGGCTGCAAAGGTAAACATTAATATCGAAACTACCAAACTTTTCTATTGAAAAAGAATTATTCCCACGTTGGGAACAAAATATTCCCACACTGGGAATAAAACGTTCCCAAGGTGGGAATAAATTCAGCGTAGAGTAGGGGGCTTATCTCAATCCCATTCGAGCCTCTACCACATTTACTACGTAGTCGCCCAGCTTCTCGCACTCGTTGATAAGATCCATGTAGATGGTACCAACGCCATAGGTGTACTCGTGGTTGTTGATGTCGTTGATATTCTGAGCCT
>NZ_CAMJFM010000007.1 GCF_946404925.1 uncultured Prevotella sp. | reverse complement strand
AGATTGAGCTCAGCTATAATGGTGCTATGGGTTGGTCAAATGCCTACAAGCGTCCTCAGCTGCTCAACGCTAAGCAGTATATGACCATCATCGACGAGTACACCTTCAATACTTCTGGTCAGAAGATGGATTGGGCTGGCTATGTTCCAGCTGACATCCTCGCCAAAGTTAATAATGGCTGGGAAGGTACTGACTGGTGGGGCGCATTCGAGAACAAGAACGCTCAGCAGCAGAATCACTCAGTTACTCTGACAGGTGGTACTGATCGCAGTAAGTTCGCTATGTCTTACACCTATACCGGTAACGAGGGTATCATGGGTGCCGGCAGAGCTTCTTACTACAAGCGTCACACAATCCGTATCAACAGTGATCACGTACTTCTGAAGGCTAAGGACTTCGATGCTATCACCATCGGTGAGAACATCTCTATTGGTTACAATAAGAACCACGACCTGGCTGAGGATGGTATGTACTGGAGCTATATCCACAGCTTGCTGCAGACTTGCCCACTCGTACCACAGTACGCAGACAATGGTGATATTTACTACTATCAGGACTTTGATGGTAATGTTAAGTACGGTCAGGGTTGGAACTCTTCACTGTTCAGCAACCCATGGGAGAACCTGCAGAAGGGTGGCTTCAACTCTATGGCTGAGAGCCGCAACTTCAACGCAAGTGCTACCGCTTTCCTGACCATCCAGCCTATCAAGGGTCTGAGACTCCGTTCACAGTTCAACTATAACTGGGGTTCAGGTGCATATCGTAACTACAACGAGCCACGTTCTTCTGGTTACGGAAATGCAACATCACCTGTTTACAGTGTTAGCCAGAACGCTTGGTTGAACTCTTCATTCTCTATTGAGAATACTCTGACTTACGATCTGCCTATTATCTCTGGTCACAAGATCAGCGCAATGGTCGGTCAGTCATTCCAGAGCAGTGCTTGGGGTGTTAACATCGGTGGATCTAACAAGGTTAACTACGGTGACCAGCTCGCTACTCTGAAGGGTTGGAACTCTGCATATCTGACAAACGTTAAGCTCGTTAATGCTACTGATGCTTCTTTGACTGGTTCTCCTAACGATGAGGAATACCTCGCTTCTTGGTTTGGTCGTTTGACTTGGGACTGGAATGAGCGTTATATGGCTACCGTAACCATGCGTTATGATGGTTCAAGTATCTTTACTGATGGTAAGCGTTGGGGCTTCTTCCCATCTGTATCTGCAGGTTGGGTAATCAGCAACGAACCATTTATGGCAAATACTAAGAGCTGGCTCGACTTCTTCAAGATCCGTGCTTCTTGGGGTCAGAATGGTAACTGCTCTATCTCTAAGTATCAGTATCTGGCTACTATCGCTCTGTCTGGTGACGCTAACGATAGCGGTTATAAGTTCGGTTCTGATCTGGCTACTTCAGTTGCTGGAACTCCAAACACCGGTGCTTATGCAAACATCGTTCCTAACCCTGACCTGACTTGGGAGACTTCTGAGCAGCTCGACTTCGGTTTCGACGCTCGTTTCCTCAATAGCCGTCTGGGTGTAAACTTCGACTGGTATAAGAAGACAACTAAGGACTGGCTGATCGGTGGTAACCTGCTGGCTATCTACGGTACTAACCCTGCTGCTATCAACGGAGGTGACGTAGAGAATACTGGTATTGAGCTCGCTCTGACTTGGAACGACAAGATTGGTAAGGACTTCGGTTACAACATTGGCGTTAACTTTGCTACCAATAAGAATAAGGTAACACGTATTGCTAACCAGAATGGTTACATCAATGGTCCTTCAGGCGTTCTGTCACAGGGTACTGACTACATTTACCGTGCTGAGGTTGGCAAACCTATCGGTTACTTCCGTGGTATGTCTTACAGCGGTATCTGGCAGAACCAGGAGCAGATTGAGGCTGCACGTAAGGCTGGTAAGGCCGTTCTCGATAATGCACTGCCTGGTGACTGCATCTGGGATGACTGGAATGGTGATGGTGTGATTACATATGGTGATGGCGATGCTAGCGATAAGCATGAGATTGGTAATCCTAACCCAGACATCATGCTCGGTGTTAACCTCGGTCTGACATTCAAGGGCTTCGACTTCGCTGTTAACGGTGCAGGTGCATTTGGTCAGCAGATCATGCGTTCTTACCGTTCATTCAGTGATGCTCCTTACCAGAACTACGATACCACTATCCTGAACCGTTGGTATGGTGAGGGTACATCTAACACTCAGCCACGTATTTCAAGTACTGGTAGTGAGAATACCAACTGGGTATCAACCCGTTATATGGAGAATGCTGACTACTTCAAGATCAAGACTGTAACTCTGGGTTACGACTTCAAGAATATCTGGAAGTCTTGTCCATTCCAGCAGCTCCGTCTCTATGTTCAGGCTCAGAACCTCTACACATTCACAAAGTACACAGGTCTCGATCCTGAGGTTGGTAACTCTGCTGGTGGTAACGGTTGGGCTTCTGGTGTTGACCTGGGTCTTTACCCACCATCTCGTACGTATTTGGTTGGTGCAAGTATTAAATTCTAATTCGACTATTAAGATATGAAAAAGTATATTTTATCAGCATTAGTTGTTTCAACAGCAACTGTGTTTACAGCTTGTAACGATATGCTGGATACTGATCCACGTGTTACAGAGTTGACAGCTGCTACATTCCCTGGAAAACCAGCCGATGTAGAGGCCTTGAATGCAGCTACCTACAGTATCATGAATACACTGGGTGGCGGTGACCAGAGTAATATTCTGAATAACCCATTCTATTGGTGGAGTCTTATGTCTGACGACTGCTACGGAAGTGGTGGTCTGCAGGATAATGTAGCTAAATCGCTGCATCACTTTACAACTGCTGGTGCTAACCAGTATGAGGCTGACTTTATCCTTCTGTATGGTGGTATCTCACGTGCCAACAACCAGATTGAGACTATCGATAACGTAGCTTGGACTGATGCTCAGAAGGCTCAGCGTGACCAGCTCCTTGGTGAGGCTTACTTCATGCGTGGTCTTTACAACATGTGGCTCAGCCAGCTGTACGGAGATGTGCCCCTGATTACCTCTACTACTATTACGGAGGAAATGCAGGAAGAGGTTAGCGCTGAGGAGGTTATCTATCCACAGATTCTCTCAGACTTCGTTTCTGCTAAGAATCTGATGAAGCCAGAGAGAGCTAACGGTTCTGGTCATGCTGACAAGTTCTGTGCTGAGGCTTTCATCGCTCGTGCTTATATGTTCTGGGCCGGCTTCTATAAGAAGGTTGGTGAGCTTGCTTCTGGTTCTGCTCCTGCTATCAACCTGGTTGAGCAGGAAGGTTGTGCCGGTGGTACACTTTCACAGGCTGACGTTGTTGCAGGTCTGAAGGACATCGTTGCTAATGGTGGTTATGAACTTCTTCCTGACTTCCGTTCACTCTGGCAGTACTCTAACAGTCTGCTGTGGGACGAGGCTCACGATGGTGTAGGTCATGCATACGAGTTCATCGCTGATATGGATCGTAACAATTGCTTCGATATGCCTGGTATGGGTAATGGTAACAAAGAGGAGCTCTTCCAGATTCAGTTCATGAATGCTTCAAGCTGGAGCATCGGTGGTACATACAACAACCCACGTATGTATTCTAACTACCTCTCTTGTTTCTGGGGTCTCCGTAACGGTGCTACCAACGATAACGGTAAGCGTGATAAGACTTATCCATTCAACCAGGGTTGGGGTCAGGGTACACCATCTTGCAACATCTGGGATGACTGGACAGACGCTGAGAGAAGTGGTGACTATACCGACCTCCGTAAGAAGGCCTCTCTGATTGACCTTGACAATGAGCTCGAGAGCTATACCTACGAGAAGGACGATAACGAGGAGTCAGGTTATGCTGTTAAGAAGTATGCTGATGTAAACCTGGATGCTTGTGCTGCTGATAACGATTCTTGGTGGTCAAAGGCTGAGGGTTACTCTTCAAGCTCGCTTGATAACAAGCAGCAGGGTGACCACTTCGAGGACTACTATCTGATGCGTTATGCTGACGTTCTGCTGATGCTCACCGAGCTTACTGGTGATGCTTCTTACATGAACCAGGTTCAGCGTCGTGCAGGTGTTCCTGAGACTCCATACTCACTGAAGGCCGTTCAGAACGAGCGTCGTTGGGAGTTCGCACTTGAGGGTCTCCGCTTCAACGATATGCGTCGTTGGTCTGGTAAGGACTCTGGCGAAAGCTCTTACGCTGCTAAGGCTCTTGAGGCTCAGAAGGGTAAGATGATTGTTTGCTATGGTCAGAAGGGTGCCAAGATTCCTATGGCTCACATGACTTGCTCTTGGGCTAAGCGTTATGCTGATACTAATGGTTTCTTGCCTAAGCCTCTATCTCAGATTGTTCTGATGAATGGTAAGTTGAAGCAGAACCCAGGATGGGACGATAATGCATCTGCTTCAGAGTACACATATAAAGTTCTGTATTAATATTTAATAAGTAATCAATATGAAAAAGATATTTTTGATGTTAGTCGCAGTATGCGCCTTTGCTGCTTGCGATCCTATTCATGAGAAGATTGGCAATGCAGGCCACATCACTCTTGAGGAGCTCAAGGCGAAGACTACTGTTACTGTTGACAAGGCTGCTAGTGGTCTGAATGGTAACTGTATTACCTGCCAAACCTCTGCTCCGGTCAATGCAAAGTGGGACTTCGCTGGAAAGGAACTGATTGGTAACTATGCTTGGAAGAAGATGAAGTTGGGTGATCACGTTGTTACTCTGACAGCTCTTTGCCCTGATGGTACTGTTTTGACAGCTGAGTATCCTGTTTCTTGTCAGGAAATCACTGATCCACTGGTTAAGTACTATATCTATGGTGATCCAGCTAAGGCTGCTGAGGAGCCCCCATTCGTACCTGGTGCATGGGACGCTGCTGCTATGCGTTTCAGCTCAACTGAAGGTGCTCACCTGCCAACTATTCCCGATGAAGTTTACTTCGGTCTGAAGACTCTGATCTTCGATGTATCAGACGTTACTGACGACTTCGATCTGAAGGTTATGAACGGATGGTGGAGTAACACTTACTACGATCACGTTAAGTGGACAAATGGTTTGAACGAGCTTCAGATTACAGATGTCCTGGCTGCTGAGTGTGCTAAGGGTGGTGAGGGCCGTGACCTCGACCTGATGCTGTACAGCGGTTCAATGACACTTAACTCTGTTTACTATGAGGAATAATCATTCCTTGTCAGTATAATCTAATCAGGGCTGACTCATTTCAATGAGTCGGCCCTTTCAATCAAAACAATGACAAATTCAAGCAAATTATCTCGTGCCTCTCTCTATGTAAGTCTGTTGGCTTTCATATTGTTCGTTGTATACATCTTATACATCAATCAAGAGGTTTTCTATACAGCACACGATCGCTCGGAATTCATTTTCGGCGCACCGTTTTTCAATACTTTAATGTCTAAGCCTTTCGGCTTGATGCAATATGTGGGTGCCTGGCTTACACAGTTCTTCTGTAAACCCATTGTAGGAACCGGTATTCTGGCCGCTATCTGGGCCTTGATTATCTTTGTGGGTATAAAAGCATTCCGGTTACAGGGAAGCGCCTCTGCGCTGATGCTCTTGCCTGTTGCCTGTCTGCTGCTCTCTGTTGTGGATTTGGGCTATTGGATTTATGTCTCAACCATCAGAGGCTATTGGTTCTCGCAGTCGGTAGGCTATCTTGTGATGCTGTTGCTCTTGTGGGCAGCACGTTGCACACCACGTAAATGGCACATTATCTGGTATCTGATAGGCGTATGTATCTATCCCATGCTCGGATGGTTTGCTTTGCTTTTTGTATTATGTCTTGCCGTTTCTGACAAAACGTCATGGCGCGAGTTTGTGGGTATCATCCTGCTGGCCTTTACCGCCAGTATCTGGCATACCCAGTTCTACTCGAATCTGAAATACGACGATGTGGTGATGGCCGGACTGCCTCGCTTCGAGACTCCCAGCGACAGTAGTCCCTACCTTTCGTATCCGTTCTGGCTGCTTGGTGCTGCATCTGTACTCATTCCGTGGTGCAGCAAGTCCCTGAATAAATGGTTTGTCCCCGTATTATGTGCTGTGGCCGGTATCGCCTATACTTGGACGCAGATGTACTATGATAAGAACTACATCGATGAGATGCGCATGATACGTTACGCTGAGATGGACAATTGGAAGGAAGTGCTGAATCTGGCTGAGGAGAACAGAAAGCCAACGAGTTCGATGATGTTTATTAAGAATATTGCGCTGATGAACGAAGGCGGACTGCTGGACCGTTCGTTTAAATTGGGCAATGATGCTGCAAATATCAACACCCCTGATACGCTGCATGTGACTCTGCTGGATATTGCATCGCCATTGGTATATTACAACTATGGCATGATGAATGAGGCTATCCGATTGAGTTTCGAGAATGCCATACAGGCTGGTTTCTCGCCTTTCTATCTGAAGATGCTGACTCGTTGCGCTTTGGCCGTTGGGGATAAGAGACTGATAGAACGCTACACCACGATACTTCATCATCGTCCGTTCTACGACAACTGGCAGCCTGCTCCTGTAACAGCCAAGATCAAGGAACTGCAGAAATGCTATCCCGACGAGATTACCGGTGTAGAGAATAGCGACAGTTATGTAGTGAATGCCATTAGTCTGTGGTACGAATCGGATAGCAAGGTGGCATCGGAGCAGTCGTTGCTCTATGCGATGTTGCGTTGTGACTCACGTCGTTTCTGGCCATCGCTGCGCAATTATGTAAAGCATCACATGGACGAACAGTTCCCATTGCACGCAATGGAGGCTTATATCCTGTTTATGGACAAGGCACCAGAAGCCAAACGTATGATGCTGCCTGTAGAGAAATCTGTCTACGAACGCTATAAGAAGTTCTGGGATGCCTTGGAAGAAAAGGCAAAGCCTGGAATGACCATCGATGCAGTAGGTAAAGAGGTGTATGATGAATTTGGAGATACCTATTGGTGGTATAACCTCTTTGGTAAGAAACCACTGAATGTTCATGGAAAAATTGGAAACGCAATTCACTCGTAAATTATGAAAAGATATATCCACTCTTATATGATGTTGCTGGCTGCTGCTATGATGTTGTTGTCATCATGTGCAAGTAACCCAGACGTGCCTGCTTCATCGAAGGCGGCCAAGTGTCTGCCAGCTATCTATCCTGATTATTGTGATGTTACCATCCCCTGCAACATAGCACCACTTAACTTTATGCTGCCGGCTGACGAGTATACAGCTTGTGTGGCACGTATTACGACCGCCGATGGCAAGCAGCAGACCTACGGAAACGGTGTGAAAGTGCAGATTCCTGAGGAGGAATGGCACAAGATGCTGAATGCCTCGAAGGGTAAGAGCCTGAAGGTAGAGGTGTGGGGAGAGAAAGCGGGCGAATGGCTATCGTTTAACCCATTTGAAATCAAGGTGGCCGAAGAGCCTATCGACGAGTATCTGTCGTATCGCCTGATTGAGCCTTCGTATGTGGCTTGGACCTATATGGAGATAGCCCAGCGTAACCTGACGACGTTTGAGGAGACGCAGATATTCAACAACGAGATTACGATGAACGACAGGGAAAAGGGCCAGTGTATTAACTGCCACAGTTATCAGAACTACAAGACTGATAATATGTTATTCCATGTGCGTCTGTCGAATAGTGGTACAGTTATCGTGAATGATGGTAAGGTGTCGAGGGTCAATCTGAAGCGCGACTACACCATCTCTGGCGGTGTGTATCCCGCATGGCATCCTACTGAGAAGCTGATTGCTTTCTCAACCAATCTTACCCGTCAGGCCTTCCATACGGTAAATCCTAATAAGATTGAGGTGTACGATCTGGCAAGTGATATGATTCTATATGATGTAAAGACCGACTCGGTGACTGTGGTAAGTGCTGACACTACTCTTTTGGAGGTTTATCCCACATGGTCGGCTGATGGTAAATACCTCTATTACTGTAAATCGGTCCCCCTGCCAGAGGGAATGGATAGCAAGGACATCAGAAGCAGTTACCAGAAGATACAGTACAACCTCTATCGTCGCTCGTTCGATATCCCAACACATCAGTTCGGCGACGAGGAATTGGTGTATGATGCAGCCACGGACGACAAGAGCGTGAGCTTGCCAAGAATCAGTCCCGATGGTCGCTATCTGCTGTTTGCCTTAGGTCAGTATGGCTGTTTCCATAGCAGACATCATGATGCCGACATCGTATGTATCCCGATGGATAAGTACACGGGTACAGCCCTTACGGCAGAGACCTGTTCGGCTATAGATATGTCGTTGGTTAACAGCGACGGCTATTCAGACAGCTATCCATCATGGTCGAGCAACGGACACTGGATTATGGTGGCCAGTCGCCGTGACGATGACAACTACAGCCGTGTATATTTTGCATACTTCAAGAACGGCAAGGCTGAAAAGGCTTTCATGTTGCCACAGGAAGATCCTGAACATAACACCTATCTACTGAAGAGCTACAACCGTCCGGAGTTCATGGTAGAACCCGTGAAGATCAGTGTGGATGAGTTCAGTAAGGTGTTTGATAAATAATAGATAACACTTATTTTAAGTTAGTTATAGTAGTTAGTATTAGACACATTGTTTTGGTATTTTTAGAAGGTGCTTCGTCGTGATGACGCGGCACCTTCTGCTTTGTTTAATCCTCTACTATCAGATCTGTGGCATCAATTACCTCGGGTTCGTCGGGCTCTTCGATCACTTCGGGTTCGATATAAACCTCGGGTTCTTCGATGATCTGGGGCTCTTCGATGGTCTGAGGCTGCTCAGGTATTTCAGGCTCAGGAGCCTGTGTGGGAGCTGCTGCCGGCTGTGCTACTGACTCCATCTCTGGCTCGGCCTCCGTTTCCTGTTCGGCCTCTGTACCATTCTGCAGCATCTTACGACCACCCTTGAATCTGATGGCCAGCATGGCGATGTCGTCTCTCTGTTCGAAATCGCCGGCAAAGCGGTTCACGGCATCAAGCATATTCTCGATAAACGGTTTGGGGCGTGGATCCAGTTTCATAGCCTGCAGGGCACAACCCAGCATACGCTTCTCGTTGAATACTCTGTGTACGGAGTTTTTTACCTTGATTAGTCCGTCGGAATTCAGGAAGATCATGGTGCCAGGCAGCATCAGCATCTCCTGTGCTTCGAACTGGTAGTTAGGCTTCTCACCAATATTGATGTTCTGTTCTACTGGCAGGTGATGCAGCTCGTTGCTTACCAGCAGTGGTGCATCGTGGTTGGCGTTGCAGAACTGGAGGGCGCCGCTGCCAATGTCGAGTACACCCACAAACAGACGAATGCCCAGGCCTTTCTCGCCTTCGTTGGCGATGGCATTGTTGATGGATGCGATGATGCGGTCGGGTTTGTCTTCGAAGGCTATCGCTGTGCGGAACTGGGCTTTGACAATAGCGGTGAGCAGCGATGCCTTGATGCCCTCGACGGTAGCTTCGCCAATACAGAAGAACAGCTTGTTGTTGCGTAGGGCGTAGTCTAATACGCCGCCACCTTCCATCAGTCCAGTAGTGGTAGAGCTCCAGATGTCGAAGAACTTATGCTGGGGCAGCTGGGTGGGAACAATCATCTTCTGTATGTTCTGTGCTATTCGGAGCTCTGAAGCCTCGCGTTCCTGGACGATGGTATCGGCTTCCAGGCGGTCGTAGTCGTATTTCAGGTCTTCGAATTCGGCCTCCATACGTTTGGCCATGCGATGGCGTATGACCACAAAGGCGGTCATGCAGAGAATCAGGAATACAAAGCCTACCACAATCAGAATCTGGTACTTCCTGTTCTTCTGGGTCTGCAGCTCGGTTATCTGGGCTACGTTCTTAACGATAACGGCCTGTTCCTCTTTCTCTATCTTCCTCGACTTGGCCATGGCCTGTCCTAATGAGTTGCTGATTTCCATCGCAATCTTCATGGCCGAATCACGACGGCCGGCCAAGAGGTTGGTCTTGTATTTCTCCAAAACCAGGTTCTCAATGTTCTCCAACGAGTAGTTCTTGACTGTCTCGCCCATCATGGCGTCGAGACTATTGTAGTTCTCGGCAGCCTCGTCCCATCGGTGAGCAGCTGTCAGGTAGTCATTTGCGTCAATACGTCCCTTTGGCGTCTTGCTGAATTGGGTGGTCAGGAACTTTTCGTAGGCGTTGGCTGCCTCTTCTGACTTATGCAGACCTTCGAGTGCGATGGCCTGGTAGATGTCGTGACGCGCCAACTGGCGGTCGATATAATCGGCATCGGCATCGGGGCGCTGCTCGTATTCGCTCAGCACCTGCCCGAAACGGGCTGTCCATACCAGAGCCTCCTGCCATTTCTTGGCCCAGATGTAATCGTAGGCGATGTTGATGATACCTGTGATACCATCTTTATATACCACATCGTTGTGATAGTTCTCTATGTTTTCCATGTGTCGCTGGTAGGCCTTAGTGAATCCTTCGGCATTACCATCGGCAGTACCCAATCCTTCCTGACAGCATCCTATATATATAAGTATGTTAAGGTAGTCGCTGGTGCTATCGCATTCAAGTGATTCCAGTTTGTTGGCCACAGGAATGGCGATGTTAAGTCCCTCTTCGTAGTCGCCTCTCACTGAGAGCATGTTTGCCAGTCGGCTGGCTGACTTGGCGTAATACACCATCTCATCCTCATCGGTTGACTCCTTAGCAGCATCAAGTGATGCTTTCCAATAGTATTCGGCCAGTCGCTGGCGCTTCATCTTGTCGCAAGCATAGCCTCGCCAATAGCAGGCCTTGGTGGGGGTGATGATACTGTTTGCCTCCAGACTGTCTACAACCTTTATCAGTTCGTTGTAGTTTTTGTTCTTCTGCGTAGCCTCAATCAGTTTGTCGGCTTCGCTTATCTGTGATTTCTTTTCGTCTTCGTTACATGCCGTCATCAGCACACTGGTCAATACCACCAGAAGAATCCAAAGTTTTGTCTGTTTCATATATCGTTTCGAGTCATTGATGTTTCTGGATGCAAAGATACAAAAGTATTTTAAAAATCATCCATAATCGGCTAAAAAAGTGCATATATAGCCAATATGATACTCATAAGAAAGTAAATGATACTCAACGAAAAGGCTATTTTGAGAAAAGTGAGTAATTTTGCGGCCGAAATAAAACTGAAACAATAATGAAGCGAATAATAGCTCTGATATCAATCTTTTGGGCGCTTGGCGCTATGGCACAAGGAGTAATGCCTTTGCCCTCACTACATACTGAAGGAAGATGGCTTGTTGACAAGCATGGCAATCAGGTAGTGCTGCATGGTGTGATGGACACGCCGAGTAACTACTTCAATGGTGGTCGATGGGAAGGTTCGAAGGCACAGGGATGGTGGGATCACTATAACGAAACTGGCGCCACTAATTGTCTGGCATATTTCGAGAAGATCTTCAAAGGTATGGAGGAGGCAAAGTGTACTGTGTTCCGTTTGCACATGGATCCGGCTTGGACAAATAATAGCAATATCACTGCTGCGGGATTCTCGAAGGTCACTAAGAATGGTAATGAGGTGACCATAGACCCAACAGGGCAAGAAGTAAGCGGTGAGGCAGATATCTCGCATTTCAGCAAGACGCTTTATGAGAAGTGGTTGCCCAAAGTTTACTTGGAATTGGCAAAGAAAGCGATGAACCATGGTATGTATGTTGTAGTGCGCCCTCCCGGTGTATGCCCAGGCAACCTGAAGGTTGGTGACTATTATAACAAATATCTGCTATATGTGTGGGATGTGTTCTCTCAGCAGGACTTTGTAAAGGAGCACGCTGGCCAGATCAGTATAGAGTTGGCCAATGAGCCTGTTAGTCTTAAAAATGCCCAGAATCAGGATGATTCGAAAGCACTGCATGATTTCTTTCAGCCTATCGTTGATAAAATCCGTGCAAATGGCTTCACTGGTATCATCTGGGCACCAGGAACCACTTGGCAGCAGAATTACCGCAGTTATGCCGAGTATCCTATTGAGGGTGAGAATATCGGTTATGCCGTGCACGACTACTGTGGTTGGTATGGCTGTAGCGATGATACACCTGATCCTCAGAACAAAATCAAGAACTTCCATGAGTCAGTTCCTGTTGTAGATTTTGCCCCGGTGATTATTACAGAGGTAGATTGGAGTCCCGAGAATCCTAATGCCGAAGGTCACTATAACGAGAGTGGTGCCTGGGTGAAGCCTAATTATGGCACATGGGCCACTGGATCTACGTCAAAATGGGGAAAAGCTTTTAAGGCAAACCTCGACTATTTTGGTAATATTTCGATGACACTGTCTAGTACAAGCTGCCTATTTGATATTGATGCGCTACTGAAAACCGGGTATGTAATGCCGGCATTCGGAGGACTTGTAGAAGCCTGTGGAAAAGCCTGTATGGATTGGTATGCAGAATACTTTAAGGTAAACTATCCCCATGCTGATGATGAGGCAGAGACGGGAGATTTCTATACCATCCAGTCTCTCTCAGGCGAAAAAGATTCCTATGACATGATGATCGGTGATAAGACTTATCTCTCGATGAAGTTGAATTATGCCGATGGTCATAGCAAGGATGTTTCTGACCTTGCCAACTATACTGTGGGCGATCCTGCTATGGTTGAGATTAAGAACGGTTTTCTTTATGCATTAAAGAGTGGAGAAACACAGGTTGAAGTCTCTTATAACGATATTCAGGGAAAAACTTGGAAGCAGTCGTTTACCGTCAAGGTTACAGGAGTGAGTCTCAGTGACTTTACAAAAATGACTAGTCTTGCCGAGATAACAGAACAGCCATTTGCTATTATTAATAAGGATAGCCAGAAGATGTTCTATAGTTCAGATGCTCAGAATCTTGGTTATAATGATGCAACAGCGGTTATTAACAATAAGTCTATCAATGGCTATATGTTCAAGGCCGAGCCTATCTCAGGTCGCAGTGGTTGCTATCTGTTGAAATCGCTTCTGCTTAATGGAGATGACTATATCATGTGGACAGGAAAACCTGGTTATTTGAACTCACAACCTACCACAGGATGGTGCTCGTTTATCTTGGGATTGGAGAATCAATACGGGCAGGACATTAAAGATGGAGCTGTTTGGGAAATCAGCTACGAAGAAGGTAAGGGCTTCTCGCTGAAGAATGTGGGTACAGGAAAATATCTCAAAGATGCTGCACCTGCAAAATACGATACTCCTGTATATATGGATTTCCTGAAGGCAAGTGGCACTTCTGGAATCCGTGCCGTTGAGCGTACTATTGACAACGATGCTGTCTATACTCTGCAGGGACGTAAGGTGACTACTCGCAGTCAGTGGAATGCACTGCCACGAGGTATTTATATTGTAAATGGACAGAAAGTCATTAAATAACTTTATCAACACAATCATTTATGTATCAATTTAATTTTAAAACTATGCTTCTGGCTTCGGCAATGCTTATTTTGCCAGCCAGCATGTCGGCCCAGAAAAAGAAGGCCGCTCCAAAGAAGAAGGCTGCTGTAGAACAGGTGAGTCAGCCTGATCCAAATTTCTACATTTTCCTGTGTTTCGGTCAGTCAAATATGGAAGGCAATGCCCGTCCTGAGGCTCAGGATCTGGCAAGCCCTGGCCCACGTTTTCTGCTGATGCCAGCAGTAGACTTCCCTGAAAAGGGCCGCAAGATGGGTGAGTGGTGTGAGGCTTCGGCTCCACTATGCCGCCCTAATACAGGTCTTACACCTGCCGACTGGTTCGGTCGTACCCTCGTGGCTTCTTTGCCCGAGAATATCAAGATTGGTGTAATCCACGTGGCTATCGGTGGTATCGACATTAAGGGATTCCTGCCTGATAGTATCGACAACTACGTCAAGACCAAGGCACCCAACTGGATGAAGGGTATGCTTTCCGCTTACGATAACAACCCATACGAGCGTCTGGTGACTCTGGCCAAGAAGGCTCAGAAGGATGGTGTAATCAAGGGTATCTTGATGCACCAAGGTGAGACCAATACCGGCGACCCCAAGTGGGCTGGAATGGTGAAGCAGGTTTACGATAACCTGTGTGGCGACCTGAATCTGAAGCCCGAAGAGGTGAACCTCTATGCGGGCAATATTGTTCAGGCTGATGGTAAGGGTGTTTGTATTGGATGTAAGAAGCAGATAGATGAGCTGCCTCTGACACTGCACACCTCACAGGTGATTTCTTCGGATGGCTGTAGCAATGGTCCTGACCGTCTGCACTTCGATGCTGCAGGTTATCGCGAGCTTGGTTGCCGTTATGGTGAGGCTGTGGCCCGTCATCTGGGATTCGAACCCAAACGTCCTTATATCGAGATGCCAAAGAAGATTGAGATTCCTGCTGATGCCGTTACTGTAGAGAATGCCATCCCCGGCAATGAGTTCCCAAAGATTGATAGTCAGCGTCGTGCTTATTTCCGCATCAACGCTCCTCAGGCACGTAAGGTGGTTGTAGATATCTGCAGCAAGAAATATGATATGCAGCCTGATGGAAAGGGCGGTTTCATGGCTGTTACCGATCCGCTGCCTGTAGGTTTCCACTACTATTTCATGAATATCGATGGTGTGAACTTCATCGATCCTGCATCAGAGACCTATTTCGGTTGCAACCGCGAGGCTGGTGGTCTTGAGGTTCCAGAGGGACCCGAGGGCGACTACTACCGTCCACAGCAGGGCATTCCTCACGGTCAGGTGCGTAGCATCTATTACCACAGCGATAACTCAAAGGTTGGTGAGTGGCGCCATGCTCTGGTTTATACACCAGCCGAATACGAACTTGCCAAGAATGCCAAGAAGAAGTATCCTGTTCTCTATCTGCAGCACGGCATGGGCGAGGGTGAGACCAGTTGGATGTTGCAGGGAAAGATGCAGCACATCATGGATAACGCCATTGCCAAGGGCGAGGCTGTGCCTATGATCGTGGTGATGGAGAGTGGTGATATCAAGGCACCATTCAACTTCGCAGGTGGTGGCTCGAACGAGCAGGGCCGCAGTGAGTATGGTGCTTCGTTCTATCCCGTACTGCTTAACGACCTGATTCCTTATATCGACAGCAACTTCCGCACTAAGGCCGATCGTGAGAACCGTGCTATGGCCGGACTCTCTTGGGGTGGTCATCAGACATTCGATATCGTGCTGAACAACCTCGACAAGTTTGCCTGGATGGGAACCTTCAGCGGTGCTATCTTCGGACTTGATGTCAAGACAGCCTACAATGGTGTGTTTGCCAATGCCGATGAGTTCAACAAGAAGATACATTATTTCTATATGAACTGGGGTGGCGAGGACTTTATCAAGAGTCAGCCTATCGTAGACGGTCTGCGTGAACTGGGTGTTAAGGTAGACTCTTCGGTATCTGAGGGTACTGGTCATGAGTTCCTGACCTGGCGTCGCGGACTCCATGAGTTCATTCCACATCTGTTCAAGAAATAAATGGTACAAATAATAAAGTTTATGATACTCATGTAATAGTGAGTTTGGTGGAAATGTTGTAACTTTGCACCCGAATAACTTTACAAACAAAAACAATAATAGCAAATATGAAGAAACTATTCCTAGCGTTATCGCTTATTGCCGGTAGCATCACTGCATCGGCTCAGTGGGGACGTCCTGTAGATTATTCAGCAGGCCAGGGCCTGAAGGATGCTTACAAGGACTATTTTACAATTGGTGTGGCCGTTAACAAGTTCAATGTATCGGATCCTGCCCAGATAGCAATCATCAAGAAACAGTATAACAGCGTAACTGCTGAGAATGCCTGGAAACCGGGTGAAATTCATCCAAAAGAGGGCGTGTGGAACTTCGGTCTGGCCGACAGTATCGCCAATTTCTGCCGTGAGAACGGTATCAAGATGCGTGGTCACTGTCTGTGTTGGCACAGCCAGTTTGCCGACTGGATGTTTACCGACAAGAAGGGTAAGCCGGTTAAGAAAGAGGTATTCTACCAGCGTCTGCGTGAGCATATCCACACAGTAGTTAACCGCTACAAGGATGTGGTTTATGCTTGGGACGTAGTGAACGAGGCTATGGCTGACGATGGTCGTCCATTCGAGTTTGTTGATGGCAAGATGGTACCTGCCAGCCCTTATCGCCAGAGCCGTCATTTTAAGCTCTGCGGCGACGAGTTCATTGCCAAGGCATTTGAGTTTGCACGCGAGGCTGATCCTAACGGATTGCTGTTCTACAACGACTATAGCTGTGTAGACAATGGCAAGCGCGAGCGTATATATAATATGGTAAAGAAGATGAAGGACGCTGGTGTGCCCATCGATGGTATCGGCATGCAGGGTCACTATAATATCTACTTCCCCGATGAGGAGCAGCTTGAAAAGGCTATCAACCGTTTCAGCGAGATTGTTAAGCATATCCACATCACCGAGCTCGACCTGCGTACCAACACTGAGAGTGGTGGCCAGCTGATGTTCTCACGTGGTGAGGCTAAGCCACAGCCTGCTTATATGCAGACTCTTCAGGAAGACCAGTATGCACGTTTGTTCCGTATCTTCAGAAAACACAAGGACGTTATTGACAACGTTACATTCTGGAACCTTAGCGATAAGGACTCTTGGCTGGGTACAAACAACCACCCACTGCCATTCGACGAGAACTTCAAGGCTAAGCGTTCGCTCCAGATTATCCGTGACTTCAATGTAGCTCTGGATAATCATCAGCCTAAGGAGGACTTTGTGCCCAATCCTTGCAACCAGCCTGGACAGCAGTATCCAATGGTTAACAGCGAGGGTTATGCACGTTTCCGCGTTGAGGCTCCCGATGCTAAGTCGGTTATCGTAAGCCTGGGTCTTGGTGGCCGTGGCGGTACCGTACTGCGCAAGGACAAGGATGGTGTATGGGTAGGTACAACCGAGGGACCAATGGATCCTGGTTTCCACTACTATCATCTGACTATCGACGGTGGTGTGTTCAACGATCCTGGTACACACAACTACTTCGGCAGCTGCCGTTGGGAGAGTGGTATCGAGATTCCTGCTCCTGATCAGGACTTCTATGCTGAGCGCACTAACATTCATCATGGAAACATGCAGAAGGTGCTGTTCTACTCAAAGAGTCTGGGTAAGATGCAGGAGGCTACCGTTTATCTGCCTTATGGCTACGGAAAGGTTGTGAAGGGTAAGCAGGAGCGCTATCCAGTACTGTATCTGCAGCACGGATGGGGTGAGAATGAGACCAGTTGGCCTGTACAGGGTAAGGCAGGACTCATTATGGACAACCTGATTGCCGATGGTAAGATCAAGCCATTCATTATCGTCATGGCTTACGGACTGACCAACGACTTTAAGTTCGGTTCAATCGGCAGATTCACAGCAGAGGAGTTTGAGAAAGTGCTCATCGACGAGCTGATTCCTTATATTGACAGCAACTTCCTGACTAAGGCCGACAAGTGGAACCGCGCTATGGCTGGACTGTCAATGGGTGGTATGACTACAAAGCTCATCACACTGCGTCGTCCTGAGGTATTCGGATACTGGGGACTGCTTTCTGGCGGTCAGTATGCTCCAGAGGAGATCAAGGATCCAAAGGCTGTGAAGTACATCTTCGAGGGCTGCGGTGACAAGGAGAATCCTGATGGCATCAACAAGAGCGTTGAGTCGCTGAAAGCTGCTGGTTTCAATGCCGAAGGTCTTGTATCTGAGGGTACTGCTCATGAGTTCCTTACATGGCGTCGTTGCCTGTATGTGATGGCTCAGAAGCTCTTCAAATAACAAAAAAGTGCGAAAAAAGTACGTTTTTTGACGGTTTGAAACAAATTAGAAAGTAAATGTAACATAAGAGTAAGTCACTTTCGAAAAAATGTACTAACTTTGCACCCAGATAAGATAAAGAATCGGTTAAAATTGTTTTAGTTATATTAGTAGTTAGTAGTTTTTCCTTCCCTGGGACATAGAAAAGCGTTTCTTGTCCCAGGGTTTTTCTTTTCTTTTAATGTTTTATATTCTTCTTTTTGGAATATTTTTTGTAACTTTGCAGCAAAATTAAACCAATAGCAATTATGAAACGGTTATTTTCGACTTTACTGATTTGTGCGTGCACAGTCATTGCTGTTAACGCACAACAACACAAGCTGTGGTATAGTAAACCTGCTAACCATTGGCTGGAGGCACTGCCATTAGGTAACTCGCACCTCGGAGCGATGGTGTATGGTGGTACAAACATCGAACAGATACAGCTGAATGAAGAGACCTTCTGGAGTGGTTCGCCACACGACAACAATAATCCAAGTGCAAAGCTCGCGCTGAAGGATGTTCGCCGCCTGATATTTGCTGGAAAGGAAGAGGAAGCACAGGCCATCATAGACCGTAGTTTCTTTAAAGGCCCTCATGGACAGAAGTTCCTGCCACTGGGCGATCTTAATCTGAAGTTCGACTATCAGAGTAGCTCAGAGCCCACTCAATATCGTCGTGAACTGAGTCTGGCTGATGCACTTAACACAACCAGCTTTGAGATTGATGGTGTGAAATATGAGCGAATTGTGTTTGCGTCACAGTCTGATAACGCCGTTGTTGTGCAAATAACAGCCAGCAAGAAAAAAGCCCTGAATTTTGCTGTGTCGTACATGCGCAGCGGTCAGGTGTTGGATGGTAGTCTGCTGGGTAAGCACGAAATGGCCTATATTATTAATAATGTGGAGCATGAGGGTATACCCGGTAAACTGAAGGCCGAAGTGCGTATTAAAGTGATGGCCGATGGAAACGTTCAGGATAGAGGAAGCGTCATGCAAGTGAACAATGCATCAACAGCTACCATCTTAATTACTGCTGCTACCAACTATGTTAACTATAAGGACATCAGCGGTAATCCCGAGCAGAAAAACAATATCACAATGGCTTCGTTGCAGGGTAAGAACTATAAGACGCTGCTGAAGCGCCACCTGCAGAAATACCAGGAACAGTATGATCGTGTATCGCTTACTCTGGCTAAATCGGAGAATTCTGAATTGGAAACCGATAAGCGTCTGGCTAAGTTTGATGGCAAGGATCTGGATATGGTATCGCTGATGATGCAGTATGGCAGATACCTGCTAATATCTTCATCGCAGCCTGGTGGTCAGCCTGCAAACTTGCAGGGCGTATGGAATGACAAGATGGATGCTCCATGGGACTCGAAATATACCATCAATATTAATGCTGAGATGAACTACTGGCCTGCATTGGTAGGTAACCTGGCTGAGACTCAGGAACCTCTGTTCATTATGATTCGCGAACTGAGTGAGACAGGAAAGAAAACAGCAAGAACCATGTACGACTGTCCGGGTTGGGTGGCACATCATAATACCGACCTGTGGCGTATTGCCGGACCTGTTGACGGTACAACATGGGGTATGTTCCCTACCGGTGGCGCATGGCTTACCACCCATCTGTGGCAACACTATCTGTATACAGGCGATAAGGATTTTCTGGAGCAGTGCTATCCGATACTGAAAGGTGCGGCCGATTTCCTGCTGTCGTATATGCAGGAGTATCCTAAGAACGGAGAGGTGAAGCATGCTGCCGGGTGGCTGGTTACTGTTCCAACGGTATCACCCGAACATGGTCCTGTGGGTAAGAATACCACTGTGACGGCTGGTTCGACCATGGACAATCAGATTGTGTTTGATGTGCTATCGAGCACACTGAAGGCCCACCAGATATTGGGATATGATAATATCGTGTATACCACCATGCTTAGCAATGCCATCGCCCAGTTGCCACCGATGCAGATAGGCAGACATGGACAGCTGCAGGAATGGCTGATAGATGGCGACGATCCAAAAGATGAGCATCGTCATATCTCGCATCTTTACGGCCTATATCCTTCGAATCAGATTTCGCCATATTCTCATCCGGAACTGTTTACCGCTGCTGCTAATACCCTGAATCAGCGTGGTGATATGGCTACAGGATGGAGTCTTGGTTGGAAAATAAACTTCTGGGCACGCATGCTTGACGGAAACCATGCCTTCCGTATCATCAGCAATATGCTGAATCCGATACCATATACCACAGAGTGGGGACCACGTGGTGGTACTTATCCCAACCTGTTTGATGCACATCCTCCTTTCCAGATTGACGGAAACTTCGGCTGTTCGGCCGGTATATGCGAGATGCTGCTACAGAGTCATGACGGTGCCGTACATCTGTTGCCTGCCCTGCCTGATGCCTGGGCTGATGGTGAAGTGACGGGGCTGAGAGCAAGAGGTGCCTTTGTGGTAGACATGAAATGGAGCAAAGGCGAACTGACAGAGGCTGATATTTACTCCAAGATTGGTGGGAAACTGCGCCTACGTTCGTATGTGCCTCTGCGAGGTGACGGACTTGTAACAGCTACTGGTGATTGTGAAAACGAACTGCTGAAGCCGGCCGTGATACGTGAACCGCTGAAATCGGAGGAGTTAACTGATTTCAAACAGCTGCCTGTGAGAAAGGTTTATGAGTACGATGTGATGACCATGCCCGGAAAAACGTACAAGGTGGTGAGAGATTAAAGATTAAACATTAAATATTAAATATTAAAAATTAAAGATTAAATATTAAATATTCATGAAGTATCAACTATTCCTAACAATTGCTTTCTGTGTGGGCTTGACGGCTTCGGCACAGAAGTTACCTTATCAAAACCCCAACCTGTCGGCCAAGGAACGTGCTATTGACCTCTGTGGCAGATTGACGTTAGAGGAAAAAGCTATGCTGATGCTCGACGAGAGTCCTGCGATTCCACGTCTGGGTATCAAGAAGTTCTTCTGGTGGAGTGAGGCGCTGCATGGTGCCGCCAACATGGGTAACGTGACGGTATTCCCTGAGCCAGTGGCTATGGCCTCGTCGTTCAATCCCGATTTGCTCTATAAGTGCTTCGATGTGGCTTCTACTGAGTTCCGTGCCCAGTACAATCATCGTATGCACGACCTGAAAGGTGAAGATGAGAAGTTCCACAGTCTCTCGGTTTGGACTCCAAATGTGAACATCTTCCGTGATCCACGTTGGGGACGCGGACAGGAGACCTACGGTGAAGATCCTTACCTCACCTCGGTAATGGGTGTGCAGGTGGTAAAGGGACTCCAGGGACCTGAGGATTCAAAGTATCGTAAGCTTTGGGCCTGTGCCAAGCACTATGCCGTACATAGCGGTCCGGAGTATACTCGTCATACGGCAAACATCAACGATATTTCGGCCCGTGATTTCTGGGAGACATATATGCCTGCCTTCAAGGCCTGTGTGCAGGATGGTAATGTGCGCGAGGTGATGTGTGCTTATCAGCGCCTTGACGATGATCCATGCTGTGGTTCTAACCGACTGCTTCAGCAGATTCTTCGTGATGAGTGGGGCTTTAAGTATCTGGTAGTGAGCGACTGTGGTGCTGTAAGCGATTTCCATATGAACCACAAGAGCTCATCGGATGCCATCCATGGCTCATCGAAAGCCGTTATCGCCGGTACCGACGTGGAGTGCGGCTTCGACTATGCCTATAAGAGCATACCCGAGGCAGTGAAGAGAGGATTGCTCTCTGAGGCTGAGATAGATAAGCATGTGATCCGTCTGCTTGAAGGTCGTTTCGACTTAGGTGAGATGGACGATCCTTCGCTTGTGGAGTGGTCGAAGATTCCATACTCAGCCATGTCGACTAAGGCTTCGGCACAGATTTCGCTCGATATGGCCCGTCAGTCTATTGTACTGCTGCAGAACAAGAATAACATTCTGCCTTTAAGGAAGAATGCAGAGAAAATTGCTGTTATCGGCCCTAATGCCGATGATGCCCCAATGATGTGGGGTAACTATAACGGCATGCCTAATCATACTGTTACGATTTTGGATGGTATCAAGGCTAAGCAGAAGAAACTATTCTATACCAAAGGCTGCGACCTAACTTACGACCAGGTGATGGACTGCCAGTTGGCTACCCAGTGTGCTGTTGGTGGCAAGAAGGGTTTGAAGGGAACCTTCTGGAACAATACCACGATGGAGGGTAAGCCTGTAACCACACAGTATTACACCACTCCGCTGGTTGTTACTACCGCTGGTATGCACAATTTCGCTCCTGGTGTACAGATTGAAGATTTCTCGGCTAAATACGAAACCGTATTCACTCCAAAGGAGAGTGGTGAGTATGTGGTAAATGTAGAAGGTTGCGGTCATTTTGAAGTGTATGTCAATGGCGAGAAAAAGGCCGCTGAGCACACTTGGCGCACCACACCTACCCGTACTGCTATTCAGGCCGAAAAGGGAAAGAGTTACAATATTGAGGTACGTTTCCAATTTGTTAAGACCTGGAATGCTAACCTGAAGATAAACATTGCCAAAGAACTGCCTATCGACTATCAGCAGATTATTGCCCAGTTGAAGGGTATCGATAAGGTTATCTTCTGTGGTGGTATCTCTGCAGCCCTCGAGGGTGAGGAAATGCCTGTACAGATTGAGGGATTCAAGGGTGGCGACCGTACCAGCATAGAACTGCCAAAGGTACAACGTAACTTCCTGAAGGCCCTGAAAGAAGCAGGAAAGCAGGTAATATTTGTGAACTGTTCTGGTTCGGCTATCGCCCTGACTCCGGAAACAGAAACATGTGATGCCATCGTTCAGGCATGGTATGCCGGTCAGGAGGGTGGTACGGCTATTGCCGATGTGCTGTTTGGCGAATGCAATCCAAGTGGTAAACTGTCGGTTACATTCTATAAGAACGACTCACAGCTGCCCGATTTCGAGGACTACTCGATGAAGGGACGTACCTATCGTTACTTTAACGATCCTCTCTTTGCTTTTGGTTATGGTCTGAGCTATACTACCTTTGAGATTGGCGAGGCCAAGATGCAGGGTAAGGAGTCGATAACCATACCTGTAACCAATACAGGAAAGCGTAATGGTACAGAGACCGTACAGGTTTATATTCGTAATCTTGGTGATGCGGAGGGGCCACTGAAGTCGCTCCGTGCATTCCAGCGTGTGAATGTAAAGGTTGGTGAGACAGTTACTGTGACCCTGAAATTAGATGCAAACGCATTTGAGTTCTGGGATCCAGAAACAAATACCATGCGAACCAAACCCGGAAAGTATGAGATACTCTATGGAAACAGTTCGATGGATAAAGATCTGAAGAAAATGACCATCACCCTTTAGTGGTGGTCATTTTTTATTGCGCAATCTGCGTAATATGACGATGCATGTGATGACTATCGCCAATACCAAGCATGCTGCGATGCCTACATGCCAGTAGTTGGTGACAGACTGGTTCTTTATCTTTTCCCATATCTCGCGAATAACCTCCTGACGGTCGCCGCTGTCGCGAAGGAAACTGCAGCGGTCAATTGTACTTTTGTCGGGGTACATCACGCTGTCAACATGAACCGCAGTGGCTTCTGGACCGAAGAAATAGCTGAGGTCGATGGTTTCCTTGATGCTATCGTTGGTGATGGTCTTCAGAATGTCAGGTGTGGCGATAGCCGAGCTGTAGCCCGTCTCGTCCATGCAAAGTAGGGCAATGTCTGGTCGACAAACGAAGTTGATCCAATAGCTGGCGGCTTCGATATTCTTAGAACAGGCAGGGATTACCCAACAGTCCATCCAACAGTCGCTACCCTCTTTGGGGACTACATATTGCAGATTGACATCGTTTTTTGCCTCGTCGATGGCCCATTTGGCATCGCCATTCCAAGTTACACTCATCCAATTACTACCATCGGCCATCAGTCGCTTATCATCGTCAACATCAAAACTCTTCATCTGTGGGCGTGCTCTTTCAAGCAGGTCCTCAACAATAGCTATATTGCGGTTGGTGAGGTAGGTGGCTAACAGGTTGCGGTTGGTGATACCCGCCTCTATCTCCTTGAAGAAAGCATAATTGATGAGAATATTGTAAAGGTCGCTAAACGAGTCCTTCATAATTACCCTGCCTCTGTACTTGGAATCTAACAGGAATCCCCAGCTATAGACATCTTCGGGCTTAACGTGCTTGGTGTTGATGAGAACTCCGGTGTTTCCCCACAGATAACCCACGGTATAGTACTTGGCTGTAATGCCTTGTGTCTCGGCAATGAGCTGAAGAAGTCCATCGATAAATGGCGATGTGCCATTCATCCAGTTGGGTATGCCTTTTTCGATAAAACTGGTGTCGATAGGATTGAGGAATTTATTCTTCATCATACGTTCCACCAGATATTCGGGTGGACAGAATACGTCAGCATCTATCTCGCCTTCTAACATCTGATTGAAACAGTCTTCTGGATAATCGTAGGTAACATATTCTACTTTTATGGTATTGCCGGTTACCTCCTTATACCATTTCTCGAATTTCTCTACAACTCCTACTCCTATATATTCATCCCAGTTATAGACCTTCAGTATCTGCTGACGGTCGTACTGCGCCTGTATCCCCAGCACGCAGAATAGCGTTATCAGGATGGTGGCTAATCGTTTCATCGTTCCTTGTTCTTTATGTGAAGTTATCTTTCCTCGTGCTCTCGCATATAGTCGCGTGGCGACATGCCATAGAATTTCTTGAATACAGTTGAGAATGAAGCTGAGTTCGCAAATCCGCAGGCATACATCACCTCGGTAACGTTCATGCCTTGGTTGGCCAACAGTTGGGCGGCCTTCTTAAGGCGGATGTTACGGATGAAATCGTGAGGCGTCTGACCTGTCAGATCCTTCATCTTGCGGTGCAGGTGTACTCGGCTGATACCTACAGTATCGGCAATCATATCGACACTCAGGTCGGAATTATTCAGATTCTTGTTAATGCACTCCATGATGCGCTCAAGCAACTTCTCATCGGGCGACTTCAGACGGATTTCGTCAACCTGCTCCTCCAGATTGTCGTTGCGCTCGTACTTCAGACGTAACAGACGATGCTTGTTGATGAGGTTGATGATGGTGCGACGCAGAATTTCCATATTGAAAGGCTTAACGATGTAAGCATCGGCACCAGTCTCAAGTCCTTCGAGCTTGTCTTCATCGCGACTCTTCGCTGTGAGCAGAACTACTGGGATAGAGTTGGTGTTCGGATTGGTCTTGAGTCGTGTACATAGTGTGTTACCATCCATCTCGGGCATCATGATGTCGCTCAATACAAGATCGGGCTTAGTGCGGATAATCTCGCCCAGTGCCTCACGACCATTGGTGCAGGCGTGAACATCGTAATCGTTAGAGAGCTCGTTCTCCAGATAGTTGCGGATCTCCTCATCGTCCTCGGCAATAACCAATGTCATTCTTCGGTTCTGAGACATCATCTCTGCCATCGGATTGATGGGCTCGGGCTCAGGCTCTTCCTCCAGAATCAATTCAGGAGTAATGGTCTCTGGGATTTCATCGTCGTCGAGAAGCATCTCGTCGGGATTAAGATGGCTGTTACCCATTGGGATATTGATGACGAACTCGCAGCCTTTCTCAAGGTTGTGAACGGTAATAGTGCCGTGGTGAAGTTCAACAAGTGAACGGGTGAGGTCAAGACCGATGCCAGTGCCTACATAACGGTCGTTGACCGAGGTCGGCGTCTGATAGAAACGGTCGAAGATCTTGTTGATCTTATCTTCTGGAATTCCTTCGCCATTATCGTATATGGCTATTGTGGCTGATTCGGCATTATGCGAAAGACGGATGCCGATTTCACCACCCGTTGGGGTGTACTTAAAGGCATTAGACAGAACATTCATGAATACCTTGTCAAAATTCTGACGGTCTATCCATACAGGAATCTCTTCGCTATCGTGCTGGAACAGGAACGTGATCTGTTTGGCCTTGGCCTGATTATCAAAGAGATTGTATATATCCTTTACAAAACCAACGAGATTGGTTTCGCGCATACGCATCTGCATCTGGCCTTTGTCAATCTTACGCAGGTCCATCATCTGGTTTATCAGACTGAGAATACGTTCGGCATTACGTCTGATGGTCTCGTATACGCCCTTTCTGTTGGGGTCGGTATCGTTCTTGATAAGTGAGAGCAATGGTGTGATAATCAGAGTCATAGGCGTACGGATTTCATGACTCATGTTCATGAAGAAGCGTAACTTGGCCTCGCCCATCTCTTCGGCATGGATATGGGCCTGAAGACGAAGTTTGTCTTGCTCCTTGTGGCGGCGGTATGCCAGATACTGCCATGCAAACAGACCGATAACCACAGCATAGAAGAAGTAGGCCCATGCAGAGCGGTACCAAGGACTGTGGATGACAACGGTGAACTCCTTGACAGGTGTCTCAACATTGTTTCGCTCTGCCTTTACCCTGAAGCGATAGGTGCCTTGGGGTAGGTGAGAGAGCGTAAGAATATTCATGCCTGGCTGAAGACGGTTGAATGGCTCGCCATTGATGCTATATAAATAAGATATGTGTTCAGGGTTCTCGTAAGTAAGTGTAGAGAACTGGATAGAGAACGTGTTGTCGTTATAGCACAATTCAAAACGATCGCTAGCAATGATGGCAGTGTCTGTGACCAGATAGCTGCCCGAGCGTGTGGCTTTGTTAACCTGCTGGCCATTGATAGAGAAAGAGGTAAGTTTAACCTCAGCTTCCCATTTGCTCGGAGAGATATGCTGTGAGTCGAACCAAGAGATACCGGCTGTTCCACCCATGGCTAACATGCCGTACGAAGAAATAAACGATGCGCCGTCGCTAAATTCGTTGCTCTGCAATCCATCGTCGGCAAAGTAGTTCTGCCAGATTTCCGTTTTGGGCGTAAAACAACTTAAACCGTGGTCGGTACCAATCCAAAGTCTGCCCTGAGGATCTCGTTCAATGGTGGCAATACCATTATCAGCCAGTCCATTTTCGCGGGTGTACTGCTTTGTCTCGTGTGAATGCAGATCGTAACAGAATAGTCCTTCGTTGGTACCATACCAGAGCTTCCCGTCGTACTCTCGGGTAATTCTTACAGGAATACCGAAGTTCAGACAATTCTTGCCGAAGGTCTTGGTCCAGCTGTTCTCTGCAATGTCCAGACAACACAGGCCCATGGATGTCGAGGCATATACACGCTTACCATCGGGCGAAAGATGTACCTGAGAAATGTAGTCGTTGGTGATACAGTTCAGTTTCCTGTCTTTCTCGACTCCTGGCTTAATCTTATATTGCGCCATGATGTGTCCATCGTTGGCATCCATTCGTATCAGACCATGTTTCATGGTGGCCAGCCATAGGCTGCCATCGGCTGCTATGGCGATATCCATGACAATGAGATGCGGATCTAGGGGGAATGGTATTCTGTGATATTGGAAACTAACAGGATCAATCCATCCGATGCCCTCGCGATAAGAGCCAACCCAAATGCGACCTTTTAAATCCTCAGCAAGTGTCATGGCAACCGATGGGAAGTGCTCCTTAAGATGCTTGACTGCTTTGGTGTTATAGTCATAAACATATAGTCCGTCCTTATCGGTTCCTACCCATATACGCAGTTTGCTATCGAGGATAACGCTTACAACGCATGCTGAGCCCAGAATGTTGCGTGCTCCCAGTTTATGGCCCATGTAATTAAAACCCTTGAATGTGATGGGCTGCATAAAGATACCCTTCTGTAGCAGGCCTAACCACAGGTTGCCACTCTTGTCTTCGGTGATGGAGTATACTTTACTGATAGTAAGATCGACCTCGAGTGAGAAAAATGGATTGTTTGTCAGTTCTTTTGCTCTTGGATTGTAAAGAGCTATACCTTTACCATCATAACCAATGACAATCATACCTTCGTGGTCGCAAAACAAGGCAGAAACAGAGTTGCTGCCAGTTTCGTCGATATGTACGAAAGTGTCGTTTTGCATTCGATAAACGCCATTGTTGGTTGTTCCGGCGTAGATAATGCCATCGGATCCTTCGCAGAGACATTGAAAAACTAAGTCGGGATTGTCTTTTAGGTATCGCTTTATTTTCTTTCCGTCGTATGATATAAGTCCCATGTTGTCGGAAACAATCCATAGTGTGCCCATCCTGTCTTCGATCATGTTATTTACAGTATGCATGGATGCCAAGGGGCCTTTCTCCTGACATGCGGTCTTTTTATCCTTGAACTTAAGTACTCCCAAACCAGATGTACCTACCAGTACATCGCCGTTTGAGCGCTCTAAGAAACAGTTGGTGTAACTATGTCCGGTATTACCGTCTTTATCAAGCATGGTTACATTATGGAATTTATTTCCATCCCATGTCTGCAGGGCACCATACAGTCCGAAGTAGAAAATGCCATTCCGGTCCTGCATCATACTGTTTACGTAGTTGCTGGCCAGAGAACTGTCGTGCTCGTTTTCCTTCTTGAATACACGGAATTGGTAACCATCATAACGGTTGATGCCGTTACGTGTTGTTGCCCATATGAATCCTTCGTTATCCAGGTATACCTGTGTAACAAAACTGCTTGACAATAGTTGATTGTCAGTGCTGAAGAACTTTCCCCTTTGGGCGAAAGCACTCGTCGTAATGAATATCGAAATTAGCGTTAGTATGAACTTAACTCGCATTGTTTTGTTAGTAATTAAATGGTCGCGTTAGTTGTTTATTTGTTGCAAAGATAATGCATTTTTCGAAATGTAACAAGGAAATGTTACAAAAAATAAACTTTTTGATACGAATTTTGTGGTTTTACTCCTAAAAAAGGCTTATCTTTGCATCAGATATATATTATTTGTAACATTTGAGATTATGATTCTACGACATTTTTGTGCCAGATTACTGTTTTTTTTGTTATTCTTGGTTTGTACCATCAATGTGATGGCAGCCGAACAATTTGTTTCGTTCCAATCGTGTTCTGACGTGTGGCAACTGAAGAGTTTTACTGTTGGAGTCAGTCAGAATGAGCACAGTTGTGTTCAGCTGGCTGCAAATAATTTGTTGGTTGACCTTGAAAAGGTGACGGGGCAGAAGGCTGTCCAAGCAACTGAAGATGTAGAAATACTCATTGGTACTGTTGGCGTTAATAAACAGATAGACCAGTGGGTTAAAACTGGTGTGCTCGAAAACCTGAAGGGTAAGACCGAGAAGTATATCATTAAGACCATCGGTAACCAATTGGTGATAGCCGGCAGTGATAAGCGAGGTACTGTTTATGGTATTTATGAACTGTCGAAGCAGTTGGGTGTTTCGCCTTGGTATTATTGGGCTGATGTTCCGGTGGAAAAACAAACCTATATATATATAAAGAAAGGTGAGTATACTGATGGTGAACCTGCTGTAAGATATCGTGGCTTGTTTCTGAATGACGAGGCTCCTTGTCTTACTACTTGGGTAAAGAATACCTTTGGTACTGATTATGGTGGCCATCAGTTCTATGAAAAGGTGTTTGAGCTGATATTGAGATTGAAGGGAAACTACCTGTGGCCAGCCATGTGGGGGTGGGCTTTCTATGCCGATGATCCCGAGAATTTAAAAACGGCCGACAAAATGGGGGTGATGATGGGTACTTCGCATCATGAGCCGATGGCCCGCAATCACCAGGAGTATGCGAGAAATCGCAAAGAGTGGGGCGCATGGAACTATTCTGTAAATAAGCAGAATCTGGATCGCTTCTTCCGTGAGGGTGTTGAGCGTATGAAGAATACGGATGACATTGTTACGATTGGTATGCGTGGTGATGGTGATGAGGCTATGGGTAATAGTACCGACACTAAGTTGCTTGAAGAAATCATTAATAATCAGCGCCGTATTATAAAAGAGGTGACCAAACGCCCAGCAAAGGAAACACCGCAAATATGGGCTCTTTATAAAGAGGTGCAGGATTATTATGACGCCGGGTTGCGTGTGCCGGATGATGTGACCATCTTGCTTTGTGACGATAATTGGGGTAATGTACGCAGAATACCGACTGCTGAAGAGAAGAAACGTAAAGGTGGTTGGGGATTGTACTATCATGTAGACTATGTGGGAGCGCCAAGAAACTCTAAGTGGATAAATGTTACCCCCATACAGAATATGTGGGAGCAGTTGCAGTTGGCCTATAATGGCGGCATCCAGAAATTGTGGATTCTTAATGTCGGTGATTTGAAACCTATGGAGTATCCTATCCAGTTGTTTATGGATATGGCATGGAACCCGTCGAAATATGGTGTGGATAATCTTTTGGATCATACTCGTGATTTCTGTTCAGAGAGTTTCGGAGAGGAAAATGCAGTAGAGGCTGCATCGATTCTTAATCTCGTATGCAAATATAATGGTCGGATTACCTCAGAGATGCTTAATGCTAACGTTTATACCTGCGATGAGTTCGAGCAGGTAGTAAATGAGTATCGTGCTTTGGAAACTCGTGCATTGCGATTGTTCCTGGAACTAGAACCAGAGTACAAGGATGCTTATCGCCAGCTCATCCTCTTCCCAGTGCAGGCTATGGGAAATATTTATGATATGTATTATGCTCAGGCTATGAATCATAAACTGGCATCGGTGGGTGACCCGGATGCTAATCTGTGGGCAGATCGTTGTCGTCAGGCATTTAAACGTGATTCGCTGCTTTGCTTATATTATAATAAGGTGATGTCGGGTGGTAAATGGGATGGTATGATGATTCAAAAGCATATCAGTTATCGTACCTGGAATGACAACTATCGTGCTGATGTGTGTCCCAGACTTGTTACTGTGGCTGAACCGAAAAACGGCCCTGTTTTCTCTGCATCTAATGGTTACATCAGTATTGAAGCAGAACATACCTATAGTCGTGAGGATGCTTCAGCAGCCAAATGGACAGTCATTCCATTTATGGGTCGTACACTCAGTGGAATTGCATTGATGCCATATACCGAAAAAACTGATGACGCAAAACTTATCTATCGTTTTAAAGCAGACAAGGTTAAGACAGTGAAGGTACATGTGATTACAAAATCTACGCTTGATTACCTTGACAAAGGTGGATTGGTCTACGATTTGTCTATTGATGGACAGACTCCAATTAGTGTTAATTTTAACAAAGATTTGAACGAAAAACCAGAGAATATCTATTCAATATATTACCCAACGGTGGCTAGTAGGATTGTTGAACAGATAGTTGAACTGCCAATTGATGCCGTTCAGGATGTACATACTCTGACTATCCATCCCCAGGATCCGGGTGTCGTTTTTGAGAAAATTGTTATAGATTTGGGTGGTTATAAGAAGCAATTCCTTTTTGGAAAGGAGTCTCCAAAAGTGTATAAATTGCAATAATTGACCTACGTCAAGCGTTTTGTTGGCTTTGCGTTTGTAACACAAACTTTATAATTTGTAACATTAGTGTATTTTTGTTACTAATTGTAAAGTTTGTGTTGCTTATTTTTGATACTTTTTTGCCTATTTTTATTAATTTTGCACCCGTTAACGATGTAAAGTCGCAACAAATTTATCAATTAACTATAGTCAAATTATGTATCAAAATCAATCAAAATGAAACAGCTAACAAGTCTTTTGAAACGCGCTGTTCCCACTTTGCTTCTGCTTTTCTGCTCTGCTTTCGCGCAGGCGCAGGGAGGTGGTATCAACGTGAAGGGTACAGTCGTGGACAATGCAGGTGAGCCTCTGATTGGCGCATCGGTTGTTGTGAAGGGAAATGCTGGTCTGGGTGCGGTAACGGACTTTGACGGTAATTTCCAGCTGAAAGTTCCTTCGGAGAACTCGATTATTGTCGTGAGCTACGTTGGAATGAACACTAAGGAGTTGAAGGTGGGCCGTGAGCGCACTTTCAAAGTTGTTCTGTCAGACAATACTCAGCTTACTGAGGTTGTTGTCGTTGGTTTCGGTCAGCAGAAGAAAGCCTCAGTTGTGGGTGCTATTACCCAAACTACAGGTGAAGTGCTGGAGCGTGCCGCTGGTATCACCGATATCGGTGCTGCCCTGACAGGTAATCTGCCTGGTGTAGTAACTACTGCTTCTCAGGGTATGCCTGGTGAGGAAGAGCCAAAGATTCAGATTCGTGGTGCTTCTTCATGGAACAACTCTGAGCCTCTGGTACTTGTAGACGGTATCGAGCGTCCAATGTCAAGTGTTGACATCCAGTCGGTTGCTACTATCTCTGTACTGAAGGATGCTTCTGCAACTGCAGTTTATGGTGTGAAGGGTGCTAATGGTGTTATCCTTATTACTACTAAGCGTGGTGCTGAGGGTAAGGCTCAGATCAGCGTTTCTGCCAACGCCATCATGAAGATTCCTTCAAAGTTGCCAGACAAGTACGATTCTTATGATGCTCTCGTAGCTCGTAACGTTGCTGTAGAGCACGAGTTGAACATCAATCCTTCAAGTTGGGCATACGTTCGTCCGATGAGCTTCATCGAGAACTATCGTAACCAGACAACAGTAGAGCAGCAGGAGCGTTATCCAAACGTTGACTGGCAGCGTGCTCTGTTTAAGGATTACACCATGTCTTATAATGCAAACCTGAACGTATCTGGTGGTACACGCTTCGTAAAGTACTTTGCAAGCGTTGACTTCGTAAGTGAGGGTGACCTTTATAAGGACTTCGGAAACGGACGTCAGTATCCTACAGGTTATGACTTCAAGCGCGTAAACGTTCGTTCAAACCTCGACTTCAATATTACAAAGAGTACTGTATTGAAGGTTAATATCGCTGGATCAAGCGGTAAGCAGATGTCTCCTTGGAGCAACTCTGTAAATAACGACTGGCAGATTTCTCAGCAGTGGGCTGGTGTTTATAACATCTCTCCAGATGCTTTCCTTCCTAAGTATAGCGATGGTTCTTGGGGTTATCTCCCAGGTTCTACCAACGTAAGTAATGCTGCTGTAAGTATCGCTCTTGGTGGTACACAGTACATTACTACTACACGTATCACTACCGACTTCGTTTTGGAGCAGAAACTCGACTTCATTACTAAGGGCTTGAGCGCTCGTGGTATGATTGCATGGGATAATAACTTCCGTGAGAGTGGTCGTGGTATCAATGACCTTTACAATGATCCTCAGTATAAGTGGATCGATCCTCAGACTGGTGCTGTAAACTATAAATCAGCATACGAGGCTTACGACCGTTTCGACTATACCATGGGTAATAAGTGGTCTACACAGAGCGGTAACGTTGATAACTGGGCTACTGCACGTAATCTGAACTATCAGTTACAGTTGAACTGGGCTCGCAGCTTCGGTATGCATGACGTTTCTGCGATGGGCGTATTCGCACGACAGGAGACTGCTACTGGTAATGTAATTCCTAACTATCGTGAGGACTGGGTATTCCGTGCTACATATGGATACGCAGGCAAGTACTTCTTAGAATATAATGGTGCTTACAACGGATCAGAGAAGTTCTCTAAGGATAACCGCTTTGCATTCTTCAATTCAGGTGCTATCGGTTGGATGATCAGTGAGGAGCCATTCATGAAATCTCTCCGTGAGAAGAAGATCATTGATATGTTGAAGATCCGTGCATCTTATGGTGAAATCGGTGATGACAACGTCGGTGGTCGTTTCCTCTATATGACACAGTGGGCTTATGGTGGTCACTCTTCACTTGACTACAACCAGGGATCATCTCCTTATGAGTGGTACCGTGAGTCAACAGTAGGTAACCCCAATGTACATTGGGAGACTGTTAAGAAGTTCAATGTAGGTCTTGACTACGGAATCCTTGGCGGTCTGTTCGCTGGATCTATCGAGGTGTTCAAGGACAAGCGTACCGACATTCTTGTACAGGGTAGCGACCGTGCCGTACCAGCATACTTCGGTCAGTCGCCTGTAACAGCTAACCTTGGTGAGGTTAATACTAAGGGTTATGAGATTGAAGTACGTTTCAACAAGGTTCTTAACAATAAGATGCGTTTCTGGGCTAACATGAGTATGACTCATGCCGAGAATAAGATCAAGGTTAAGGACGATGCTCCTCTGCTGCCAAGTTATCGTAAGCAGGCTGGTTATGCTATTGACCAGGTTCGTACATTCCTGGATAAGGGTATGATGCAGAACTATGATGCTGTATATGGTTCACCAAAGCATGATTCTAACGACAACCTGAAGTTGCCTGGTGACTATTATATCGTAGACTTCAATGGTGATGGTGTAGTGGATAATGTAAACGACCAGGTTCCTTATGGATACTCTGGTTTCCCACAGAACACTTACAACACAACCATCGGATTCGAATGGAAGGGCTTCAGTTGCTTCGCTCAGTTCTACGGTGTTACAAACGTAACTCGTGACGTAACTATGATCAGCTTTGCTGACGTGATGCTGGCAAACGTATATGATCAGGGTACATGGTGGAGCGTTGATCAGAAGAATGCCGACATCGTTACTCCTCGTTTCAATACACCAATCGGTAACAATGGCATGTATTATGGTACTCAGTATCTTTGTGATGGTTCATATATCCGTCTGAAGAACGTTGAGGTAGCCTATACTTTCACACAGCCTTGGATTCAGAAGATGGGCTTGAAGAACTTGAAGGTATTCCTCAGTGGTAACAACCTCTGGCTCTGGACTCGCATGCCTGATGACCGTGAGTCTAACTTTGGTGGTAACCATACTGCTAGTAACGGTGCTTACCCAACATTCAAGCGTATTAATCTTGGTGTAAGATTCAATCTTTAAAAAAGAGAAATAGCAATGAAAAAGTTTATTAATAAATATATAATAGGTGTAGTTGGACTGACACTCTCGCTTGGAGCTGCGTCTTGTACCGACTATCTTGATAAGTCGCCTGACTCAGATGTAAGTCCTGAGACAGCCTTCAAGAACTTCACCAATTTCCAGGGCTTCGTTGAGGAAATCTATAACTGTATTCCTAACAAGGAGTCAAATATGTGGTGTACCTCTTTCAACTGGGGTGAGGATGAACTTATGAACACTGGATTGGGTGACAACCATGTTACTGCCCACTTCGACTTGGGTGACTATCGTAACTGGTATGGAAACAATCAGAGTTTCCTGCATGCAGACAATCCTACTCCAACTTCTACAGACAAGTATGCTCATTCATTGGAGCATGCATGGTATTGTATCCGTAAGGCCAATATCGGACTTGAGAATATTGACAATCTGAAGGACGCTACAAAGGAAGAGAAGAACTTTATCAAGGGTCAGTTGCTCTTCTTCCGTGCTTGGTGGCATCACCAGCAGATGGAATGGTTCGGTGGTATCCCATATATCGACCGTTCTCTGGGTGCTGATGAGGTATTCGACCTGCCACGCCTTTCGTTCAAGGAGTGTGCCGAGAAGTGTGCTGCCGACTATCGTGCTGCTGCCGATCTGCTGCCCGACAACTGGGACAATACTACTATCGGTAAGAAGACTCTGGGTAAGAACCAGCTGCGTATCACCAAGGTTTGTGCTTTGGGTTACCTGGGTAAGGTTCTGCTTTGGGCTGCTTCACCTCTGAACGCCGACGGTAATGGTGGCGCGCAGATGGGTGCACTGAAGAGTGGTAAGACTTATGTTTACGACAAGGCACTTGCTCAGCAGGCTGCTGATGCTCTTGGTGAGGCTATTGCTCATCTTCAGAGTGGCGAGACTCCATATAAGCTCGCTGAGTATAATTATGAGAACATTTACGACCATGAGTCGGCTAAGGGGTCTACCAGCAACTTCTCAGATATCTTCCGTACAACCGGTCAGAGCTGGAAGATGCCTGGTACTGTAGAGGCTATCATGTGTGGTCCTGTGCCTGATGTTAACGGTTCTAACTGGAACTTCGCTAAGTTGTGGGGTCCAAAGGTTAACAACCTGGTTGAGCACGATGCTCTGATCCACATGCCATCAGCTAACTATGTTAACTATGCATATGGTATGGCAAATGGTGAGCCAATCCTGCTCGCCGATGGTTCGCTGAACCCAGAGTCTGGTTTCGATCCTACACATCCTTTCAAAGATCGTGACCCACGTTTCTATCACGACATCATGTTCGATGGATTCAAGTTCCTGAATACTACACCAGCCGATGAGGATAAGCCTTATCAGTATCTGGAGATGTTCACAGGTGGTAACATGGTTCCAACAGGTAATCCTGAGCGTAATGCCAATGGTAGCCGAACTGGTTACTTCTGTCAGAAGCTCGTTCCTCACCAGTGTAACAAGTACGATGGTATGTACAACTGGGGTGGTGCTCTTCAGTGCTATCTGCCTTATATGCGTGTTGCTGATATCTATCTGCTCTATGCCGAGGCAGGTGCTGCAGTTAGTGGTGCAGACTACAAAGCTAAGTGTGCTCTCACTGCTCTTGATGCTATTAACGTACTTCGCGACCGTGTAGGTGCTGGTCATGTTGCCGACCGTTTCCTGGCTGACAGCAAGAAGTTTATGGATGAGGTTCGTCGTGAGCGCGCTTGTGAGCTTGCTTTCGAGGGATTCCGTTGGCAGGATCTGCAGCGCTGGTTGCTCCTTTCTGAGTATCCTTACAATGTGAAGACTCGTCAGGAGTTCAAGCGTGTAGGTAACTTCGACTTTAAGAAGAATGATCCTCGTGACGCAGAGGTAACAGGCTTTGATCCAACAATTGGTGGTCAGACTGTTCTCGTAGAGCGTAGATTCGGTTCTAAGCACTATCTGTTGCCATTTAAGGAGAGCGAAGTATTCCTGTATTCAGAGTTCCCACAGAACCCAGGATGGTAATCTTTTGAAAAGTAAAAAAGTAAAAAAGTAAAAGAGATTATGAAACATAATAAATTTATCATACTGTCAGCTCTCCTGGCTCTGTCGGCAGCAACTCCTGCCGAGGCTCAGATTGATACTGCAGACTCAGCCCAGGTCAATGTGGCATTCCGTAAGGTTGCCAAGGAAGACATTATGGGTGGTGTCTCAAGCATTAACTACAGAGAACTGATGGATAAGAACTACAATACCTATAGTCTTGACAATCTACAGGGCTATGTAGCCGGTTATAACGGCAATGGTATGTGGGGTTTTACTGATCAGCTCGTGCTGATTGATGGTGTACCCCGTGAGGCAAATAACGTCTTGCCTTCAGAGATCGAGGAGATCACCTTCCTGAAGGGGGCACAGGCTGTAGTACTTTATGGTAGTCGTGCCGCTAAGGGTGCTGTTCTTATCACAACCAAACGTGGTCGTGTTAACGATGGCCTGAGCGTAGAGGTTCGTGCCAACACTGGTTGGAATGTTGCCAAGTCATATCCAGAGTATATCAGCTCTGCTGAGTATATGACTCTTTACAACGAGGCTCTTAGAAACGATGGTCTTAAAGAACTTTATACTGATGATGATATCTATAATTATGGTAGCAAGCTGAATCCATGGCGCTATCCTGATGTAGATTTCTATTCTTCAGACTATATCAAGAAGGCCTACAATCGTAGCGATGTAACAGCTGAGATCGAGGGTGGTAACGACCGCGCTAAGTTCTATGCTAACGTGAGCTACTATCGTGTTGGTGACTATCTGAACTTCGGTGAGGCTAAGAAGAATTATACCGACCGTTTCAATGTTCGTGGTAATGTAGACGTTCGCATTAACAACTTCATTACAGCTTATGTCAATGCAAATGCTACTTATTACAATCAGAACACTGCAGTTTCTAATCAGACAGAGCAGCAGAATGGTCAGACTGTAACTCTCGACTATTGGGATGTTGCAGCAAGAATGCGTCCAAACCGTTTCAGCCCACTGGTTCCTATCTCATATCTGGATCCTAATGCTATCCAGCCACAGAATGCTCTGTCATCTACAACAAATATTATCGATGGCAAGTACTTCCTGGGTGCAGGTCAGATTGAGTCAGAGTGGACCAACATCTTTGCCGACTACTATGCTGCAGGTAAGAGCACATGGACCAGCCGTCAGTTCCAGTTCGATGCTGGCGTAAATGTTGACCTCGCTTCTGTACTGAAGGGTCTCTCTTTCCACGCATTGGTAGGTATCGACTATCAGACCAGCTACTCTACAACTTATAATAATAAGTATGCTTCGTTCACACCAGCATGGAGTAACTATAATGGTCCTGACCTCATCCTGTCACTCAACAACAATGAGAAGGTAGACCAGAAGTCGGGTGTTCAGAACATTGGTGGTTCTGCTAACAACCAGATGATTACTTTCAATGCTCATTTCGACTACAACCGTACATTTGCCGACAAGCACAATGTAAGCGCTATCCTGGTTGCTAACGGTTTCCAGCAGTCAAAGGCAGGTCAGTATCACAAGACTACCAATGCTAACCTTGGCTTGAACCTGTCATACAACTATGCTAAGAAGTATTATGTAGACTTTGCAATTGCTACTCCTTGGTCAGCTAAGCTTCCAGAAGGCAAGCGCGCAGGATTCTCTCCTTCGGCTACTCTTGGTTGGAATATTGCTAAGGAGTCGTTCATGGAGGGCAGCATCTTCGATAACCTGACCATCAGCGCTAGTGCCAGCCAGATTTGCACCGATCTTGATATCAGCGACTATTACATGTATCTCGCTGCTTACCAGAAAGGTGGTTGGTGGGACTGGAACGGTGAGTCTGGTCACGACTGCGTGCAGTCAAAACGAGGTGGTAATGACGAGCTTGGCTATATCAAGCGTAAGGAGATTTCTGCAAACATTCATGCAGAGCTGCTCCAGCGCAGCCTGTCTATCGATGCATCGGTATTCAGCAGCCAGATGGATGGTGGTATTATCACAGCTACCAACCAGATGCCTAGCTACTTCAAGGTTTACTATCCTGAGTCTTCGTTCCTTTCTTATCTGAACTACAACAAGGACAACCGTACAGGTTTCGACTTGGCTGTAAAGTATAAGAAGAACTTCGGCGACTTCGGTTTCGAGGGTGGTGCTAACATGACATACTACACCACAAAGGCCGCTAAGCGTGACGATACAAACTATGCTGATGCTTATCAGTATCGTGAGGGTAAGGCTCTCGACGCTATCTGGGGTTATGAGTGCCTCGGTTTCTTCAAGGACGAGGCCGACATTGCTAACTCTCCTCAGCAGTCACTCGGTGCTACCGTTAAGCCTGGTGATCTGAAGTACAAGGATCAGAATAACGATGGTGTCATTGACAGCAAAGACCAGGTTGACCTTGGTAAGGGCGGCTGGTATGGTGCTCCTATGACTCTGGGCGTAAACCTCACCTTCAAGTACAAGAACTTCTCACTCTTCGTACTTGGTACTGGCGGTTTCGGCGGTCATGGTGTGAAGAACAATAGCTATTGGTGGATTTCAGGTGATAACAAGTACTCTGCAGCTGTTCGCGGTCGTTGGACTCCTGCTACAGCAGAGACTGCCACTTATCCACGCTTGACCACTCAGAGCGGTGCTAACAACAACACCACATCTGACTTCTGGATGTACTCTACTTCTCGTTTCGACCTGGCTAAGGTACAGCTTACTTACGATTTCCCAAAGACCATCATTGGCAATGGCATCGTAAAGGGTCTCTCAGTATATGTAAGTGGCAACAGTCTGCTGACATTTGCTAAGGAGCGCAAGCTGTTGGAAATGAACGTAGGTGATGCACCTCAGTCTCGTTTCTACAACATTGGTGCTAAAGTATGTTTCTAATAAGATAAAGGAATATAGATATGAAACTTAAAAATATAATTCTTCTCGGTTCTGTCACATTTGCACTGACTGCATGTGACGACCTCTTTGAGCCGGCATTGGAGAATAACCAGGACCTGTCGCAGATGGATAACGATCCTATCTTTGCACGTGGTATAATTGATAATGCTTTCCTGGTAATCCCCATCGAGGCTAGTGGTATCGCTAGCGAACAGAATGGTGGTACAACCGATGTTGCTACCGACGATGCTGTATCAAACAATACCAGCAATAACTATAAGAAGATGGCTACAGGTGCATGGACTTCTCAGAACAATCCTATCAATCAGTGGGAAGGCCGTTACCATGCTATTCAGTATTGTAACCTCTTCCTCTCAAAATGTGATAACGTTAAGTGGGACTACTCTACAGAGTCACTGAACATGATGCACCGCGACCTTTATAAGGGTAATGCTTATGCTCTCCGTGGTCTGCATTTCTTCCACCTGCTGCGTGCTCACGTTGGTAAGGTGAATGGCGAAATTATGGGTCTTCCTATTCATTTGGAGCCAGAGGATGGTTCTTCTGATTTCGATCAGCCACGTAACACTTTCAAGGAGTGTATCGATCAGATTATGGCCGACTTTGACGAGGCTCTGAAGTATCTCCCAACAGAGTATGGTGATGTAGATGCTTCTGGTGTTCCTGCCAAGTACACTCAGATTGGTGGTAAGGACGAAGAGTACAATAAGGCCTTCGGCGACCTGCAGAAGGGTAAGATCGACGGTCGTAATATTGCCGCCTTCAAGGCTCAGGTTGCTATCTTTGCTGCTTCTCCTGCTTATGCATCTGCAGGTGCTATGACATGGGAGAAGGCTGCTGAGTATGCTGCTAATTCTCTGAAGAATGTAGGTGGTCTGGCTGGTATGGATCCTGATGGTTGGCATTGGTATAACAATACCGATATGATTGAGTCTTACAAGTTCTCTGATCAGGATCCTCTGGAGGTTTGCTTCCGTGGTAACATCGGCGAGAGCCACTCACTCGAGCAGGATCAGTATCCTCCATCGTTGAATGGTAACGGTCGTATCAACCCAACTCAGAACCTCGTTGATGCTTTCCCAATGGCAAATGGTTATCCTATCTCTGACGCCAAGTCTGGATTCGATGCTAAGAACCCATACGCCAACCGCGACCCACGTCTGAAGACCTATATCCTGGTTAACGGCGAGAAGATCGGTGCTAATGGCACAGCTATCAACACTACCGACGACGATAAGACCAACCTCGATGGTATCAACCACGAACTTGGTAAGTCAACCGTTACCGGTTACTATCTGCGTAAGCATCTGCGTGATGACGTGAACCTGAATCCTGCAGCTGATAAGAAGCACTTTGGTGTACGTATCCGTTACACTGAGATCTTCCTCGACTATGCCGAAGCTGCTAACGAGGCTGCTGGTCCAAAGGCTAACGTAGGTGGAGCAAACTACTCTGCTTACGATGTCATCAAGGCTCTGCGTAAGCGTGCTGGTGTAGGTGGCGACAACGATCCATATCTCGAGGAGTGCGCACAGTCTCAGGACAAGATGCGCGAGCTCATCCGCAACGAGCGCCGTCTGGAGCTCTGCTTCGAGGGTCACCGCTTCTGGGACCTCCGTCGTTGGAATGCTAACCTCACAGAGGCTGCAAAGGGTGTCTATATTACTACCGGCGTAAATGGTCTTGTATATGACGTCAAGAACGTTGAGAGCCGCGATTATAAGGACTATATGATTTACGGACCAATTCCTTACACTGAGGTTCTGAAGTGGAGCAACCTCGTTCAGAATGACGGTTGGCAGTAAACAGAAACAATGTAAAACTAAAAAGAAAAAGATAATTATGAAAATTAATATATTAAAGTTCATCTGTGGAATCGGACTTGTTTGCGGTCTGTGGAGCTGTAAGAACGGCGGACAGACTTTCGATGACTTCGAGGGCGGAACAGCAGTCTATTTCCCATATCAGTATCCAGTTCGTACTATCGTACTGGGCGATGATGAATACGACACTTCAATGGATCAGGCACACCAGTGTCAGATTATGGCAACCTTCGGTGGTTCATACAATGGTTCTAACGGAAGTGTAACTGTTGCTGTCGACGAGAGTCTCTGCAATAATCTGTATTTCGACGAGGGTGTTACTCCTGTTAAGGCTATGCCAAGCAGCTACTACACACTCTCTACAAATACACTGAACTTCAATGGCACATTCAACGGTGCAACCACCGTTCAGCTTACCGATGCATTCTTTGCTGATCCCGATGCTGTAAAGAATACCTATGTTATTCCTCTGGTAATGACCAGCCAGTCGGGCTTCGGCAAGATTCTTACCGGTACAGCTCTTGAGGGCTTCTCTGGTTCACGTACCGATGCTTCGGTTTGGGACGTTAAGCCAATGGACTATGTTCTGTATTGCGTAAAATTCCAGAACAAGTACTCTGGTTGGTGGCTTACCAATGGTACCACTTCTACCGATAATATCGAGAAGGCTAATGCTGTAGAGGTTAAGACATTGTCTTTGGACGACTGTTCTTATGCAGTTTCTTTCCAGGATGGTGGTAAGATCTACAAGGCTGACCTCAAACTGTCGTTTGGTGCAGGCTCAATCAGCTCTCTCACCGATGGCGTAACTGCAACAGGTACCTGCTCTTGGGGCGATAACACCGAGAAGAAGGCTTGGGGCAACAAAGACCGCGATGGAATGGAACTCAACTACACCGTTACATTTGCTGATGGCAAGCAGTTCTCTACTCACGAGAAGATGGTTTGGCAGCGTAGTGGTGTAAAGGTTGAAGAGTTCTCACCAGTTTATGTTGTGAAGTAATGCTTAAAAAGTTTATGAAAATGAGAAAGCAATATATCATTTTAGCACTCGGAGCCATGTTCATGGCTTCGTGTGCAGATGAGTTCGATCGCAATTTCGAGGTTACTCGTCCTGAGTTGTCTGCAGAATATGCATACCTCAACGACTATAAAGCCTTGAAAGAATATGTTTCCGATCCGGACTTTAAGTTGGGTATAGGTACCGATGCTTCCGACTATGCAAAGCAGGGCGTTACCTATGTGGTTACCAACGTTAACTTTACAGAGACCGTAGCAGGTAATGCTATGAAGATGGGCTCTTGTATTGACGAGAAGGGTGGCACAAACTTTGGAACAGTCGAGGAGTATGTAAAAGCTGCTCACGAGGCTGGCCTGAATATCTATGGTCATACTCTGGCATGGCATGCTCAGCAGCCTGTTAAGTGGCTCAACACTCTGATTGCCGATAAGCCTGTACCTGTTACCCCTGCTGGTGTAGATCCTTGTATTGTATATCATAATGGCGATGCAGGCGCTAACCAGTGGGATAAGCAGGCTATTTATACTCTTCCAACTCCTATGGTAGCTGGTAAGACCTATATTGTTAAGATAAGTGTAAAGACTGCTGATGATTATCCTTCTGGAACATTCGGCCTTTGGCCTATTTGGAGCACAAGCCCCAATAAAAACCAGTGGGGTGGCTCTAACGATGTTCAGTATCTGGCTTCTTATGCTACTTCAAAGACATTTACCGACCTTCAGTGGGAGTTTGAAGCTGCTTTCGATCATGATCAGTTGCAGTTTGTCTTCGGTAAGATTGCTGGAGATGTATGTATTGATAACGTATCATGTAAAGAAAAGGGTTCTGATACCGAGATGGTTGTAAATGGTACTTTTGATGAGAAGTCAACTGATGGTTGGGGTGCAAACTGGGGTGGTCCTTCATTTGCAATAGAAGGTCAGGCTACTGGTGGCGCTGCTGCAACCATTAAGTACATGGAGAGTGTCATGAAGAATGGCGACCTCGAAGGCAGTGGCACTAGCAACTTCTATACCAAGGAGGGTAATGGCGCTACAGCTAATTCTGCTATCACTGCAGGTGCTGGTAAGGACGGCTCAAATGGTATTAAGGTTGTTTCTCCAACAGGCGCTGCCGAGGAGTGGGATACTCAGTTCTGGATTGCATTCCCTGAGGCACTTCAGGATGGAACCAAATTCCATATTGAGTTCGATTATAAGGCCAATACTACAGTAAGCTGTGGTACTCAGGCTCATGGCGATCCAGGTGCATACCATCATTGGGATTGTATCGGTGCTGTAAACTTTACTTCTGAGTGGCAGCATTTCTCTAAGGATGTAACAGCTTCTGGTGATATGGTTAAGGATGGCGGTATGAAGACTATTGCCTTTAACCTTGCAAAGAAAGATCAGACAGCAGCTAACGAGTACTACTTCGACAACTTTGTTCTCGAGGTTGAGAAGGAGAAGTCTGCCAGTGGTCCTGTTAAGTATATGGCTGATTTGATTACCAATGGTGATATGGAGGGTGATGATGTAAGTTGCTTCTTTACAACAGAGCCTTCAACCGGTGGTCCTCACGCTTCTACTATCTATGATGGTGTAGGTATGGACGGTTCTAGAGGTATTATGCTTCAGTCTGAGGATAATCCTTCACAGGATTGGGATACTCAGTTCTTTATCCGTCTGCCAGAGACTCTGCCTGCAGGTACTCCTATCCACGTAGAGTTTGATTATCGTTCAGATATCGAAGGTGGTGCTGATACTCAAGCTCATAACGAGCCAGGTGCTTATATGATTTGGCACTGTATCGGTTCTCCAACCTTCAAGCCAGAGTGGCAGCACTTCTCTATCGATGCTGCAGTCGAGAGCGATATGGACAATATGCGTACTGTTGCTTTCAACTTGGCTAAGAATAAGAAAAAGACCAAGTTCTACTTCGACAATATCGTATTCCAGGTTGAGAAGGAGAACGCAGGTGGTGGTATTCCTCAGACCGCACAGGAGAAGAAGGATACTCTTACCTATGCAATGGATAAGTGGATTCATGGTATCATGGATGCTTGTAAGGACGATGACGGTAACATGCTTGTAAAGGCATGGGAGGTTGTAAATGAGCCTATTGGTGCTAACGGTCAGTTGCAGCATGGTAAGGCCGACGATACCGAGAACTTCTTCTGGCAGGATTATCTGGGCGATCTGGATTATGTTCGCACTGTTGTTAAGCTTGCTCGCCAGTATGGTGGCAACGATCTGAAGCTCTTCGTTAATGACTACAACCTTGAGTACGACTGGGATGCTTCTGGTAACAAGAAGCTTGAGTCTCTCATCAGCTGGATTAACAAGTGGGAGTCTGACGGCAAGACCGTTATCGATGGTATCGGTTCGCAGATGCACGTTTCTTGCTATGCTGACGCTGATGAGCTTGCCAAGAGAAAAGAACTGATTATCAAGTCGTTCAAGATGATGGCCGAGACTGGTAAGCTGATTCGTATCTCAGAGCTTGACATGGGCTACGTAGATGCTAACGGCAACGCAGTTAAGACTGCCGATATGACCGAGGAGCAGCATCACCAGATGGCTGAATACTATAAGTGGATTATCCAGCAGTACAAGGCTAATATCCCTGCAGCTCAGCAGTGGGGTATCACCTTGTGGTGCGCTACCGACGCTCCTGCTACTAGCGGCTGGCGTCCAGGCGAGCCTGTTGGTATCTGGGATCAGAATTACTACCGCAAGCATGTATACGCCGGTATTGCCGACGGTCTGAGCGGTGAATGATATTATCTGCCCCTCTAGTGGGCGGGTAATTTTAGAACTTTACATTGTTTTGGGGGTCCGGGCTTGTGAAAGTCCGGACTTTTTGTTTGTGTTACGTTTAGTAAAGTAAATGATACATTTACGAAATCTGATGTCGTTTTTTTGATGTACCTTTGCAGTCGTAAACTAATAAACGATAATAGAATGATCAAGAAAACAACCGCAATGGCAGCATTATTGCTGCTTGCTACGGGCACGAAGGCACAGAACCCCTTTGTGCAGACATGGTGTACTAGCGACCCTGCGCCAATGGTACATAACGGAACTATGTATGTATATACCGGCCATGATGAGGATGGCGCTGATTTCTTCTGGATGCAGGAGTGGCGAGTGTATTCAACTCAGGATATGGTAAACTGGCAGGATCATGGATCACCTCTGGCACTTGAGAGCTTCTCGTGGGCTGACGATCGTGCTTGGGCATCGCAAACTATCGAACGCGATGGCAAGTTTTATTGGTATATCTGTGCTCACTCAAAGATTTCCGGAGGTATGGCCATCGGTGTGGCTGTGGCTGACTCGCCAACAGGCCCATTTAAAGATGCGCTGGGCAAACCATTATTTGAGAACGGTTCATGGGATCATATCGACCCGACTGTGATGATTGATGACGACGGGCAGGCATGGCTGATGTGGGGAAATCCTCAGGTTTACTATCTGAAGTTGAACCGCGATATGATTTCGTACGAGGGTGAACTTGGCAAACTGCCTATGACAGAAGAAGCCTTTGGTGGTCCGATGATGAAAGAACGCGAGAAGGGTAAAAAGTATAAAGACTCGTATGTAGAAGGCCCATGGCTTACTAAACGTAATGGCGTATATCAGCTGCTGTATGCTGCCGGTGGCGTGCCAGAGCATATCAGCTACAGTACAGCTCCTTCACCACTTGGACCTTGGAAATATGCTGGCGAGATTATGCCTCTTTGCGATACAAACTCGTTTACTAACCATTGTGGTGTAGCCGACTATAAAGGACATAGCTATTTCTTCTACCATACAGGCAAACTGCCACAAGGTGGTGGCTTTGGTCGCAGTGTGGCTGTAGAGGAGTTTAAATACAATGCCGATGGCAGTTTCCCAACCATTATGCCAACAGATGAGGGTGTAAAACCTGTGGCTGAGTTTAGTCCTTATCGTAAGGTGGAGGCTGAGACGATGGCTTTTTCAAGGGGTGTTAAAACTGAGCAAAATGACGAGGTTGGTGTTTATGTAAGCGATATACACAACGGTGATTATATTAAACTGCAGAATGTATGTTTCTGCAACAAACTGCCCCGTACTTTTACTGCCCGTGTGGCCAGTGGACTTCGTGGTGGTAATATTGAGGTACGTTTCGACAGTATCAATGGTAAGATACTTTGTAAATTGGAAGTTCCTGCAACAGGAGGTTGGGAGAAGTGGCAGACACTGACTGCAGACTTCACAGAACTCGTTAAGGGACGCCACGATCTTTATTTAGTATTTACTGGACGAAAAGGTCCGAAATTGTTTAACTTCGACTGGTGGGAGATGCGCGGACTGGAGCAGGTGAACATGCCGCTGTTCCAGACCAAATACACCGCCGACCCCTCGCCACTGGTTGTTGGAGATACGCTGTTCCTCTACACATCTCACGATGCTTCGCCTGAGGACATCCCCGATGAAAATGAAAAAAGTTCAGCCGGATTCTTTATGTACGACTGGTTGTTGTGGAGCACCACCGATATGGTAAACTGGACAGAGCATGGTGCAGTAGCATCGCTGAAGGATTTCTCTTGGCGCAGTCGTGAGAATGGTGCATGGGCTATACAGACAGTTGAACGTAACGGAAAATATTATCTTTATGCTCCTCTGCATGGACATGGCATAGGTGTGCTTGAGGCAGATTCGCCTTATGGACCATTTAAGGATCCTCTGGGCAAACCATTGGTATGGGACCAGAGCAATTGGTATGATATCGACCCATCGGTATATACTGATGATGATGGTCAGGCTTATATGTACTGGGGTAATCCACACACCTTCTGGGCTAAGCTTGGTGAGGATATGACATCGCTGACAAGTGGTGTAACAAAGTTGCCACATATTCCAAACTATCAGGAAGGACCTTGGTTCTATAAGCGTAACGGTCATTACTATCTTGGTTTTGCATCAACCTGCTGTCCTGAAGCTCTTGGCTATGCGATGAGCGACAGTCCTACAGGGCCTTGGGAGTGGAAAGGCTATATCATGAAGCCTACACAGCGCGATCGTGGAAATCATCCAGGAATATGCGATTACAAAGGCCATTCTTATGTGTTTGGTCAGAACTACGACCTGATGCATCTTGAGACATTTGTTCACCATGAGCGTCGTAGTGTATCGGCTACAGAGATTACCTATAATGCCGATGGAACCATTCAGGAGGTTCCATATTGGCTGGATCAGCAGCCTATGAAGCAGTTGCACTGGCTTAATCCTTATAAGAGGGTGGAAGCAGAGACAATGGCTTGGGGCTATGGACTGAAGAGTGCTAAAATGGGTATAGAGAATACCGGTGTGATAGCTGATATGCCAGCATCTACCGGTAAGAAGAATATGTATATCTTTGATATCGATAACGGTGAGTATATTAAACTTCGTGGCGTCGACTTTGGAACCAAGGGTGCTAAGCAGTTCAATGTTATAGCAGCTTCAACTGGTGGTGTTACTGTTAATCTGAGATTGGACAGCAACAAAGGACCTGTGGTGGGTACAGTTACTATCGGCAAGACAGGTTCTGTAGAAAAGTACCGCACCTTTAGTGGTAAGGTGAAGAATGCCGAAGGTGTTCACGACCTCTATATCTGTTTCGACAAGGCCAGCGGCGACGTACGCTTAGACTGGTGGCAGTTTAAGTAAAAATACAAGGGCTAATGAAGAGGAAACTGCTTTCGGTTATGTTGTTGTGGGTAATGGTATCGTTTACCGCTGCCCAGGAGAAGCTGATGGTAAGCTATGTTGCTAAAAATGCCGTTCGCGTGAGGTATGCTGATCCGAAAGCACGAAATACGTTGCCAGATTGGTTGTATGTGAAGCATGATAAACTGAAGAAGGCTGATATTACTGCTATAGTCAAGGGAAACTCACTGGTTGTAAAGGATAAGAACGGTAAGGTGGTTTTTAATGCATCTGCCCACAAATATAACGCAGGTGAGGCTACACTTGCTTTCAAATCTCCGAAAGATGAGTGCCTTTATGGCCTTGGACAGTTTCAGGATGGTTATAGCAACATCAGAGGCTTGTCGCGTCGACTCACCCAAGTCAATACTCAAATCAGTATCCCAATGCTGTTGTCGAGTAAGGGTTATGGTGTTTTGTGGAACAACTATGGTCTGACAGAGTTTAATCCTTGCGAGAAGAGCGTAAGACTTGTAAAACGAGCAGGAGTGGGTGAGAGCGAAGTAGTTGATGTGACTTCGACTGAGGGCGGAAAGCGTGAGATACGTGAACGCCATATCTTTGAGGCTTCTATTCATATAGATGAAGAGGGCGACTATGCCTTGCTGCTGGATGTGGGCCAGAAGATGGCTCGCAGGCATAATCTCGCTATCGATGGTCAGTCGGTAATAGAGATGCAGAACCTATGGTTGCCACCAACAGCCTCAAAGATTGTACGTCTTACAAAAGGCAATCATCAGTTGTCTGCCGAACTAACCAAAGAAGATCAGCCTGTTCTATATTATAATAAGGTGAAGGATGAAACAACGTTCCGTTCGCCAGTGGCCGATGCTGTGGACTATACTGTTTTTGTTGGTACTCCAGATGAGATAATTGCTACTTATCGTGAGCTTACTGGCGAATGCCCTCAGATGCCAGAGTGGGCGCTGGGTTATATTCACTGTCGTGAACGTTTTCATTCGTCAGATGAGATACTTCAGACGGCAAATCGTTTTCAGAGTGAACAATTACCGGTAAGTGTGATTGTTCAAGACTGGCAATATTGGGGTAAGCATGGGTGGAATTCTATGCAGTTTGATGAAGACAATTATCCCAATCCCAAAGTGTTGACAGATAGTCTGCATAAAATGGGAATAAAGCTCATGCTGAGTGTATGGTCGAAGATAGACAAGAACTCGGAAGTAGGACAGGAGATGGAGGTTGGTAACCATTATATTCCTGGTACCGATTGGATAGACTTCTTTAATCCCGATGCAGCAGCTGCTTATTGGAAGAATTTTAAACAGCGCTTATTACCGTTAGGTATAGACGCATGGTGGCAGGATGCAACAGAACCAGAAAATGACGATCTGGTAGGTCGCATGGTAAACAAAGGAAAATGGACCGGTGAGCAGGTGCGCAATGTGTATCCGTTGTTGGTTAATAAGACTGTATACGAAGGCCTGATAGCAGCAGGAAAGGAACCCATGATATTGACCCGTTGTGGATTTGCTGGTATCCAACGCTATGGTTCTGCCATGTGGAGCGGCGATGTCGGCAATGATTGGGAGACTTTCCGTAGGCAGATTACTGCAGGTTTGGGCATGCAGGCTGCTGGTATCCCTTGGTGGACATACGATGCAGGTGGATTTTTCCGTCCACAGAATCAATATACCGACACTGCTTATATTGAACGAATGTTGCGATGGATTGAAACGGCTGTTTATCTGCCCCTGATGCGTGTTCATGGTTATATGAGTAATACCGAACCTTGGAATTATGGCAAGGATGCACTAGATATTATTGCACAGTGTCTGAAAGAGCGTTATCAGCTTTTGCCTTATATCCAACGGTGTGCCAAAGCCGTATCAGAAGAGGGTGGCACTCTCATGCGTCCTCTGGTATTCGATTTTTCAGGTGATGCTGAGGCTTTGAAGCAAAAGTATGAATATATGTTTGGCCCTGCACTTTTAATCAGTCCTGTCACAGAGCCTGGAGTTACCTCTTGGCAGACTTACCTCCCTAAGAACGAGGGTGGCTGGACTGACTATCGTACGGGTAAACACTACGATGGAGGGCAATATGTAACAACACCTGTTACTAAAGCCTATATTCCTGTGTTTATTAGAGCTGGCTATACAATTTACTAACAACATAAACTTTTAACGTATGAAGACCAAATCATTTTTTATGTTTCTTCTAGCCTGTTGCATGCAGGCAAACGCCGAAACCATCTGTCATGAGGATGGTACGGTGACGTTCCAGTACAAGAACGACCAAGCCAAAGAGGTGTTGGTTGATGTACAGTTTGCTGGGCGAAAGCCTATGCAGAAAGATGCAAAGACAGGACTTTGGACTGTTACATTAGGACCTGCAGCCCCCGACATGTATCCTTATTGCTTTGTGGTTGATGGTGTAAGCATTATGGATCCCGACAATCCTCAGTATTTCCCCAACGAGGGCTTTAAGAACAGCTTGTTGGAGATTAAATCGAAGGATGGACTTGCTCACGACATCAAGGATGTGCCACATGGTACGATAGAGTATATCCACTATTATTCTAATAGTCTTGGTGGAACTAATACTGCTATCGTATATCTTCCACCTAACTATATGATGAGCTTTGATAAGAAGTATCCCGTATTCTATTTGATTAGTGGTACCACAGATACTGAAGAGGTTTATTATAAGGTAGGCCGTGTAAACTATATCCTCGACAACCTGTTGTCAAAGAAGGCTGCCAAGGAGATGATAATCGTATTACCATACGGTAACCCCACCAAGCTGTTGGCTGCTCCTGCTGCAAATGGTGCTCCGCAAACAAGATTTGGTGGCGATGTTTTCAGTAAGGACCTTATAAATGACTTAATGCCTTACATCGAGAAGAACTATCGTACTATTAATAACAAAGACCATCGTGCTATTGGAGGCTTCTCACGTGGAGGTAACCAGGCATTATTCAATGGATTGAGTAATCTTGATAAGTTCTCATATTTGTGCAGCTATAGTTCGTTCACTTCTACAGATATTGCCGGTGTTTACGATAATGCCGATGATACCAACAAGAAAATCCGTCTGTTCTGGTTAGGTGTGGGTACCGATGATTTCCTGTATGGTAATGCCCGCGACTATATGGAATTCCTTGATAAGAAAGGTATCCGCAGCGTTAAGGAGTTTACTAACGATAAGTTTGGACATACCTGGATGAACGCAAAGTATTTCCTGACTAAGACGCTACCTCTGCTCTTCAATAAGAAGGCATCAGAGGAGGCAATGAAGAATGGTGAGCCAGCTCCTGCAGCAACTGGAAAAGAGCAGCAGTTTACCCCTGGTGTTATGGCACGACTCTTTCCACGTCCCATCATTTCACCAGAATATACTGAGGATGGTATCGTTTTCCGTTTCAAGGCACCTGATGCTCAGAAGGTAGAGTTGGAGTGCGAGATTCTGCCCGATAATTTGGCAATGGAACGTGATAGCGATGGCGTATGGAGTGTGATGATGACTGACAACTTGTTTGAAACCTTCAAATACTGTTTTGTGGTTGATGGCATGCAGGTTGCCGACCCCAGCAATATGTTTATTGCACCAGATGCTGGATTCAAATACAGCATTGCCGACAATCCTAAGTCTCCATTCAACTTCGCATCTCAGGGAGAAATAGCTCACGGACGTGTAAGCTACGACTTGCAGCGTAATACTGCTTTCTATTCTTCTGGTAATATGCGAATGGGCGTGATGCCTGCCTTTATCCAGTTGATTCCTGTAGAAGGTGAATCGGTTGAAAGTTGGTTTAAGGTTGGTGGCGCTGATGCTATCGCCGACAGAATGATTGCTGATGGAAAAACAAAACCATGTATGATTACCGTTACCGCCCAGGATTTTACTCAGCAACAGGGCGGCATGCAGATGCCTGGTTTCAAGATGAATAAACTCGATGCAAACGATTATCCTACATGGAGTCAACGTCGTAGAGCATTGGTTAAGTTGATGCTCGATATAAAGAAACAGCCAGATCCAGAGTTTCCTGCTATGGGCGGTGGCTTTGGTGGCGGCTTCGGCGGCGGCTTTGGTGGTAATGATTAAACAATATTTAATAAGGATAACTAATGAGAATTATATCAACTATTGTATTTTGTTGCGCTACCCTCTGTGCTCAGGCGCAGGAGGGTAGCCAACTACCTTTGTTTTACCAAGTAGAAAATACAGGTGCTGCTTTTGCTAAGCCGGCTATGCCCGAGGCAAGCAAGTTGCCCGTTATCAAGAACCTGCCTGATCCACTTGAAGGCGTTAGTGGTTTTAGCGATTGGTCTCGCAAACGCAGCGAGATTGCTGCTCTGATCCAGCATTATGGTATTGGCGAGAAACCTACTGTAAACAAAGAGAGTATCAAGGCTCGAATGTCTGGTGATACGTTGATTGTGGATGTTACGGTGAATGGCGAAACACTTACCTTGACCTCTGAGATCAAATATCCGAAGACAGGTAAGGCTCCCTATCCGCTTATGATTGGATCGAGCATGATTGCTCTTCCACGCCAGCTGTTTGAGGATCGTCCTATCGCTACAATGAACTTCCACGAGAAGCAGGTTAACGATTATGGCCAGTGGGGCAAGCATCATGAGAGGGGTGAGCATAACTTCGACCGACTCTATCCTCATTTAAAGGATAATGGCGCATATAGTGAATGGGCTTGGGGATTTAGTAGACTGCTCGACGGACTGGAACTGTTGGGCTCTGAAGTAACCAAGATCGATATGAAGCATATTGGAGTTACAGGTTGTTCGTATGCTGGTAAGATGGCGCTTTATTGTGGTGCGTTCGATGAGCGTGTAGCTCTTACTATCGCTCAAGAGCCTGGTGGCGGTGGTGCTGCTGCCTGGCGTATCTCGCATCTGCAGAACGATGTAGAGAATATCGACAGGACAGACTACCACTGGTTCTTGGAGAGTCAGCTGGAGAATTTCCGTGGCGACAGCGTTTATCAATTGCCATACGACCAGCATGAGCTTTGTGCGCTGGTATTTCCAAGAGCCTTGTTGCTGTTGGGTAATCCTGATTACAAATGGTTGGCCGATAATGCCATGCTGGTTTCTGCCCAGGAAGCCAGAAAAGTATGGGCACGATTCGGTGCTGCCGACCGCATGGGTTGGAGTATCGTAGGCGGTCATGGGCATTGTCAGTTGCCTGAGTGCCAATGGCCAGAGGTGCTGGCGTTTATCGATAAATTCTTGTTAGGACGTGAGTCCGACACAAGTGATGTACATGTATATTCTAAAACATTAATAAAATGAAGAAGACATTATTTTCAGTATGTATGCTATGTCTGTCAGCAGTAGCTATGGCTCAGCCGGCAGGCGGATTCGGAGGATTCCAGATACCTCAGGTAAAGTTGGAGACTTCGCAGGAGTGGAAGGACGTGAACTATGCTGGCGACGATCAGGCTTATCACACTTGTGATATCTATCTGCCCAAGCAGGAGAAGGCTTCTTATCCCGTTGTAATTCATATCTATGGAAGTGCCTGGTTCAGCAATAGCAGTAAGGGTGCTGCCGACCTTGGTACTATCGTCAAGAGCTTGCTTGATGCCGGTTTTGCAGTGGTTTGTCCTAATCACCGTTCAAGTATGGATGCTAAGTGGCCTGCACAGATTCATGACATCCGTGCCGTGATACGTTTTGTGCGTGGTGAGGCTAAGAAGTATAAGTTTGATACCAAGTTTATTGCTACCAGCGGTTTTTCATCAGGCGGTCATCTGGCTTCTACTGCTGCTACTACCAGTGGTACCAAGCAGACCAAGGTGGGAACTGTTGATATCGACCTTGAGGGAAATGTAGGAAACTTCCTGAACGAGAGCAGTGCTGTTAATGCAGCTTGTGACTGGTCTGGCCCTATCGACCTCACTGCTATGGACTGTGGTGAGTCTATGAAGATGGGAGAGAATAGTCCTGAGGACGTGCTGCTGAACTCTAAACTGGCTAAGGAGCCAGATAAGTACCTTAGTCTGAGTGCAACAACTTATGTAGACAAGAACGATCCTCCTGTTATCATCTTCCATGGTGAGAAGGATAACGTTGTTCCATGTTGTCAGGGAAAGATGTTCTATGAGACGCTGAAAGCTGCTGGTGTTAAGACTGAAGCAACTTTCGTTCCTGAGGGTGGACACGGCATGGGTATGTATGCAGAAGAAAACCTTCAGAAAATGGTTAATTTTCTGAAGGCTCTTATTAAGTAATATCGGAATGAATTAATCGTGAATGATTAATGCCGACTGCGAGTCAACAACGGTCTTGGTGCCTGCGATGGTACCGAGGCCGTTTTCGTTGATGTTGCCATCGCAACATATAACAGTATATCTGCCGTCTGGAATTGAAATCTCTACAGGTTCCTTATTTGCATTTAGTACAACAATAATGTTGCGCCAGTCATCGCGCCCTGCATAGTTCTTCAGTCGGAAAGCTACAGTGCCTTCAGGTGTATCGATAAACTCCAGATGTTTACGAACCAGGTCTGCGTTACCTAAGCGGAAAGCGGGATGATTCTTGCGCAACTGAATGAGGTCTTTGTAGTATTTGAATACTTGTGGATACTTCTTCAGATTCTCCCATGGCAGTTGGTTGATACTGTCGGGTGACTCAAAACTATTGTGCACACCTTTCTTATTACGTAGCAACTCTTCGCCGCTCAGCATAAAGGGTACGCCTTGTGAAGTGAATATCGCTGTTTGCGCCAGTATGTCGAGTCTTATCAGTTCTTCGGTCGTGATGCCAGGTATGCTTGATTTCAAACGATCTACCAGACACATGTCATCGTGACAACTCACATAACTTATCATCTGTGTTGGTTCAACGGCCCAAGGCTTCTGACTATAGTTTACCTTCGCCATATTTACCTGTGGATGACGGATTGCGCCTACAATGCCAAACTTCAGACTCTCCTTATTGTCTGCAAGGCCTGCTAGGAATGCTGGTTTGGTGTCATCGCTGAAGGGACCGCGTAGTGCATCGCGAATCTCGTCGCTAAAAGCTGCTATACCAGGCATCTGTGGTATGTTGGCTTTCATGCCTAATTGGTCGTTAGGAATAGCGCATGAGCCAGCACTCCAACCTTCGCCATAGATAAATATGCTCGGATCGATAGCGTCAACAACCTTGCGTATTTCGTTCATGGTTTGGATATCGTGAACACCCATTAGGTCGAAGCGGAAGCCGTCGATGTGGTACTCGTTGATCCAATACTTCACACTTTCAATCATGAATTGGCGCATCATGGGCTTGTCTGATGCCGTCTCGTTACCGCAACCGCTTCCGTTACTGTATTGGCCATCGGTGGTTTTGCGATAGAAATAGTCGGGATAAGTGCGCTGGAAGTTTGAATGTTCGATGTCGTATGTGTGGTTGTAAACCACATCAAGAATCACTCTGATGCCTGCATCGTGCATAGCTTTTACCATCTGCTTGAATTCCTTGATACGGACTTCGGGCTGATAGGGATTCGTAGAATAACCACCCTCGGGCACATTGTAGTTCACAGGGTCATATCCCCAGTTGTATTGTGGCTCGTTCAGTCGTGTCTCATCTACCGATCCATAATCGTAGCTGGGCAGAATGTGAATAGCATTCACGCCAAGTTGTTTCAGATGCTCAATAGCCCAGGGCTCTGTGAGAGCCATGAACTTTCCAGGATATTTTGCATCTTTGCGGGCGATGGAGAAATCGCGATGGTGCATCTCGTAGATAACAAGGTCTGCAGGCGATTTTGTAACAGGACCTTTATCGCAGCACCAATGGGCAGGGTTGGTCTTAGCCATATCGATGATGGCTCCGCGACGGCCATTAACACCAACAGCCTTGGCAAACACACCTGCGCACTCGCCTTTACCCATATCAAAGGTATAGAACTTTCCCATCAGGTCGCCCTTAATAGTAGTTGTCCATTGCTCGTTGCCTGACTTCTGCATCTTGGCAGTTTTGATGGCTTTGCCACCAAGTCCATCCTTGTAGATGCGAACTGTAACTTGTTTGGCATCGTTGGGCGCAAAGAGCACAAACTTGGTCTGATTAGGAGTATAATCAACCTCCTTAAAAGTCTGTGCTACCGCCTGTTTGGGCAGTAGCATAGACAATAATCCTGCGAATATCAATTTCTTCATTCGATTTGTTATTTAGCCATAAGTGATACAGCAAATCCGCCTCCAGGGGCTTCGTTAATCTTCAGAACATCGCCCTGCTTAACCACGCGTTTGGTGATAGTAAAGGCCTTAGGATTCTTTTCGTAGTGGGCATCTTTAGCATCTGCATAGATGGTGCAGTCGTACTTTTTGCCTTTGTCAAGGAAATCAAGTTTGATAACGGTCTTATGTCCGTTCTCGTCGCACTTTCCACCCACAAACCAGTTGTCGGTACCTTTGGCCTTGCGGGCTACGGTAATGTAGTCTGCAGGTTCTGCTTCCAGATACTTCGAGTCGTCCCAGTCGCATGCCACATCACGGATGAACTGGAAGGCTGGGGCCAAATCCTCACGCTCATAATTTTCGGGCAGGTCGGCGGCCATCTGCAGTGGTGAGTACATGGTGAGGTAAAGAGCCAACTGGCCGCATAGTGTGGTGCGAACCCATGATGTGTTCTTGCTCCAAGTTGAAAGTTTGGTTTCAAAGATACCTGGGGTGTAGTCCATTGGGCCACCTTGCAGACGTGTGAATGGCAGTATACAAGTGTGGTCGGGGCGATTTCCACCGAATGCCTCGTACTCTGTTCCACGAGCTGATTCGCCACCAACCAGGTTTGGATAGGTGCGACATAGGCCTGTAGGACGAGTAGCCTCGTGCGAGTTTACCATAATATGATGCTTGGCTGCCTCTTTAATCACATACAAGTAGTGATTGTTCATCGACTGTGAATAGTGATGATCACCACGAGGAATGATGTCGCCTACATAACCAGTTTTCACTGCATCATATCCGTATTTGTTCATCAACTCGTAGGCCTCCTTGATATGGCGTTCGTAGTTCTGTGTAGAGCTTGATGTCTCGTGGTGCATCAGAATCTTTACGCCTTTAGAGTGAGCATAGTCGTTCAGCATCTTGATGTCGAAGTCGGGGTATGGAGTAACGAAGTCGAATACATCGCGCTTCCACATATTGGCCCAGTCTTCCCAACCTACGTTCCAACCCTCAACCAGTACTTCGTCAAGGCCGTTCTTTGCTGCGAAATCTATGTAACGCTTCACAGTCTCATTGTTGGCGCAATGGGTTCCATTGGGCTTAACCTTTGTCCAGTCTATCTTATCGAGCTGGATGCTAGGGAAGTCGTTCGTATAGTGCCAGTTGCCACGGCCAACAATCATTTCCCACCAAACGCCACAGTATTTTGTAGGATGAATCCACGATGTGTCCTCAATTTTACAGGGCTCGTTCAGGTTCAGAATAAGGTTGTTCGACAGCATGTCGCGTGCATCGTCTGATACCATAACGGTACGCCAAGGAGTTGTGCATGGTGTCTGCATGCAGCCTTTCAGACCAGTGGCATCTGGAGTAAGATGACTCACAAACGTCATTGGCTTTGGCAATGGATATTCCGAAGCTGTTGGATTTGGTGTATATGCATTACTACCTCCGCCAAGCTGCGTGGTAAGTGCTTTTGTCTCAGCATCAACCAACTCCAAGTGCATTGTGGCATAATCCAGACATGCGGCCTCGTGGATGTTTATGTAGAGTCCATCGTCGCTCTTCATCTGTAGCGAGGTCTGAACACCTGTGGGCGAGAAAACAGCTACTGATGAATTACCCCAGTTTACGGCCGTCTTCATCTTTTCGCGAATCTCTGATAATTTGCACTCCTGAGTTTCCTGCTCCTGAGTGTCGTAGTCGCCTGGCAGCCACCATGCTGTATGGTCGCCTGCCATTGCAAACTCGGTATGCTCTTCCTTTATCAGGAAGTAGTTCAAATCGGCCTGCTGTGGAAACTCGTAGCGAAATCCGATACCATCGTCATATACGCGGAAACGAATGATCATCTCTCTGCTGTGGTGTTTTTGATCCAGCCTCAAACCTGGTTGGTTCGATTTTACGCGTTCCAACCACATCTGCTGCAGTGTTACTGCCAGCTCGTTGTAGTGATTCCTGATGTCCTTGGTCTCTCCCCAAACTGGTTGCCAGGTTTCATCAAACTCACTTGTTCTTTCGTTCTTGATGCTGAATCCGTCCATCAGGTCGGTTTCTTTCAGTCCGGCTGAAGCATGCTTGTCCTTAGCCAACTCCAGTCCGAGAAAAGAAGGCTTTATCACCTCACGTCCCTTATATGTCATCTCGTAGACGGGGCGACCTTCCTTATTAACTGAGAATTTAAGTTCTATATTGCCGTTAGGCGATTTTACGTTGCCGGCCATTGCCATCATAGGCAGCAAAGCCAGCGATAAGAGTAACTTTTTCATTTTTATTTTCTTCCGCTTTGAATAATTAATGTGCTGATTTCTTCGTTGAGGCTGTCGGCCTGCAGCAACTGCTCGATAGTAGTATGCATGCGATAACGCCAATAGTGACGTGGGTTGGCCGGAATATTGATGCGCTCAGCGTTCTGGTCGGGCAGACGCAGATTCTCGTCAATGCTCATCCAGTCTTGATATGACAACAGACAGAGCATAGATGGCGATGTGAGATGACGGCTCACAATATCCTTTGCCAGCCATCCTGGCAGTGGGTGAGGTGCTGCTCCACCACGGCGCAATGAAGCATTGTAGTATGCTTGAGTACGCTCTTCGTCCTCATCCCACCATTGGCGAAGTGTCGACATATCGTGGGTTGATATTGTGCAGACCGAACGATATGGGTTATGCGATAGTTTGCCGAATCGAACAGTAGGATCCTTTGGCATCGACTGAATCTCAAGACTCAGAATGCGCAACTCATTCATTACCCAGGGCACGCAGTCAGGTACCATTCCCAGGTCTTCGGCGCATACCAACATGCGGGTGGCCTGAGTAAGACGTGGCAACTTCTTCATTGCCTCAGTATACCAGAACTGGTTGTTGCGGCGATAGAAGTAGTCGTTGTACAAACGATTGAACACAGCCTTGTCGTTATCCCACAGAGCCTGATAGATAAAGTCGTTCTGTACACCGATTCTTGGGTGGAACTTATCGCTGTGCTTGCGGTCGCGAACAAATAGTACATCACTAATCAAGGCATATAGTCCGTCGCGCAGGTTCAGATCGGCCTGGTCGGTCTTACCCTTGAAGGCTGCTTCTACTTTACGTTGTGTATCATATTCTGGCTTCATCTGCCAGATGTCGTCGTGGGCGTGATTCAGGAAGTTGTCCTTTACATACTGTGCACGCTCGCCGAACATACGATCGAGTGTCCAGTCGGCAATAAATGGCTTTGTGAACAACTCCTCCTGGAACTGCAAACCGTAAGCCTCAATCTCTTCGCGGGTCATTCCTAACGATGGTGAGAATTGTCCTAACAAACCGTGAACGGCATCAATAGGAATCTCCCATATGCGGAAGAAACCCAATACATGGTCGATACGGTATGCATCGAAGTACTCCGACATCTTACGGAATCTGCGAACCCACCATGAGCAACCGTCTTCCAACATAGCATCCCAGTTGTATGTGGGGAATCCCCAGTTCTGACCGTTGGCCGAGAAAGCATCAGGTGGGGCACCGGCTTGTCCGTTCAGGTTGAAGTATTTGGGCTCTACCCAAGCTTCAACGCCATCGCGACTGATTCCGATGGGGATATCACCCTTCAGCACTACGCGCTTCTGGCGGGCATAGGCATGTGCTGCACGCATCTGCTGGTCGAGGTTAAACTGTACAAAATACCAGAATGCAACCTCTTTATACAGCTTAGTCGTAGTTTTTGTCATATCCTCGCGCTCCTTTTCGGGCAGTGTGTGATGGTTGGGCCAATCCTGGAATGTAGCAGTGCCATACAAGTCGCGATAATGGCAGAATGCAGCGTATGGAACCAGCCAATCCTTGTTCTGCTCAAAGAACTGCTTGAATGCGGCCGTCTTCATCACCTTTGCGCCTTCTTGAGCGTAGATGGCTCGCAGATAGTCCATCTTAGCGTTGTTCACACGTTCATAGTCTATCTGTGGCAGGGCGTTCAGTGTTTTCTGCAGAGCCTCATATTCTTTGCGCAGTTTCTCGTCCTTCAGCTGTGGCAGCTGTCGCAGGTCGGTATACTGTGGATGCAAGGCATAGATGCTGATAGAGTTGTAAGGATAAGAATCCTGCCAGGTATGGGTAATGTTGGTATCATTGATAGGTAATACCTGCAGCACACGCTGCTTGGTCTTGTCGCACCAGTCAATCATCATCTTCAGATCGCCAAAGTCACCAACACCGAAGCTTCCCTCACTACGCAGTGAGAAGATGGGGATAACGGTACCAGCGCCCTTCCAAGGATATACGGGGAAGTATGCCTGAGCGAGTTCGTATACTACAACATCGCCTGCTTCCAATGGTGGTAGCTCGATGGTGCGGTTCATACCGTTCTCCCACAGAGGTGTTACATCGACTTCTTCGTCAAGGGCAACGAACTTGAATTCGAATGTGCGTCCTAACTGGTCGGCATTCAGACTGATTACCCATTCGTTTTTCTCGTGTTCAACCATCTCAATGGCTCGCTTAGCCTCCCAATTACCAAGCGTATCGCCTTCGCCTATCAGAGCCAGACGCTCGTTGTTACGCAGTTGTGGAGCGCGTACCTTCAGTCGCACGGTTTTTCCATAAGGAGCCTGTGCGCTCATATTCTGCTTGCGTGCTGCTACACACTCGGTAAATGCAGTAGAGTACATATACGAATCCTCAGGAATGTCAATCCAGTGGTCGTAAGCTGTGTACTTGGCGCCTCGTGCGGCGGCAAACTCCAAACGGTGTGGAATAACAAGCCATTCGTGGCGTGCTTCAACATCACCACGCATCACGGTATAGTAATAGTCCATGTGGGCGCCGTCTTTCACCGCCCTACTCATCTCGCACATCCAATGCAGCCCGTCTATGGTGCTCATCTTGTGCTGTTCTGTCTTGCCATCCTTTAGGATGTTCAGTGCCAGTTCTTCTCCGAAGGTTGTCTGGTACTCAAGGTTGAAATTGATCTTCATACCAATTGTCTTTAGTTATTTTTGGCAAAAGTACGAAAATAACCCGTTCGGTGTTTCCAAACGGGTCTGTATTTGATAGTTTGCTGATGCAAACGATTGCATGAACGATGTTCTGTCCTTGCTAATCCTCTGCTAAGGTAAAGTCTAACTGTTTACGCTCCAGATTTGCACGGGCCACTTGTATACGGATAGGATCGCCAAGCTGGTACTTGGTGTGATGGCGGCGACCTATAATCATATAGTTCTTCTCATCGAAGTCGTAATAGTCGTTGCCCAAATCGCGTATAGGTATCATTCCCTCGCAGTGGGTCTCGTCTATCTGAGCATAGATGCCGTAAGATTGTATACCACTGATGTGCGCATCGTAGGTGTTACCAATCTTGTCGGCCATAAACTCAACCATCTTATACTTGATCGAATCGCGCTCGGCATTCTGCGATATCTGCTCCATATCGCTACAGTGCTCGCAGAACTCCTCGTACTTGTCTTTATTAGCCGAACGGGCTCCATCCTGATATTTTGTCAGCAGTCGATGAACCATCATGTCGGGATAACGACGGATAGGCGAGGTGAAGTGCGTGTAGTATTCGAATGCCAATCCGTAGTGGCCTATGTTGTGAACGCTGTACTTGGCTTTCATCATGGCTCTCAGGGCTACGGTCTCAATGGCGTTCTGTTCGCGTGTGCCTTCGGCTTGCGACATCAGGGCATTGAGCGATTTTGTGATAGCTCCCTTGGTGCCAGCTGTCTTTACCTTATAACCGAACTTGGCCACAAACTCACGCAGATTCTCCAATTTCTGAGGGTCTGGTTGGTCGTGTATACGATAGGGCAGTGTCTTTGCCTTAACACCCTTCTTGACTTTGCCTATACTTTCGGCAACGGTCTTATTGGCCAGCAGCATAAACTCCTCAATCAGCTTGTTGGCATCTTTCGATACCTTGAAGTAAGCCTTTGTTGGCTTGCCCGTCTCGTCGATATCGAAGTGCAACTCCTCGCGGTCAAACTTCACACTTCCGTTCTTGAAGCGAGCAGCACGTAGTTTCTTGGCCAGCGCATCGAGGGTTATCAGTTGTTCAGCATTCTCGCCCTTATATGGATTCTTCTTCGTTGCAGCTGGGGCTGGTTCGCCTGTGCCGTCTTTCACGCCGTTGTCTTCCAGTATCTGCTGAACTTCCTCGTAGGCATAGCGACGGTCGCTCTTGATCACGGTATGTGCCAAGTGCCAGTTCTTGATGTTTGCCTCGTCGTCCATCTGGAAGATAACGCTGTAGCATAGCTTCTCCTCATCAGGACGCAACGAACAGATAAAGTTGCAGAGTCGCTCGGGTAGCATAGGTATGGTGCGGTCTACCAGATAGATACTTGTGGCACGTGCATAAGCCTCCTTGTCGATAGTCGAGCCTTCGCGAACGTAATGCGACACATCAGCAATGTGTACACCAACCTCCCAAAGTCCGTTATCCATCTTGCGGATAGACAGAGCGTCGTCAAAGTCTTTGGCATCCTTTGGGTCGATGGTGCAGGTAAACACCCCGCGGAAGTCCTCTCTGCTGGCTATCTCCTCTGGTGTGATGGCTGCATCAATCTTCTCGGCTGCCTCTTCTACGTTCTTCGGATACTTGTAAGGCAGATTGTATTGAGCCAGGATGGCGTGCATTTCGGCGTTGTTCTCACCAGTCTTTCCAAGAATGTCTACTACCGATCCAATGATGTTCTTATGATCCTGATCGGGCCATTGGATAACCTTAACTACCGCCTTGTCATCAGTCTTTCCGCCCTTAAGCTTACGCTTGGGGATGATGATGTCGTGCACAAAGGTTGAGTCGGGCGTTACCAGGAATGCCATATCCTTTTCTACTCGTAGCTTACCAACGATGGTATCGTGGGCACGCTTAACGATTTCGATAACCATGGCCTCTTTGATATGCTTGTCTCTGCGGGCCATGTACGATACCTTCACCTTGTCGCCATCCATGGCCGACATAGAGTTGCGCTCGGCCACGAATACTGGTGTGCCGCCATCATCAGGCACAAACGAGTTTCTGCCAGTGGCCTTTCTGCGGAATGTACCTTCCTGTACCTGAGTCTTCAGATTCAGGCGATATGAGTTGTCGCTCACTTTCGATAAGAAGTCATCCCATGCCATCTCTTCCATCACGTCGATGGCCAGCATCTTCAGTGGGTGGGTATCTAATTTTAGTACCTTGAATATCTGCTTAAATGTAAATGTTTCGTTTGGATTATGCTGGAACAGGTTCTGCAGCAGTTCGCTCACCTGCTTCTTGCCCAGTCTCTTTCCACCTTTCTTTTTTCCCATAGATATGTTGTTTTAATGATTCTATGCTGCAAAGATAGTAAAAAAGGCACGGATTACACGGATTAACACTGTTTTTTTTTGCGGAATAGTTAAAATCCGTGTAATCCGTGTAATCCGTGCCTAAAAAATTGTACCTTTGCATCCAAATTTGTAAACTGTATGAAGATATTAATAACAGGTGCAAGCGGTTTTATCGGCTCATTTATAGTTGAGGAGGCTCTTCGTAGGGGCTTTGATACATGGGCTGTGGTGCGTAAAAGCAGTTCTAAGGCCTATCTGCAGGATGATTGTATCAACTTCATCGAGCTCAACCTCTCGTCCAGGAGTCAGCTTGTTGAGCAGTTGCGTGGTCACGAGTTCGACTACGTGGTTCATGCTGCGGGCGTAACCAAGTGCTTGAATAAGCAGGACTTTTCGCGTATCAATACCGAGGGCACCAAGAATCTGATTGATGCAATCCTTGAGGTTGGTATGCCGCTCAAGCGATTTGTGTTTGTCAGCAGTCTTAGTATCTTCGGCGCCATCAAGGAGCAGCAGCCATACCAGGAGATTAAGGAAACTGATACGCCCCAGCCCAATACCGCCTACGGAAAGAGCAAACTTGCTGCCGAGTCGTATCTTGAGCAGATGGCCTCGCGCGTACCTTATATAATATTAAGACCAACGGGTGTCTATGGCCCTCGCGAGAAGGATTACTTTATTATGGCCAAGAGCATCAAGCAGCACTCTGATTTTGCTGTGGGCTATAAGCGTCAGGACATCACCTTTGTTTATGTGAAGGATGTGGTTCAGGCGGTGTTCCTGGCTCTGGATAAGGGTGAGAACGGCCGCAAGTACTTCCTGAGCGATGGTAAAGTGTATCAGAGTGAGACCTTCAGTAATCTGATTCACGAGGAATTGGGTCGCCCTTGGTGGATCCGAATCAAAGCGCCTATCTGGGTGCTGCGTGTAGTTACTCTCTTTGGCGAGTATATTGGACGTGCTACAGGTAAGGTAACCGCACTTAATAACGATAAGTATAATATCCTGCGCCAGCGCAATTGGCGATGCGACATACAGCCCGCCATCAACGAGCTGGGCTATAAGCCCGAGTACGACTTGCAGCGAGGTGTAAAGGAAACTATAAAATGGTATAAAGACAACCAATGGTTATAAAAAAGATTTTCGAACTTGAGCGCAAACCCCGTAAGGGATTGTTGGCGGTAGAGTGGGTGATACTGGCCTATATGCTGTTCACTCTGCTGCTGATGCTGATTACATATACCAAACTGCAGAACCCTGAGGCCATGCTTTGGGGCAGGGCGCGATTCCTGGTAATGACGCTGGCTCTATGGGGTGTTTACAGAATGGTTCCATGCCGATTCACGATGATGTGTAGGGTAGGAGCCCAAATGGCGTTATTATCGTGGTGGTATCCTGATACATACGAGTTTAATCGCATGTTCCATAATCTCGACCATGTGTTTGCTGGCTACGAACAGCAGCTGTTCCACATGCAGCCTGCCCTGCTATTCTCGCAGAAAATCTCTAATCCTGTGTTCAGCGAGCTGATGCATTTAGGCTATGCCTCGTATTATCCGCTCATAGCCCTGGTTACGCTATATTATTTCCTGTATCGTTATCAGGAGTTCACCCGTGTCACATTCATCATTCTGACATCGTTCTTTGTCTATTATGTCATCTTTATACTGCTGCCAGTAACGGGTCCGCAGTATTACTACCTGGCGGCAGGTGTCGATCAGATAGCACAGGGACACTTCCCCAACGTGGGCGATTACTTTGCTACCCACGATGAGTCATTGCCTATACCAGGATGGAAGGATGGATTCTTCTATCAGTGTGTGGCCAGCGCCCATGCTGCTGGCGAGCGCCCCACAGCTGCCTTCCCAAGCAGTCATGTAGGCGTTACCACCATTCTGCTGTTCTTGGCTTGGCACGCATGTAATCGCAAACTCCTTTTTACCCTCTTGCCCTTCTATGTACTGATGTGCTTTGCCACCGTTTACATTCAGGCACACTATGCTGTTGATGTGATTGGAGGTTGGATTTCGGCTGTGGTAATATATGCGGTTTTGTTTTTTTTGTCGAAAAAATTTGTTTGATTCGAAAATATTGCTTATCTTTGCAACCGAATAAGTAAGGATACGACATATTAAATCCGAGGATTCCGACACTGTGTGAGTCGGGATTCTTTTCTTTTTTGTCCGCCCAGCTTAATAGTAAATAGTAAAATCATTAAATATTGAAATGTTATGGCATACATGTCACAAGAAGGCTACGACAAACTGATAGCCGAACTTCATCGTTTAGAGGCAGTTGAGCGCCCAAAGGCATCAGCAGCTATCGCCGAGGCTCGTGAGAAGGGAGATCTCAGCGAGAATTCAGAGTACGACGCAGCTAAGGAAGCTCAGGCTCATCTCGAGGATAAGATCAATCAGCTCAAGATGACCATCGCCGATGCTAAGGTGGTTGATACCAGCCGTTTGAGCACCGACTCTGTTCAGATTCTCTCTAAGGTTGAGATGACTAATCTTACCAATAATGCCAAGATGACCTATACTATCGTTAGCGAGAGTGAGGCCAATCTGCGCGAGGGTAAGATCTCTATTCAGACTCCTATTGCTCAGGGTCTGCTTAATCATAAGGTGGGCGACGAGGTTGAAGTAAAGATTCCCCGTGGCACCATTAAGCTCCGCATCGACAAAATTACTGTAGGATAATTATGGATATTTTTAGCAAGATCGCAGCTGGCGAAATCCCCAGCTACAAGTGTGCCGAGAACGAGGAGTTCTACGCATTTCTCGATATCAATCCGCTGGTAAAGGGTCACACGCTTGTGATTCCTCGTCGCGAGGTTGATTACATCTTCGATATGGATGACGACGAGTTGGCTCGTTATCAGGTTTTTGCTAAGCGTGTGGCTCTGGCCATTAAGAAGGCCTTCCCATGCAAGAAGGTGGCTCAGGTAGTGCTGGGTCTTGAAGTGCCCCACGCACATATCCACCTCATTCCTATGCAGAGTGAGGCCGATGTTGACTTCCGTCGCGAGAAGCTTAAGCTTACCGAGGATGAGTTTAAGGCTATCGCAGAGAAAATACGTGGTGAGTTTGTGTAGTTACACAAACTCATCACCATATTTAATCCTTACCTCGTTTACATATTTCTTTACCATCGATGAGTTGTCGCTCTTCTTGCAGATGAGCAGCACCCCGTCTTCTTCGGCAACTATGTAGCCCTCTAAGCCGTTAAACACGCCCAACTTGCCCTTGGGCAGCTTGATGATGTTGTTCTTGCAGTCTTCAAGTATCACCTCCGAGTCCATCACCACGTTGTCGTCGGTCACCTTGTGCATCACCTCGTATATGGCGTGCCATGTTCCAAGGTCGGCCCAGCCAAAGTCGCACTTCATCACAAACACGTTGTTATCGCTCTGCTCCAGTATGGCGTAGTCAAGCGATAGGTTAGGGTAGCGCGGATAGTTCTCGGCCACAAACTTCATCTCCTCCTCGTGAGTGTAGTTGGGGTTGTCGTAGCGCAGAGTTCTGAGTACCGATGGGAACACATGCTCAAAGGTGTCAAGCAGATGGTAGGCGCTTGAAATGAAGATACCTGTGTTCCAATAGAACTCGCCGCTCTCCATAAACATGCGTGCAAAGTCGCGTTCGGGCTTCTCGGTAAACGATTTTACCTTATACACATCTGGCTTGCAACTCAGGTCGCCCAGCTGTATGTATCCATAGCCAGGTTCTGGGCGTGTGGGCTTTACGCCCATGGCCAGCAGCACGTGGTTCTCTGATACATAGCCTATGCCGATGTCCATGCAGTGGGCAAACGAGGCCTCGTTTAGCACCAACTGGTCTGATGGCGATACGATGACGTTGGCATTCGGGTTCTGATGCAGTATGCGCATCGAAGCCCAAGCCACAGTGGGTGCCGTATTGCGATGTATGGGTTCCACTATGATGTTCTGTTCGGGCACTTCGGGCAGCTGTTCCTTAACCAGCTGCTGGTATTCCGCGCACGTACATACTAATATATTCTCTATAGGTAGCAGTTTCTTAAAACGGTCGAGTGTAGACTGCAGCAAGGTGCGGCCTGTACCAAAAAGGTCAAGAAACTGTTTAGGATGCTGCTCTCTGCTTACGGGCCACAATCGCTGACCGCGACCCCCGGCGAGAATCACGCAGTAGTTCTTCTGATCAGTTTTTTCCATTCACTAGGGTTTTAGCATTAATTCTACCTACAAAGATACGAATAAATTGTGATACAAACAAGAAAAACTAAGTTTTTTTTTATTTTCTTTTGTCAATTCAAATAAAAGTAGTATCTTTGCACCCGCTTTAGGAGATGAAATAGCTTGAACTGTCAAGCCCAGATGGCGGAATCGGTAGACGCGCTGGTCTCAAACACCAGTGGAGCAATCCATCCCGGTTCGATCCCGGGTCTGGGTACTAAGTCACTCCTAAAAGCAATGAGTGCTGATCATCATCGATGTTCAGCACTCTTTTTTTTATCTTGGTAATGTTAGAACAAATCTTGCTCCTGGATGGTAGCTGGTGTCAAGTATCACATCGCCACCCATACGGCGGGCCAGGCTTCGGGCTATTGTTAATCCTATACCCGTTCCCTCGTAGAACTCGTCAAGCTGCACAAACTCTTCGAATATGCGTTCGGCCTCTTCGGGGGGCACGCCTATACCGTTGTCTTCTACAGCCAGCTCTATGGTTTCGGGTTTGGCCTTAACACTTAGTTTGATGCTCCTATTGACCGAATTCTCTGTAAACTTGCGGGCGTTGTCCAGTATCAGCGAGAGCGATCGTACGGCCGAATTCAGATTGGTCGTAACAATCAGGTTCTCGGCTTTGGGCTCTATCGATAGTTCGAAGTCTATGCCTTTAGTGTCGGCTATGCTTGTCGCGGCGATGGCGTCGCCAGCTATCTGGGCGGGCATCACCTTGTCTTTACGCTCTATCACGTTTCGGCTGCCAGCATCGCTCAGCTCCAGCATCTTGTTTACCAAGCCGGTAATGCGGTTGGTGTTCTCAACTACATCGTGAGTTATCTTGTTCTTCTCGTTTTCGTTCAGCTCTACCCCCGATGTGGTCAGTACCTGTGTAAATCCACTCAGAATGTTCAGTGGCGTACGTATCTCGTGCGATATCTGCTTGATGAAGTTGCTCTTCATCTTCGATGACTCCTCGGCCCTTTCGGTTGCAGCTATCAGTTTTCGGTTGGTCTCCTCCAGCTCCATATGGCTCATTTCCAGAATCTTGTAGTTGGTCTCGAGCATGGCGTTGGCTATCTTCAACTTCTTGCGCGACCTGTAAGATAGGATAATGTATGCCCCAACAAACAGCACGCCCAGTCCGCCAAACAGATACCAAACCCACACGGGAATCTGATTTTTTGTGGGTGCCATGATGCCGTCGCCGTATATCTCGTCTATCATGCCTTCGGCCTCCATCATAGCTATCTCACGACTGATGTCCTCTATCAGCTCTTGGTTGTGGCTCACGTAGCAGTACTCGCGGGGTTGCATCGATATGTCTTCTGCTTGCAACTGGTCCAGATGGTAGTGCTCAATAAGGTATTTGGCTTGATAGCGATAGCAGATCACGGCATCGTACATGCCCTTGGCCAGGTCTTGTATCGCCTCGTCCAGGTCGTACACTTTTATGGCTTTGCCGCCTTCGCGTTCCATCAGCTCGCCTATTGGGCGCGAGTTCAAGAAGGCAAATGTCTTACCTTTTATGTTGCGGAAGTCAAAGTTCTTATAGTCAGCCTTGCGGTATACCACCTGATAATACAGTCGGAATATCGGGCGCGAGTAGAACACGCTATCCTTGCGATAAGCCGAATATACCATCATTGCCAGGTCTATGTCTCCTTTCATCACCTGCTCTTCCACTTTCTTCCACGAGTTCGGCACATAGTAGAACTTTACGCCCATGCGACTCATCAGCGCGCGGGTAAAGGTTACGTCGTATCCGTGTGGCAGTCCGTTTTTGTCAACCGATTGCAGTGGAGCATAGTTGGCGTCAAGGCCAATGGTAATCTGCTGTATCTGCAGGTTTGATTGTGCTCTGACTCCAATGGTAGTCAGCATCCCAGCGCATACAGCAACCAGCAACACCAATCGGCGATAATCTAGTTTCATTTTGCTACGTAGTATTATTAGTTCCATTTCTTTTCGGTTGCAAAGATAATAAAAAACCAGCAAAGTGCAAAGAATATGGCGAATTTATTTTTAATACTTCCCAGCTTGGGAATGAAATGTTCCCTAACTGGGAATAAAATGTTCCCAAGTTGGGAATCAATTGTTCCCTTACTGGGAACAAATATGCGGCTTTTTTATGTAATATGTAGAACTATTGAGATAAGTATTTTTGTTGTTATAACAAAAAATCCCTCAATCTCTCAAGAATTCTCTTGAAACGCCCGTGTATAAAGGGTTTGAGAGGCATGAGAGATATTTGGAATCCCTCCCTAATCTCTCAGCAATCTCTCATGTAGCTATGAGGGATCCTTGAGAGATTAGGGAGGGATTAGGGAGAGATTTTCAGCATCTCCATTCTCTCGGAATGCCTGTAAATAAAGGCGTTTTGAGAGATTTCTTGAGAGATGAGCTATTTTTTTATTTATTCAATCGTTTCTGGCCGTTCTGGATGATGAGGCCTTTGTAGTTCTCGTCTACCACCTGGCCGGCCAGATTGTAGCGGACGTTGCTCTGGAGCTTGCTGGCTGAAATCTGCTTGATGCCGGAGGTAACGCCGTACTCCTGGATGCTCATCTTCTGACCATTCCAACTGATGACTTCCCACTTAGAGAGGTCGTCGCTCTCGAAGTTGCCATTAATGACCATCTCGGTGGTGGTGCCTTCCTCTACACACGACACATCGTCGAAGTAAACCTTGCCGCCAATGAGTCCGAAGGCAAACTGAATCTTGTCGATAGCGAAGTTGGCGGTGAACTTCCAAGTGTATTCATCGAAGTCTGATTTCAGATTGACTGCGGCCAGATACTGTACATCCTCGCTACCACCCCATTGGTTTTTCTTTGGACTTGTGGTCCAGATGGGCCAAAGTGCACACTCGCCAGGATTGTCGGCCTTGATACGAGCTGTAACGATATAGGTCTTGCCAATGGTCATCGATGCATTGAGCATGGTGTTGCATTGTTTGTCCCACGAGTTTGAGCCAGCCGTACCATTATCAACTACCAGCACGTGGTTGGGGCCCTGATCAGACACCTCAACATTGATGTCCTTCTGGAGCTGATTGCCTAGGAAATCGGTGTAAGCAATCGATACCACGCCTTTCTTGGCCTCGGTTGCCTTCAGCACGCCATCTTCGATGGTGAAGTCGTTGCTGCTGATGGTGGCATCGTTGGTAAGCAGTTCGGTGTGGCCATCGGCAAACTTACCCGTAACGGCCAAGCGCTTTGTGCTGCCAAGTCTTACTGTCATGTCATCGGCATTCTCAAAGCTCTCCAGTTTGAAGAATTTCTTCAGATTATCAGCCATCTTGTAGTCGGCGTCGGCTTTGGTATCCTTTCCCATCACCTTCAAGGCCTCGTAGGCATAACGCTTACCCAATGTGCGATAGCCTGCTGCTGAGAAGTGCCAGGCATCGGTGCCATTGCCAGGAATACCCTCGGCGCTTACCACATGACCCGTTGGGATGACCGATGGTATCTGGGCTACCACCGCATTATGGCCAGAGCAGCCTCCGCCCATATTCTCGTACTCGGTCTCGCCAACAAACAGAGGCACATCTTCTGCCTTCAGGTTCAGGTCGGTAAGCATGTCGTTATATATCTTCTTGACCATATTTGGCCAGTTGGGATCACCGCAGTTTGAGCATCCCTGATGCAGCAGTATGCCCTTGATAACGCCAGATTCCTGTGCCTTCTTGGCCATATCAATCAGTCTACCGTAAGGGTTGCTGCCATAGTAGTTCTTTGATATCTGGGCCCACCATTCGTTAGGATTCTGGGCCAGTTTCTGCTCATACTTGTCTTTGTCGAACATCTCGATAGGGCTTCCGCCCATAGCCACAGCCACAACGCCAATCTTAACGTTGGTGGGCATGGCGGCCACCATGGTGCGACCAAAATAGTCGGTTGGACCAAGTTTGCCTATAGGGCTTACGATGGGACAGTTGGCTGTATACCAGTTGCCCATGGTACGCTTGGGGTTGTCGAAATCGGTGGTAGCCAGCATCTGGAATCGCGAGTCAACTACAGTGTCAACATCTTCCCATTGGGCATTGCCCTCCATGTTTGATTGCCCGAAACAAAGATAAATGTGGAAATTAGGGTCTACATCGGCCTTAGCTACCATGAACTGGGTGGCTAGTAATACGCCGATGGCAAATAGGTTTCTCTTCAACATAATTTAGGTTTTTAAAAATTTCGGCCGCAAAGGTAACAATAATCCGCAAACTGGCCAAACAATAATAAAAGAAAAGTGCTGCAAGGAGCTAGAAAAAACCTGCAGCACTCGGAATATTAAATGTAAGGTGTGATGAATTATTCGTCGAGGGTGTCGGGGATGTAGGTTACCTCGATGCCATCCTTAACGAAGATGGGCATGCCAGCCTCGGTGTTGACGTACTCGATGGAGAGGATGACGTCGCGAGGGCCTAACTGCTTGCCATCAACCTCGAAGATAGACTTGTCGAGGATAACGGTGTTGCCGTTCTTGCTCTTAAGCTTCTTGGTGAGCATGGTGTCGCCATACTTATAGGTGGCCTGGAAGTAGCACTTGTCGTTCAGCTCAACATCAGCAGGAAGCTCGATGGGGTCGAGCAGATCGTACTGACTGTCGAACACGCTGCCTAGCTTCTCGTAGATGGTCTTAGGCGCATCGCTGGTGTCCATAAAGTCGTTGGTAGACAGGCGCTTGCTGCTGATGAGTGCTTCCATACCCGTTTTGCGCATATACTGCTTGCCAAGCATCAGCATCTGCTTCTTGGTGGTAAGGTTGAACACCTTGACGGCTTGCTTGTCCTTCTGCCATTTGATGGCATCAACATCGCTGAAGGTGTCGCCCACTTTGACTGCTTTTCCATTATTATAAGTAAGGTTGGCATCGTTGACGAACAGCACCTTGTAATTGTCTGCACTGGCGTAGCTGAGCCACATGCCAAGGCAACTGAGTAAGAGTAGTCGTTTCATTTCGATTTATTTTTATAGATGTTATACTTCTGCATGAATGTGTCGTAGAGAGAGTAGACGGTAGTGGGAACCCACATGTTGAACGCCAGATCGTACCAGCTGGCCACAAGGGCTATAATCAGGAATACCGTAGCCGTGCTGAGAAACGATAGCAGGATGCTGAGCCAAGGGTTCATGACCATCGATGAGAAGGAGTGGCCCGAGAGGTAGAACAGTCCGATGATGATGTAGATGACGAACAGTATACCCATGTAAGGCCAGTTAACCAGATGTGCACCCTGCGATAGGGCTATATATCCATTGAAGAGTATCGACGATCCGGGCTGCATGCCAAGGAACGTGGAGTGTACGTCGCTCTTAAAGTCGCCTATCACTATCAGCTTGTCTTCAATCTGCTCGCTAACGGGCATCACCTCGTCGAGGTCGAGCAGGTCGGCACTCAGATAGATGTAGTTGCGCTCGCGCACTTGTCCCTCCTCGTCGAGCAGACTGCCCGTGATGCGGATAGGCAGCAACAGCGTGGCGCTATTCTGGCACAAGCGGCCATTGTCGGTATACCACAATCCACCCATGTGCTTCTTGATGTCGGAACCAAAGCGGTCCTGATAAATCTTTAGTGCCACGGATTCGTCCTCATCGTGTATGTACTGATAGCGCGAGAAAGTGAGGGCCTGCCAGGTGGTGGCGTAATCGGCATTAGCGGCCTTCTGATAGAGCGTGGTGTCGCACATGTTTACGCCCTTGTGCTTGGGGATGACGATACGGTCCATCGAAGTGATAGTGTGGAAGAGTGCTGAGTCGTACTCGGTCTCCATGCCCTCTTCGAAGAACACATCCATAAAGATGTAGCGGTAGTTGTTGGCCTTCTTGGCTATGGTGAGGAACTGCAGCAGCTTCTCGCGGTCGGTAATAACCATGTTGCCCACAGGCACCTCGTTTTCCTCGTAAGGTGTGAGCATCTTGTCGTAACACACGTTGACAAACAGGATGCTATCGGGCACGTTGCCTATCTGCATGCCCAGAAACTTCTTGTAGTCGGTAATCTGCTTCAGGGCGCCCGTTTCTCCTGGTAGTGGATAGCCCGAGTTACCCATCACATAGGTAAATATGATGATAACCGTGCTAGTCAGCACGGAGAGTGTTACCAATCTCCGTCGCTGACGTATCCACGCTTTTATTGTATTCCAGAAGGGCACCTTCATAGGCTTATCGCTTCAGGAGGATTACCTTGGCCTTCGAGTTGTCCATCTTACTCATGGTCTTACCTACGTTGGCATTGTAATAGGTAGGATCGGCAACGGTGAACTTGCGACCGTTAACCATGATGTAATCGCCTGTAACATCCTCGTTGAAGCATACTGCTGTGTAGAGGTGACCTGGGTAATAAACTAGTACTACATCGAGGTCGAGCAGGTCGCGAATGAGGTGTGAGAAGAGGATAGAACGGTCTTCACAATCGCAGAATGGATAGAACAAGCTCTCCTCGGCAAAGAATGCACGGTCGTGACCCCAAACCTTTTCGTCGTAGGCATAGGTAAGTCCCATCTGAACCCAGTTCAGCAGCATGTTGGCTGCCATCAGCTTTGGTGCGTTACCTATCTGCTGCTTGAGCTGTGGGTAAACCTTATCCTTTATCTCGGCTGTTACAGGGGTGTTAGCGTAGTAAGCCCAACGAGTCATCATGTCCTTACCATCGTAAGATGTAGGATAGTCGGTATAGAAGTCCATCAGGTTCTTGTTCATCTGCATATCGGCCGATACGTTGACGAAGCGCGAGATAACGGTACGCTTGTCCGACAGATTCTTCTTTAATTCAGGCTGTTCGGCTATTCCGAGGCTCATCATCTGCTCGCCAGGATAAGCTGCATCGCAAACGGTGAGGTTCTTGGCCTTGCAACCGTCCATCAGGAAGAACAACTTGCCATCGGCGGTCAAATAGCCGCGATCGTATGGGAATCCGTCCATGCGCGACATGATGTGCAGCTTGGTATTGTCTTCGAGTGCGAAACGAATCTGATAACCTGACTGGTTGAGCAATACACCCTGGAGGAAGATGGCCTCGTTGGTGCCCTTGCCACAAGCCTTCTCGGCGATGTTCTGCAACATCTTATAATAAGCCCAGTCGCAAAGCTTGTACTCCTTGCGAAGCTCCAGACAGTCGTGAACCAGATTGGTGTAACCCTTATCGGTGAGCTCGAGGAATGCATCAGAGATATCCTTCTTTGATGTGCCATTAAGCTTGAACTTCTCAGCATTACCCCATCTTACCTTCATAGGTGTGCCGTAGAAATCGAAGTCGCTGGTAGCCATCGATACCTTATTCTCTACGATTGGATTCTGTGGCTTTGGCTGTGGGGGAACGGTGAGCACAACGGGCACAACTACAGCCTCGATAGGCTTGCTCTGCTTTTCCTGTTGCTTCTTTTTCTGCTCAGCCAGCTGGCGCTCCTGCTCCTCCTGCTTCTTCTTCTGTTCAGCTAACAGACGCTCTTGCTCTTCCTGCTTCTTCTTTTGTTCAGCTAAGAGACGTTTTTGCTCCTCCTGCTGTTTCTTTTTCTCCTCTAACAGGCGCTTCTGCTCTTCCTGCTGCTTTTTCTTTTCAGCCAGCAAACGAGCTTTCTCTTCCTGTTGCTTCTTCTTCTCCTCTAACAGGCGCTGCTGCTCTTCCTGCTTTTTCAGCTTCTCTTCCAGCAGTCGGGCCTCTTCTTCTTGCTTACGCTGCTGCTCCTCAAGCAGTTTCTGCTGGCGCTCCTGTTCCTTCTGCTTCTGCAGAGCCAACTTCTCCTGCTCTTCCTGCTTCTTCTTTTCGGCTAACAGTTTGGCCAGCTCTTCCTTCTTCTGCTGCTTCTCGAGCAACTTCTGCTGCTCTTCCTGCTGCTTCTTCAGGGCGGCCAGACGTTTCAACTCGTCTTGCTGCTTCTTCTGTTCAGCCAGCAGTTTGGCCTTTTCTTCCTGCTGCTTTTTCTTTTCAGCCAGTATGCGGGCCTTCTCTTCTTGCTGTTTTTTCTTCTCAGCAGCTATGCGAAGCTGTTCTTCCTCCTGTTTCTTCTTCTCTGCAGCTAAGCGAGCCTGCTCTTCCTCCTGCTTTTTCTGCTCTTCCAGCAGTCGGGCTTGCTCCTCTTCGCGTTGTTTCTGTTCAGCAGCCAGTCGGGCCTGCTCCTCCTCCTGCTTCTTCTTCTCGGCAATCAGTCGGGCCTGCTCTTCTTCGCGTTTCTTCTGTTCTTCGGCCAGCTTCTTTTCGGCCTCCTGGCGCTTCATGTCCTCAAGATAATCCTCATCGGTCATCTTGTCGTATTCGATAGGCTTGAGGTCGTCTTCCTTTGGGCGGTCTACAGCATCCTCGATGGGGTAGTCCTTCCAAGCCTTCTCCATGAAGTCGGCATACTTCTTGTTGACGCTGTCGCGGAATTCCTCGTACTTCTTGTTGGCATCATTTACGAAATCATCGTAATTCATTTTCTGCTTGTTCTGAACCTGCTGTTTCAGACTGCCTCTTTGTCGCTGAGGCCTCTGACCCTGTGCATAGGCCATGCCAATGAACAGAACCAGACTGAGCAATGTGAGCGATAGCTTTTTCATATTGTATAAGTTTAATTGTTTTCGATTCTGATAGGGATGCGTTCTACTTGCATCTGTTCGTCCTTCTGTTGATACTTAGTCAGCCAGGCGTTGAATTCCTTGTAGTCAAGCGAACTCGGGACTATCAGGTCGTCAGTAAGTTGTTTCTGACCAACCTTAGAGCTTATTTTTGCATAGTTATTAGGCGAGAAGATTACATATAGGTTATTGTATTCTTCGGTATTCCCCTCTGTACAGGTAAGTACAACCTCGTCGACCTCGCCTTCGTTAGGATCGGCCTTTGCTGCCGAGAACAGGTAGTACTCCTTGTCGTGGGTAACGGCAAAGGAACCCTTGCCCGAACTCTGATAGGGCAGCATGCAGAATACCTGATTGGTTAGGATGTCGAACAGGAAAACTGTAAGATATCCATCGACGGGTGACTTGAAATAAAGGAAAAAGTCCTCACCATTCTTAAAGGTGTCGGACACGAGTTTCTTGTCTGGCTGGACACGTAGTGGTTTGGCCTCGAACTCAACACCAGCAGTAACCAGTTCTCTGATCTTACCCTTAACGGTAACCTTCAGCAGATCTCTGCCTTCGTGGAGCACGCGCTCAAATTTTGGTTCGGCCACATCGCCCAGCCACACACCTCTCACCTGACCACTTGTCATGGAATGGAAGGAGGTACTCGACTGGCCGTTCTCGTTTGAAATCAGAACGACATCGTTTTGACTTACAGACGTACCGAACTCCTTCTCGATAGCTGCATTCTGCGCTTTTACGAGCGCAAACTGACAAGCCTGGGCATAGGAAACGTTGGAGGGGATCTCGTAGAGATAGCTATCCTCCACCGTTTTTACCTTACCCTTCTCCTGGGCGCTGGTCCCCAGTGCCCAGGAGAATATGGTGATCAGTATGAGCAATTGCTTCATTAGTTCTGACTCTTAACTCTTTCAACATCCTTCAGCAGATTGTCTCTGCGAGCCTGCTGGATAGCAGCCTTAGCGAGCTTGCTAACTGTGTCGGCTGAGATAGCGCAACGAATCAGTACCTCGGTATTGCCATTAGGCAGCTTGCGGAAGCACTCCATCAGAGTCTTAGGACGGTTGAGCTGCTGGTCGATACTACGGCCCTGCTGGCTTACGATGGTCTTTGCGATTGACTCAGCCTCGTCGGGTCCGAACTGCTCGTTGGCCAGATCCTGCTCGATGGTAGAAGTCATGTCGGTTCTCAGTTTGGTAGCAATTTCGCCCTTGGCAACGGTCATAGCCTGAGTTCTGGCTGCGTCGTAAACACTACCAGTGCTGCGGCCTTCGCCTACAATCCAAACCTCGTAACCCATAGCGTCAACTTCTGACTGGGTGGTGAATGCCTTGGTGAGCTGTGTCTCAAGTGGTAGCTGACCTGGGTTAACCTTCCAACCATCAGCCTTGAACTCCTTCAGCTGCTTCTTCAGCAACTTCTGGTTAGCCTTACTCAGTTCCTGAGCATTTACACTTGCCGATACGGCAAACATCATGAATAATGCTGCAAAAAATTTAATAGCTTTCATAATTAATAATGTTTTAAGTTGTTAATAATAGGATTATTTAGTCTCGCGAATAAGCATTCCAGGGTAGAAGCCCTTTCCCGACACCACTTCGAAATAGGTGCCGTCGAGGGCAGCTTCGGTCGTCTTCTCTTCATCAGCCATAAATCGGTTGTCCCATATCTTGCCCTTGATAGGCTTGATAATTCCAACTGGCTTATAGGTAGTTACGCCACGATCGTCGGGAACGGCTTCCAGAACCTCGTAGCGTGATTTCTCGTTGATGTCTTCCTTCATGCCAACGTATGCCTTTAGTGGCTCTATGCTGATGAGCGGAGCCTTGATGCGGAAGTCGGCAAACTTATGCTGCAGGTCGGCGATGTTCTTGTCGAGAGCACGTGTACACACCTTGCGAATCATCTGCTCGTTGGTGGTAACGCCTAAAACAGAAGTCTTGCTGCTGGTGCTGGTAACCGAACCAACATATTCCATAGAGAACAGGTTGTTATCCTCCTTGAATCCGCTAACCTTATCGGCATCTTCCTCTGGTGTCTCAGTATAATACTGACTATAGAAGGTGTTAGATGTCTCCTCATCCCACTTCAGACGGAACAGGTGAGAGGTTATCTTTACGCGGAAACCCTTGATATTGTCGAGAAGATCCATCGCTGTATCTTCGAAATCGATGCCTAAGGTTGCTTCGAGTGATGATGTGCCGTTGCCCTTTGTGCTGATGGCTGCACTGGCCACGTCTTTTACACTCTTGAAGAAGTTGCCCTGATTCACGTATCTGATGTCGTTTACAACCCAGTAAGTATGACCAATCAGGTTCTCGCCCATATCTTCGAGCACGGCCATACCTCTTTGCTGAGCCATGGCGGCCTTGACATCTATCTTTGTGGCGCTGTAGTGTCCGCGTTCTCTCAACAGGTCGGTATTGAACGAACCGGTATGTTTGTTGCGGCCAAACCACTTTGATACAATACGCTTGGCCAACTGGTTCTCGTTGCTGAATATCTTCAGATTGGCCACCTGGTCGTCGTTGTTTGGGAAACTCAGTACTCTTACACCCAGATCGTGACTGTTGAAGCGGTTTGGGATGGGCATAGATTCAAAGACCTTCTCAATCTGGTCGTTGAATTCAAGTGTGGGGTGCTCTACCATCATGATGCAGAGCGAACCTCTCATATACTTGTAGTTCTCATCGTCTTGGGCAAAGCTGGTCTGGACCATCAATCCCAATGCAAGGATTATTAGCAGTTTCTTCATTTCTGTTGTTCCTTATTGATTGTTAGAAGTCCCAGTCGCCTTTTGTCTTACCTGCACCACGGGTCTGGATATTCTCGCCCACTTTCTTGCCCTTCGACTTCATGAGTTTCTTATGATCCTTCTTCAACTTGGCCTCGGCAGTATTCATGTCGCTGACCGTAGTAAAAGAGATATCACCGGGTATGGCAAACTCATCATCGCTGACTTCGCGAGCCTTCAGTTCCTTGATGCTCATATCGAAATGTTGGGTCATTTCGCCAAGAATGGGTATTTTTCCCTTAGCAAACCAATCGAGACTGAGAATCATGCCTGGAATACGGATGCTCATCAGCCAGTTCTCGTCGTAATCGGTGCAAACCCAATAGTCGTGCTCCTCGGTCATAGGAATTCTGGCTACAAGCATATCGGCTTCTAATATCTCGGTGCCCTTAAATCTCTTAAAGGTTATGCCATACATATCTTTGGTCTCGCCAGTTTCTTTAACCGAACTTTCGTTAACTGTCCTGGATTCCTTGAAGTTTGTGACCGAAGCAGAGTATGAACATTTGTAACCTTTCTTTATCTCGGGGAGATACATGTAGACAGAATCCTTGTTTCTGGATGTCAGGGTGATCATTCCGAAATAATCTTCATGACAAAGTTCGTCACCATTTTTGTAGATAGTCTTCATTGTGTAGGCTCCATCACTTCCTTTCAGGAATTTGCGCGCAGTCTTGTCGAGAGCAATAGACATGTTGTATGTTATCTCGCCCTCAAAATGTTTGTTCTGAGCACCAATGGTCAGTGGGAATAACAGCCCCAGAAGTGTAATTGAAATAATCTTATTAATAGATCTCATCGTCTTATTACTTGTATGTTATAGGTCAATATTTTAACAATTGGTAATTATACCGTGACAAAAATAGGAAAAATAATCGAAACTTCCAAATCTTTTTCGGTTTTTTTAAAGATTTGGTAAATAAAAGTTATAAAACAAAAGGTTAATTATGATCATTTCGTAACAATAATTGGTCGTAAATTCATTAAGTTTATAATATTTAATTCGCCAAAAAAGTTGTAAAACTGACATTAATTTCAAATAAAGTTGTTACCTTTGCATCGCCATAAACGGCATGAGTATGATTCGATATACCAAAAAAGAGGAAATCTGGAATGCTGCATCCCATGGAGGAGGAATCCTGATGGGAGTGGTTTTTGGCGTTATCTTCCTAGTGTGGTGTTTCCGGGCTGATAACGACTGGGCCAGAGTGGGTGTGATTCTCTATCTGTTTGGTATGTTGGGTTCTTATCTCGCTTCAACGCTATACCACTCTATGAAGCACCACTCAAAGTGGAAGGAACGGTTGCGCAAGTGGGATCATGCTGCTATCTACTGGCATATTGCTGGTTCTTACTCGCCTCTTACGTTGGTTGCTCTTCGCGAACAGGGCTATTGGGGTTGGAGCCTGTTTTGTTTTGTGTGGGCCTGTGCCATAGCGGGCACAATCATCAGCTTTATCAGGCTCAAAGAGCATTCTAATGTTGAGACTTTCTGTTTTATAGGTATGGGCCTGAGTGTGCTCGTGGCCTTTAAGCCGCTCATCGATTCGGTGTCGACAGCTGCGGTTATCTGGATCATCGCTGAGGGTGTAAGTTACATCACAGGTGCCGTTTTTTATTCTTTGAATAAGACTAAATACATGCATTCTGTATTCCATTTTTTTGTCCTGGCAGGTAGCGTTTGTCACATCATCGCCGTGTGGGATGTTTTAATGGAGTACTTATAATGGTTAAAAGTTAGGGCTATTTCTTGGTTGTTTCGATTAAAATTTGTAATTTTGCACCCGAATTTGCAAATTTTGATCTATTATGGCGTTTACACGTATGACTGCTGCCGAGGCTGCAGCACTGATTAAGAACGGCGACAACATCGCTATGAGTGGCTTTACACCTGCTGGTGTGGCTAAGGCAACAACCAAGGAGTTGGCTAAAATTGCCGTAGCTGAACACGAGGCAGGTCGCGAGTTTAAGGTAGGTATCTTTACAGGTGCTTCAACAGGACAGAGTACTGATGGTGATCTGGCTAATGCTCAGGCTATCAAGTATCGTGCTCCTTATACTACCAACCCCGATTTCCGCAAGCATGTAAACATGGGCGAGATTCCATATAACGACCTTCACTTGAGTCACATGGCCCAGGAGTTGCGTTATGGTTTCTATGGCGATGTTGATTGGGCTATACTCGAGGTGTGCGACATCGAAGAGGTGGGCAACGACTATCATGTTTATCTGACTGCTGCCGGTGGTATCTCACCTACAGCTGCCCGTTTGGCCAAGAAGGTGATTCTGGAGCTCAACTCGTTCCACAATCCTAATGCCAAGTTCATTCACGATGTATACGAGCCATTGGATCCCCCTTATCGCAAGGCTATACCCATCGAGCACGTCAGCGATCGTATCGGTAAGCCATACGTAAGCATTCCTAAGGATAAGGTTGTTGGTGTAGTAGAGTGCAATATCCCTGATGAGGCTCGTGCCTTCAAGGATAGCGACCCTGTTACCGATAAGATTGGTTTCCTGACAGCCGAGTTCCTGGTAGAGGAGATGCACAAGGGCCGTATTCCTAAGGAGTTCCTGCCTTTGCAGAGCGGTGTAGGTTCTACTGCCAATGCCATCTTGGGCGCTCTGGGCGAGGACAAACACGTACCTAACTTCAATATCTATACCGAGGTTATCCAGAACTCGGTTATCGAGATGATGCTTAACGGTCGTGTAAAAGATGCATCGGCCTGCTCATTGACGGTTTCAAACGACTGTCTGATGCAGGTATACGACAATATGGATTATATGAAACAGCACCTTACTCTGCGTCAGAGCGAGATCAGTAACTCGCCCGAGATTATCCGCCGATTAGGTGTTATTGCAATTAATACAGCCATCGAGGCTGACCTCTACGGAAACGTAAATTCAACCCACATTAGCGGAACCAAGATGATGAATGGTATCGGTGGTAGCGGCGACTTTATCCGCAATGCCTACCTCAGTATCTTCACTTGTCCTTCGGTTGCTAAGGGTGGTGTAATCAGTTCTATTGTACCTTTTGTAAGTCATCAGGATTCTTCAGAGCACGATGTAAACATCATCGTTACCGAGCAGGGCGTTGCCGATCTCCGTGGTAAGAGTCCCGCTCAGCGTGCCGAACTCATTATCGAAAAGTGCGCACATCCTGATTACAAGCAGCTGTTGTGGGATTATCTGAAGATTGCCAAGATGGGCCAGACCCGTCATAATCTGACTGCTGCTTTTGCCATGCATGACACATTGGCTCGTAAGGGCGATATGAAGCTGACCGACTTCTCAGAATATATCAAATAAAAAAGGAAAATAAAGTATAAAATGAAACAACTGAAACAATGGTCTGTTGGTGCTGCCCTTCTCCTGGTGGCTGCAATCGCTTTTTCTTGTGGAAGTAGCGATGGGGGCTCTGGGAAAGGTGAAAGCCGTAAATCTGCTAAGGACTCGATAAAGTCAAGTCTTATTGATAGCATGATTGTAGCAGCCGACAATGCAAAAGACTATGACCGTAAGTTCTTCCTGGCAGACAGTTTGGAGAAGACAGGAGACATTTCGATGGTCAGAGCTAACTTCTTGCGTGGTTCTGCACTTAATAGCCAGAAGCAGAAAGCTGCTGCTGAGGTCTATTACAAGAAGGCGCTCGATGTTAACGAACTAGACGACAAGGACGTATTCTATTACAGCCGCTCGGCCCGTATACTGGCCCAGATGTATTCTGTAAAGACCGACTATGAGGCTACCCTGCGTGTGGCTACTCCTGCTGTAGAGAAGCTTGAGGGCAACGCAAAGGCTCAGTCGCGCGACTTGGCCGTACTCTATTACACAATTGGTTCGGCCGAGATGTACTTGGGTAACGAGAAAGATGCTTCTAAGAGTTATGAGAATGCTTACTGGCATTACAAGAACTCTATCTCTAAGAAGGACACAAACGGCTCGCGTATCCGTTCGGCTATTACCGGTATTAACAACATCACCGTAGCGTGTCTTAATACTAAGCATTACAAGGAGGGTAAGAAGTGGAATGATCGTACGGATTCTATTCTCTACGTCTATCGTCTTCGCCCTGATGCCGATACTGAGATCTGTGACCACTATCGCGCGCGTATACGTCTATTTAATGCGCTTACATCTTATGCCGCAGGTAATCGTGCTGCAGCTGATGAGGCTTTCGATGGATTCCTGAAGACCGAATATGCTCAGACTGAGCAGGGTAAGCTGGATGCCAACGACTATCTGATGATGGCTCATCGCTATGAGGAGGCTTCAAAGAACTTCCGCACGCTGGATCACTGGATTGAGTTCCGTGGCATGAAGCTGACGCTCGATAACATCGGACTTTATCTGGTTCCAAAGTTCCGTGCCAACTATGGTTCTGGCCATAAGGACTCAGCTCTTTATGTGGCCAATCAGATTTGCGCAGCTTACGATTCGGCCTTGGTATGGTCAAAGCGTGATGATACAGCCGAGATGGCAACCATCTACGAGACCAATAAGAAGGAAGAAGAACTGGTACGTAGCCAGTGGGAGGTAGAGATGCGTGAACACGAGATCTCTCGTCAGCGCCTTATCGGCCTTGTTGTAGGTGTTTTGCTGCTGGTAGGATTCTTCGGATTCTACATTGTTCATAACCGTAGGGCGCTGAAACTTCTGCAGTCGGCCTATGGTCAGCTTGAAGAGGCTACAACAGCACGTGAGCGTATTGAGAGCGAACTCCGAATTGCCCGCGACATCCAGATGTCAATGATTCCTGCCGGTAATCTTGAAAGCGAGGGACTTGATCTCTTTGCGTCGATGACTCCTGCAAAGGAGGTTGGTGGTGACCTCTACGATTACTTTATGGAGAAGAATCACCTGTACTTTGCTATCGGCGACGTATCGGGTAAAGGTGTTCCTGCTTCGCTCTTCATGGCTCAAGTAATCCGCTTGTTCCGTGCAATGGCCAAGCATCACTATTCACCAGCTGAGATTTGTAGCCGTATCAACGATGAGCTTACCGAGAATAACGAGAATGGTATGTTCATTACGATGTTCATAGGTTTGGTTGATATTAATACCGGTCGTCTTGACTTCTGTAATGCTGGTCATAATCCCCCTGTACTTGGCGGCGATGCCGATGGTGGTAATTTCCTCCAGATGGTACCAAATGCTCCTATCGGATTGTGGGCTGGCCTCGAGTTCGAGGGCGAGTTCATTGAGAGTATCAAGGGTAAACCGCTCTTCATTTATACCGATGGTCTGAATGAGGCCGAGAACCCAATGCTGGAGCGATTCGGCGATGAGCATATGCTCGATGTTCTCCGTGAGACTCGTTTCACCAATGCCATGCAGGTGGTTGAGACGTTGAAGCGCCAGGTAGAGGAGCATCGTGATGGAGCCGATCCTAACGACGACCTCACCATGATGTGTCTCAAGGTAGGATAATAGATAGTTTTAAGCAAAAATAAAGCAAATATACCGCAACGCGTTGCGGTATATTTTTTGTATGTAGGTATTTGATTTTTAAATAATAATTCTTTACTTTGTAACACCAATGCAACACAGAACCATATATAAAGTGCCCATTTAATGATAGTATAATAGGGATCTCTTGTTTCACTACATTAAATTAATTAGTTAGATAAGACCACCGGCTTGTGAAAGTCGGTGGTAATATTTTTGCGCAAAAAGCAACGCGTTGCGCAACATTTTTATTATTGTTGCGTTTAGTATTTGAGTGGTTTTTAGTACTTTTGTACCACTAATTATTACTAGATTTGTTTAGGGGAGATGAAAAGAATTTCACAACGCGAAATCGCGAACTTGCTTGGAGTAAATGTTTCTACAGTATCACGTGCATTGCGTGGACTGGAGGGAGTGAGTTCTGAACTGCGTCAGCAGATTTTGGCTTTAGCCAAGGACAAGGGCTATCGTCCTAATCCGTTTGCCGTTAGTCTTCGTTATGACACCACCCGTACCATAGGTGTTGTGGTTCCTGATATTTCGTTCAATCATTTTGCTCATATCGTTAAGCGTATTGAGGCCGAGGCCCGTAAGGAAGGGTATATGTGTATTATCACCGACTCTGATGATAAATACGAAACCGAGAAGAGTTGTCTGGAGCTGCTGATAAACATGCATGTAGAGGGTGTCATCATATGTCCTTCGCAAGAAACCACCGATTTCGCTCATATCCAGCGACTTAGGAAAATAAATGTTCCTGTTGTGTTGTTCGATCGTGATGCCGATATTGATATTTCGTCGGTAGTTATTAACGATGCCGACTCTGCCCGTCAGGCCACTAAGACATTAATTGATGGTGGTGCAAAGCGAATCGCATTCCTGGGTGGACCTAACAGGGTGAAGCAGACCATAGAACGCAAACATGGATATATCGAGGCATTGCGCGAGAGTAATATGCCTATTATAAAAGAACTGGTGAAGTGTAATTACATCAGCTTTAATTCCGGTCTTTCAGATACACTCGAGTTGTTGGATCTGCCCGAACCGCCCGATGCTATCATTGCTACTCACGGCTTACTGGTAGGTTCGGCGATGCGAGCTATTGACAGTCGCGGATTACGTATTCCTGACGATGTTGCGCTGATTGGATATATGAGCGACTGGGTGTCGGATGTAATGTCGCCCCGTATGTCGTTTGTAAAACAAAATCAGCGCGAAATGGGCACAAAGGCGTTCAAGTTACTGTTCGACCAGCTTAATGGCGATAACTGTGTGCAACATGTTATTGTTAAGGCCCGTCTGGAGCTAAGAGATAGTACCAAATAATCAGAATAATATTTAACTGGACTTATTTGTGAAGAACTTATTGACACTATTCCTGATGGCTGTGCCCATGTTGTCTCAGGCCCAGGATCTAAGACTTAATGATCGCGAATATTTCGAGCGTCAAGGTGTAAATATTCTTGTATTCAGTAATAATTTTAATGGCGGCTTTAACGATGAGAAGAATTCCGGCATTGAGATTATTCATCATGGTGTGCGCACGATACAGGGTGGAGCGGTACGCTTGAATAATACACCCGAACAATGGGATCTTGTGCCCAAGACCGTATCGCGCATTGTAAACCGCGAAAAGGGTAGTATCGAAGTTGTGATGCGTTACGATGATTACGACTTCGATAGTCGCGTTGTTGTTACAGCCAAGGGCAAAGCTGTTGAAATTGCCGTTTGGCTTGATAAGCCTGTGCCCGAGAAACTTGCTGGCGAGGCTGGCTTTAATATTGAGTTCTTGCCATCACAATACTGGCTTAAGACCTATAATGTTGATGGGCGCTTAGGCCGATTGCCGCGCTATGCCACAAGTCAGACTGTTACCCGTCCCAATAGTGAGAAACCGCGTCAGTTCAAGGGATTCAAGACTTATGATGACCGTGGAACCGACCGATTTGTTGATCCATTACCCATTGAGACCGGACATCAGATAACACTTGCTACCGATCAGCCCGACCACTTCGAGAACTTCGATGACTGGCCATTCCTCTGGGGACAGAACGAAGGCACCATCGCCGGCAATACACAATACATCATATTTGGTTCATCATTTAAAAACATAGTTATACCCAAACAATAATATCCAGACAATATTCAATGCAAAACAAGATTGTTCTATTACTAGTTACATGCTTATCTTTCCTTACCGCTCAGGCGCAGCCTGAGCCCGAGGATCGCAAACTTACTATCCGTGGCCAGCTGCTCGACTCTGAGTTCAAGGAGCCCATGGTTCAGGCCACCATCCAGTTGTTCACCGCATCCGATAGCACCTTTGTGGGCGGCACTGTTACCAACGAGCGTGGAAACTTCTATATCGAGGCTCCTCGCAGTGGCATCTATCGCCTCCGTATTTCATCAGTAGGCTATCAGACCATCGAGCGCGAGGTGTCTCTGCGCCGTAATGCCAGTCAAGACCTTGGCAACTTGCTCATGGAGTCCGAGAGTATCATGCTGCGGGAGGCCGTCATCACCGGTCGTGCCGCTCAGGTCATCGTCAAGAAGGATACCTTGGTCTATAACCCCGAGGCCTATCGCACGCCCGAGGGTTCACCTATCGAGGAACTCATCAAGCGCATCCCCGGTGCCGAGGTCGATGAGGATGGCAACATCACCATCAATGGTAAGGAAGTGAAGAAGATTCTGATTGATGGTAAGGAGTTTATGCTGGGCGATGTGGAGACGGCACTCAAGAACATCCCTGTTAACATCATCCAGAACATGAAGTTCTACGACCAGCAGAGCGATCAGTCGCGTATCACCGGTATCGACGATGGCGAGAAGGAAACCGTGCTCGACTTCTCTATCAAGAAAGGTATGAACCGCGGCTATATGACTAATCTCGACATTGCCGGCGGCACCAAGCACCGCTATGCCTCGCGCGGCATGGCCAGCAGCTTTACCGATAAGACCCGCTTTGTGCTGCTGGGCAACTTTAATAATAAGGAGGAGAATGCCGGTTGGTGGAACCGTCGCGGACTTAATGCCCGCAAAATGTTGGGCACCAACTTCAATTACGACAATAACGATAAGGTGAAGCTCGATTTCAGCTTACGTTGGAACCATCGTGGTGGTGATAACCAGACCGAGAATGCCAGCGAGAACTTCTATAGCGAAACCTCGCGTACCTTCTCTAATAAGCTGCAGGCCAACTATACCCGCAGCAATAACTGGTGGGGGAACATGCGTTTTGAGTGGAAACCCGACAGCCTGACTAACATCCTGATTCGCGCCAATGGCAGCTATGGCACTAATGATGCCACTACCCAGTCTAGTGCTGCCACATTCGATTCTGACCCCTATCTCTATGTCGAAGATCCCCTGTCGCAGCTATCGTCGTTAGGTCAGTATCTGGTCAACACCAATATCAATGCCAACCTGACTTATGGCGAGAACAAGAATGCCTGGGCCATGCTCCAGTTGTACCGCCGCCTCAATCCCCGTGGTCGTAATGTCATCCTGCGTTTCGAGGGTAGCGCTGGCAACAGCGAGAACCAGAGCGTTAGCGATGATGAGGTTCACCTGTATCGTGTAAAAGACGTGTCGGGTCAGGACTCTACCTATTTCACCGCCCGCTACAACACCACGCCGTCCGATAACAGCGGCTATGTGGTACGCACATCTTATAGCGAACCGCTGTGGAAGGGTGCTCACCTGCAGCTCAGCTACGAACTGCGATACAATCAGAACAAGAGCGACCGTCTGACTTACGACTTCAGCGGCATGCCACAGAACATCTTTGCCGGCATCACCCCCGAGTATCGCACTTGGGATCCCTGGCTCTCGTCAGTATGGTCAACCCTCGATAGCTATCTCGACCGCGATCTCAGTCGCTACTCCGAGTATAAGAACTACACCCACAACATGCGCATCAACCTGCGCCATCGTGTTGAGAAGTACGATTATAACATCGGTTTCCTCGTTCAGCCGCAACACTCTAACTTCATTCAGGATTATCGTGGCGTGTATGTCGATACCGTGCGCAATGTCACCAACCTGACGCCCACACTCGACTTCCACTATAAGTTCAGCGACCAGAGCAATCTGTGGCTGCACTATCGCGGCGATACCCGTCAGCCCGAGATGACGCAGCTGCTCGACATTACCGACGATTCAAACCCGCTCTACATTACCAAGGGTAATCCCGGACTGAAGCCGCAGTTCACCAGCTCGCTCAATGGCTATTACAATAACTATATTGTGCGCTATAAGCGTAGCATCGTGGTCTATGCCAACTACCGCCACATCCGCAACTCCATCTCTAACCTGGTGCGCTATAACCCCGAAACCGGTGGTAGCATCACCCAGCCCGAGAATATCAATGGCAACTGGAATGTCAATGCCGGTTTTACATTTAATACCGCGCTCGACTCTACTGCCCATTGGAATGTGGGCACCGATACCCGCATCCGCTACAACAACTTTGTGAGCTATGTGGCGCAGCAGCAGGCCGATGCCGCGAAGAATACCACCCGTACCACCAACTTCAACGAGCGCATATCTCTGGGCTATCGTAACGACTGGCTCGAGATTACCCTCGATGGCCGTCTTAACTACCAGCACTCGCGCAATGAGTTGCAGCCCAGTGCCGATCTCGACACCTGGCAGTTCAACTACGGTGGTCAGTTCCTCATCAAGTTGCCATCGGGCTTCGAAATCAGCAGCGAGATTCATGAGCGCAGCCGCCGAGGCTATAACGACTCGTCGATGAATACCAACGAGCTCATCTGGAATGGTCAGGTGTCAAAGGCGTTCCTCAAGTCCAAGTCGCTCATCGTGGCGCTTAACTTCTACGATTTGCTTGGTCAGCAGAGCAACTACGAGCGTTGGGTCAATGCCTCAGGCCGCAGCGATACCCGCTACAACAGTGTTAACTCGTATGCCATGCTCCACGTGCGCTACCGCCTCAATATGTTCGGCGGAAAGGTCGATACCGAGAACCGTTACGATCAGAAGTGGGGTAGCCGCGATAATCGTGGCAACCAGGGCCGTGGCAACTGGCGCCGATGATACAAGGTGAGATTATCCCAAATTGCAGTTTTTTTTATCATAAAAGGAATAATGTTTGGCCGTTTCGCCGTTTTTTAGTTCCTTTGCACCCATGAATCGAACGATATTAACGATAACAGGTAGCGATGGAACCGGCGGATCGGGTGTGCAGGCCGACATCAGGCTTATCAGTAAGCTTGGTGGCACGGCTGCATCGGCCATTACGTCGATAACTGTCCAGAACACCTTGGGTATCCAGGAGTTCCACGATCTGCCCGCATCGGTAGTGCGCCAGCAGGTCGAGGCTATCATCAACGACCTTGAGCCGCAAGTCGTTAAGATCGGACTTCTTCGCCGCACTGATGTAGTAGAGATGCTGGCCGAGGTGCTGCAGCGCCACAAGCCACGCCACATTATCTATGTGCCCGTACTCACATCAGCCAAAGGCGAACAGTTGGTGGATCATCGTGTGTACCAAGCCATCGAGAAGTTGCTGATACCCATGTGCACAGTGGTATTGGCACCAAGCGATCTGGCTGAGACGCCGCTACGCCACGGACGCGCCAACCAGTTGGCATCGGCCTTGGCCTACTATCTGAGTCTCGACGAGAAGGTGAGCGATGCCATGCTGCATGCACAGGCCTACCTGAAGCAGTTGCCTGCCGAGTATGCCGATGGAAACAGCCGTAGCGAGGAGCTCTACAATCAGTTTCTCGATGCCGTAGAGCATTACTACAACCGCTATGCCGATGTGGCCTTCTATGCCGAACAGCTCAACGTTAGTCCGCGCTACTTAGGGCAGGTCACCCGTCAGACAACAGGCCGCTCGCCCAAGGCTATCATCGACGAGCGCATCGCCAGCGAGATCGAAACACTGATCACCACCACCAATAAACCTTTAAAAGACGTAGCCCAAATGCTTGGGTTCTCGTCGCAAGCACACCTGTCGCGCTTCTTCAAGAAGCGACGGGGCGTGTCGCCTACCGAATATCAACGTAAACAATAATAAGTAAAAATGACAAACGAAAGACAGTTGTTAAACCGCCAGTTGGCTCAGATGCTGAAGGGTGGTGTTATAATGGACGTGACTACTCCCGAGCAGGCCCGCATAGCCGAAGAGGCCGGTGCCTGCGCTGTAATGGCCCTCGAACGTATCCCTGCCGACATCCGTGCAGCAGGTGGTGTGAGCCGTATGAGCGACCCTAAGATGATACGTGGAATCCAAGAGGCTGTAAGCATTCCTGTTATGGCAAAATGCCGTATCGGCCACATCGCTGAGGCTCAGATTCTACAGGCCATCGAGATTGATTATATCGACGAGAGCGAGGTGTTGAGCCCTGCCGATAACATCTACCATATTGACAAGACAAAGTTCGACGTTCCCTTTGTTTGTGGAGCCAAGAACCTTGGCGAGGCCCTGCGCCGTATTGCCGAGGGTGCTACCATGATTCGTACCAAGGGCGAGCCAGGCACGGGCGATGTTGTTCAGGCTGTGAGTCACATGCGCCTGATGCAGAGTGAGATTCGCCGATTGGTGTCTATGAGTGAGGACGAGCTCTTCGAGGCTGCCAAGCAGCTGCAGGCACCTTATGAGCTGGTTAAGTTTGTTCATGAGAACGGCAAACTGCCTGTTGTTAACTTCGCTGCCGGTGGTGTGGCTACTCCTGCCGATGCTGCTCTGATGATGCAGTTGGGTGCTGAGGGCGTTTTTGTGGGTAGTGGTATCTTTAAGAGCGGTAACCCACGCAAGCGTGCCGCCGCCATTGTTCAGGCCGTAACCAATTATAAAGATGCTAAGCTCTTGGCAGAACTCTCTGAGGATCTTGGCGAGGCAATGGTGGGTATCAACGAACACGAGATTGAACTGCTGATGGCAGAGCGTGGAAAATAATCTTTAATTTTTAATGTTTAATCTTTAATGTTTAAGGTTGCAGTTTTAGCCCTCCAGGGGGCATTCATTGAGCACGAGCAGGTGCTGCAGAAGTTGGGTGTCGATACAGTCGAGATTCGCCAGCTTAGCGATTGGCAGCAGGGTGGGTGGTCAGCCCTCATCCTGCCTGGTGGCGAGAGTACTGTGCAGATGCGCCTGCTGCGTGAACTCGGATTGTTTGAACCCATCCGCCAGGCCATTGCCGATGGCCTGCCAGTGCTTGGCACTTGTGCCGGTATGATTCTGCTGTCCGATGGCTATCTGGGTACTATGCACATCCGCGTGCGCCGCAACGCCTACGGTCGCCAGCTAGGCAGTTTTCACACCACAGGCACCGTCGATGGCATCGGTACTGATGTACCCATGACGTTTATCCGTGCCCCATACATCGAAGAGATATTATCTGACGATTGCAAGGCTATTTCCACCGTCGACGGCCATATCGTAGCCGCCCGCCAAGGCAATCAGATAGCCACCGCCTTCCATCCGGAACTCGACGATGACCTCCGCCTGCATCAGTTGCTGATAGATATGATATAGCACTCATCGTTCCACTATTAGTCGAATTAAAAATCGTTCATTGCATGTATTTTTGTTGCAATGAACGATTTTTATTAGTAAATGAAACATTATTTATTGTATGTGTCATATCTTTGATGTACTTTTGTGGCAAAAATCTGAAACAATAAAATGAATAACTTTATGAAAAAGGTAATGACAACGATCGTAGCTGCAGTACTGATGGCGACCTCGGCACAGGCTCAGGTACAACCCAGGGTACTCGGTGATAACCATGTGATGGTTAGTATCGACACAAACTACAAGTATGTATTACTGCCTGTAGAAGAAAGGGCAGAGAATGCCAGCGTCAGGGTGATAGGCAAAGACAATCAGTCTTATCGCCGACCCAATGTCCGCTTGTCGGTAGATCATGTAGATTATTATGTGCCATTAGTAATTAAAGACGGGCAGACACTTGATATTATTTTCCATGGCGATCGTCGTACAAAGGGTGTTCTTAAAGAGTTTGCATGCTGGAAGGAAATGAAATTCAGCAATACATTCGATACCTCAAACGTTGAACGATTCCGTCCAGAGTATCATCATTCTCCAGTATATGGCTGGATGAATGATCCTAATGGTATGTTCTATAAGGATGGCGAGTGGCACTTGTACTTCCAATATAATCCCTTTGGATCGCTGTGGGAGAATATGACTTGGGGCCATTCTGTATCAAAAGACCTGGTTCATTGGGAGGCACTGCCAAATGCGATAGAGGCAGATGCCATAGGTACTATATTCAGCGGCTCTTGCGTGGTTGATACTCGTAATTCTGCTGGCTTCGGTAAGAATGCCATTATCGCTTACTATACCTCTGCTGCAGAGGCTCAGACGCAATCAATGGCATATTCTACTGATGGAGGCCGTACTTTTACTAAATATGAGAAGAACCCTGTGATAACCAGCGATATTCCAGATTTCCGCGACCCAAAGATCTTCTGGCATGAACCAACTCAGAAGTGGATTGTGGTTCTTGCTGCCGGTCAGGAGATGCAGTTCTATTCTTCGCCCAACCTGAAGGAGTGGACCTTTGAAAGCAGCTTCGGTCGCGAATACGGCAACCATGGTGGCGTTTGGGAATGCCCCGATATGATGCAGCTGCCAGTTCGTGGTACTGGTCAGCAGAAGTGGATGTTGGTGTGCAACATTAACCCAGGAGGACCTTTTGGCGGAAACGCAACACAATACTTTGTAGGCCAGTTCGATGGCCATAAGTTTACTTGTGAGTCGAAACCCGAGGTCACCAAGTGGATGGACTATGGTAAAGACCACTATGCAACAGTTTCGTTTAGTAATGCTCCTGAGAATCGCCATGTGGTTATTGCTTGGATGTCAAACTGGCAGTATGCAAACCAGGTGCCCACTCATCAGTTCCGTAGTTCCAACAGTATTCCTCGTGATTTGGACCTGTTTGCCGATGGCGAAGAAACATATTGCGGCGTTATTCCTTCTAAGGAGATGCAGGCTTTGCGTGGAAAGAAGGTGAAGAAACTGTCAGATGTTTGTGAACTTGTTATAGATATAAAGGGTTCTATGGAACTCACGCTGAGCAATACGAATGGCGAGGAGGTTACAATGTTCTATGATGCTCAAAAACAAACATTCTCTATGGATCGCACAAAGAGTGGTGATTGCAGTTTCAGCGAGGCTTTTGCAACAGTAACAACAGCACCAACGCATGGTGCCATGAAACAGTTACGTATATTCATCGACCGCTGTAGTATTGAAGCTTTTGCTGCCGATGGCAAGATGGCTATGACTAATCTGGTATTCCCTTCTATACCTTATACTATGTTAAAGGTAAAAGGCGGAAAGGCTACTATTTATGAGATTGTGAAATAGTAAAAAAGTCAAATAAATCTATGAGTAAAGTTAACAAATTAGCCCTGATTCCTGTAATGCTCTGCTTTTTCTGCATGGGTTTTGTAGATCTGGTGGGCATTGCTTCGAACTATGTGAAAGAAGACTTGGCGCTCAATGACTCGACAGCCAACATCTTTCCTTCTCTGGTGTTCTTCTGGTTCCTGATTTTCAGCGTTCCTACAGGTATGCTGATGAACAAGATCGGACGTAAAAAGACCGTTCTTCTCTCACTCTTGGTAACAGTGCTGTCGCTGATGATACCCATGTTTGGCAATAATTTCACCATCATGCTCATTTCGTTCTCGTTGTTAGGTATCGGCAATGCCCTGATGCAGACCTCGTTGAACCCACTGGTATCAACAGTGATGGGAGGTGGAAATCTTGCATCCACACTTACATTCGGACAGTTTATCAAAGCCATCGCTTCGTTCTTGGCTCCTTATCTGGCCATGTGGGGTGCTACACAGGTGATACCATCTTTCGGCTACGACTGGCGTATCCTCTTCACAATCTATATGTTTGTAGGTTTCCTCGCTACAGCACTTTTGGCTGTTACGCCAATTGATGAACCTAAAATCGAGGGTAAACCTTCTACTTTTGCCGAGTGCTTTAAGCTGTTGGGTACTCCTATTGTTTTGTTGTCGTTCTTTGGTATTATGTGCCATGTAGGTATCGACGTAGGTACTAACACCACAGCCCCAAAGATTTTGATGGAGCGCCTTGGCATGACACTGAACGATGCAGCCTTTGCTACCAGCCTGTACTTCATCTTCCGTACCATCGGTTGCTTAACAGGCTCGTTCTTCCTGCGCGTTCTGCCTACACGTACCTTCTTTATCATTAGCGTGGTGATGATGGCACTCTCTATGTGCGGACTCTTTGTGGGCACAGAGAAGTGGATGCTCTATACTGCTATTGCATTGGTGGGTTATGGCAACTCTAATATTTTCTCCATCTGCTTCGCTAAAGCTCTTACCTCTATGCCCGAAAAGCAGAACGAGGTTAGCGGTCTGATGATTATGGGACTTTTTGGTGGAACCATATTCCCGCTGTTGATGGGCTTTGCCAGCGATGCTATCGGACAGGCTGGTGCCGTAATCGTTATGGCTATCGGTGTTATTTACTTATTCACATATATCAAGCAACTTAATTCAGTAAAAGCATGAAACGTTATGTTGTAGGCCTCGGCGAGGCATTGTGGGATGTACTTCCCGAAGGAAAGAAACTTGGTGGCGCACCTGCTAACTTTGCATATCATGCAGCCCAGTTTGGACTCGACACCATCGCTATCAGCGCATTGGGTGAGGATGCTTTAGGCACCGAAACCATCGAGGCTCTGAAAGAGCACAATCTGAACTACTTGATGCCACGTGTGCCTTATCCCACTGGTACGGTTCAAGTAACTCTTACAGGCGACGGTATCCCTACTTACGACATTAAGGAGAACGTTGCTTGGGACAACATTCCGTTCAATTCCGAGATGGAAGAGATTGCCAAGAATGCCCGTGCCGTTTGTTTTGGCTCATTGGCTCAGCGCAATGTGGTTAGCCGCGAGAATATCCGCAAGTTCCTTGATGCAACACCAAATGATTGTATCCGTATTTGCGACATTAATCTGCGACAGCAGTTCTACTCGAAGGAGATACTCGAAGAATCGTTCTGTATCTGCAATATCTTGAAGATTAATGACGAGGAACTGGTTGTTGTTAGTCGTATGTTCGGATACGATAGCCTGGATATGCGCCAGACTTGTGAGAAAATAGTTCAGGACTTCCATCTCAAGATGCTTGTGCTGACCTGTGGAACCAATGGTTCTTACGTATTTACCGCCGATGGACTGACTTCGTTCCAGGATACTCCTAAAGTAGAAGTGGCTGATACCGTAGGTGCTGGCGACTCGTTTACAGGTTCGTTCTGTGCCTCAATTATCAATGGAAAGCCAGTTCAGGAGGCCCACAAAACAGCCGTTCAGGTGAGTGCCTATGTTTGCACACAAAATGGCGCCATGCCTGTTATTCCTGATAAGTTAAAGACACTATAAAAGTATCTTATAATGAATGAGGTTCAGCTTCGGGCTGAACCTTTTTTTTGTTCAAAAAGGCAATAATTTTAGCCTTAATTCCGCAACACTTTGATTTAACTTTATTTATAAGTTCCTGAGCAACAATAAGTTGCCTAGGATTTTGCCG
>NZ_CAMJFM010000006.1 GCF_946404925.1 uncultured Prevotella sp. | reverse complement strand
TCTTTGCCAAGGCCATGAAGTTTGTTGGCCCCATCCGCAAGGCGCTGCAGTTCCCCACCATCTTCAATCTGCTCGGCCCATTGGTTAATCCCAGTCAGCCTCAGTGCCAGTTGCTGGGTGTGGCCAATCTCGACCAGATGCGCCTTTACAATCAGGTTTACCAGAAGATTGGCATCGACTATGGTATCGTGAACTCTATCGATGGCTACGACGAGATTTCGCTCACCGGTGATTTCAAGGTTACCACAAAGCAGTACGAGCGCATCTTCAAGCCTGCCGACCTTGGCTTTGAGATTGCCAAGCCCGAGGAGCTGGTGGGTGGTGCTACCGAGGAGGAGGCAGCAGCCATCTTCGACAGTGTACTCGAGAATCGCGCCCTACCCGCCCAGAAGAATATCGTGTTGGCCAACGCCGCCTTCGGTATTCAGGTACTTGAGAAGGGACAGAAGACAATCGAGGAATGCATCGCCATCGCCCGCGAGTCCATCGACTCAGGCGCCGCCCTTCGCACCTTCAAGAAATTCGTAGAGTTAAATAGCTAATTTCAGGCACGGATTAACACGGCATTTAATATATTAAAAGACACGGATTTTACTGCTAAAAAAGCAGCGTCTCTTTAAAAAGAGCCGCATTAATCCGTGCCAAAAAGAAGAATTATGACAAAGGATATTTTACAGGAAATCGTTGCGAATAAGCGACTGGAGGTAGAGCGCTTTAAGCAAGAGCTGAGCGAGCGCGAGATACACCGCCGCGTAGAGGCTATACTCGACTTCGGCGTGGCCTCCATGTCGAAGGCACTCACCGACTCCCCCTCGGGCATCATCGCCGAGTTCAAGCGCCGCTCGCCCTCCAAGGGATGGATCAAGGAAGAGGGGCGTGCCGACGTCATCCCCCTGAGCTACCAGCAGAACGGAGCCTCGGCACTCAGCATACTGGCAGACGAGAAGTACTTTGGCGGCAGCGACGAGTTTATCCGCACCGCCCGACACTCTGGCGTAAAGATCCCCGTACTCTACAAGAACTTCGTCATCGACGAGTACCAGTTGTTCCAGGCCCGTCTGTGTGGTGCCAGCGCCGTGCTATTGATAGCCGCAGACCTCACGCTGGCCGAGTGCCGTCAGCTGTTGCGTACAGCCCACGAGTTGGGTATGGAGGTGCTGCTCGAGATGCACGCCGAGAGCGAGCTCGACTACGCCGCCCTCGAGCCCGACATGTGCGGCATCAACAACCGCAACCTCGGCTCGTTTGTCACCGATGTCCAAAACTCGTTTCGTCTGGCAGAGCTGCTCCCCCACGATGCAGTAAAGGTCAGCGAGAGTGGCATCAGCAACCCCGATACCGTGCAAGCCCTCCGCGCCGCCGGTTTCCGTGGCTTCCTCATCGGCGAAACTTTCATGAAAACCGATAACCCCGGCAAGGCCCTTGCCGAGTTCATCGCAAAGATAAAATAGTAATAATTCTTCCCCCTGAGTAGGGGGAAAACAAAGGGGTCTGAACAAGCGACAATGAATAAAAACATGATAATCAAGGTTTGCGGTATGCGCGATGCGGATAACATCCGCGAGGTCGAGGCCCTCGGCATAGACTACATGGGCTTTATCTTCTGGCCAAAGTCCAGTCGATACGTAAGCGAGGTGCCCAAGTACCTGCCTAAGAAATGTAAGCGCGTGGGTGTGTTTGTCGATGCCAGCATCGGCGACGTGATGACTATCGCCGAGCAATACCAGCTCGACCTCATCCAGCTGCACGGTCAGGAGTCACCCAGCTACATCACCCAGCTGCGCCCCCATCTCTCACTTCTAAATTCTAAAATCTCAATTATCAAGGCGCTCAATATTGCTACTACCGACGACCTCGAAGCCACCAAGCGTTACGAAGGCTACGTAGATTACTTTCTCTTCGACACTAAGGGCAAGATGGTTGGCGGCAACGGCGAAAAGTTCGACTGGAGCGTACTCGATAGCTACCGTGAAGAGACCCCATTCCTCCTCAGCGGCGGCATCGGACCCGATGATGCAGAACGCGTGAAGTCGTTTCTCACCTCTCACCTCTCACCTCTCACCTCTAAAAAGTGCATCGGCATCGACCTCAACTCAAAGTTCGAGCTCAGCCCAGCCCTCAAAGACGTCAATAAGATCCGAAACTTTCTCTCATCTTTAAAATTGTAAAATAGTGAAATTATAAAATAGTTAAATATAATCATGAACAAAATTAACGCCCTTTTCGCAAATAGTAAGGACCGTAAGCTCCTTTCGCTCTACTTCTGCGCAGGCTGTCCTACACTCGAAGGCACTGCCGACGTCATCCTCACCATGCAGCGCCGCGGCATCGCCATGATCGAAGTTGGTATTCCCTTCAGCGATCCCCTGGCCGACGGCCCAGTCATACAGAGTGCCGCCACCACAGCGCTCAAAAACGGTATGAACCTCAAAACCCTCTTTGCCCAACTGGGTGCTATCAAAGATCAGGTAGAGATACCCCTTGTTCTGATGGGATACCTCAATCCGATTCTGCACTACGGCATCGAGGAGTTCTGCAAGAGCTGCGTTGAGAGCGGTGTCAGCGGTATGATTATCCCCGACCTGCCTTTCAAGGACTATCAGGAGGTGGTTAAGCCCATTGCCGACAAGTACGATCTACGTGTCATCATGCTCATCACACCCGAGACCAGCGAAGAGCGCATCCGCTTTATCGATGATAACACCGATGGCTTTGTCTACATGGTTTCTTCGGCCGCCATCACTGGCGCTCAGAAATCGTTCGACGATGCCAAGCAAGAGTACTTCCGCCGCATCAACGCCATGCAGCTGCGCAATCCCCGCATGATTGGCTTCGGCATCAGCAACAAGCAGACCCTCGAGGCAGCCCAGAGCAATGCCGCCGGCGCCATCATCGGCTCAAAGTTCGTCACCCTGCTCAACGAAAGCAAGAACGCTGACGAGGCCCTCGACAAGCTCTTCTACGCATTGAAGAGTTAAGCGTTAGCATAAAGAATATTTAGGCTGATTTTATTGTTTTGTTGTTATCGTATCCGTTACTTTCTGATTATCAGATAGTTGGTTATGATAACAACAAAATGATTTATGGCAACAAAGCCCGTTTTGAGGCATACGCCTTTTCCTAAGTGCGTATTATTACAAAGGCGCTGTAACACCATTACAAACTGCTTGTAATGACATTACAATTACGTTGTAACGCTATTACAAACTAGTTGTAATAGTAGTAAAGCATTATCTGAACAACTCATGGAGATAATCTCAACAACCATTACAAATGTGTTGAAACAAACAAAAACAATATCAATAAAGTATTTGGTGAGGTAGATAACACTTTTTTTTGAAAATTCGCCAAAAAAACTTATAGGATTTGGTGGGGAGGGAGGAATGACATAACTTTGCCGGCGATTACTTTAAAAACAAAAGATTGTGTTATGAAGAAACTATTATTGATCTTAACCACTGTGCTGATAGCTGCAGTAAAAATCGGGGCGCAGAGCCCACAACCAGGAAGTGTGTACTACAATGCAAACCTCTTTGCCCAAGACATGAAAGAGATTGAGAAGGAGGCGAAAAAGGAGAAAATGAAAGGAGCGGAAGCCGTTATGGCCGCCATCACAGCGAAGATGACAGTGAAGTTCATCGACGACAAAACCGTAGACATGAGCACCATCATCACCTTCGACGATAAGAAGGCAAAAGAAAACGGCGCCCCATGGCTGTATCGCAAAATGGCCAAGATGCAACTGAAACAAGGACAATCGGCCGGCAAGACCAGCTACACGGCCAACGGCAGAAAACTGACCATTATCAGCGTGAAGGAGAAGAAGCCCATGAGTTTTGAACTGAGCGAAGACGGCAAGACACTGATCTACCTGAGCCAAGGCGTAAAGTATATACTGAAGCGCATAAAATAAATAAGGTATAGTAGCACGCGGCAACGGATAAGTTAAACGTTTACGTGATAATTTCGTAAAGACTTGGGGCATTGTTTCGTAATTAATTCGTATTTTTGCAGCAAAATCGAAAACAAATACTAACAATGAAGAAGATTTTAACGACGATGATGCTCTGCATGCTGATGCCACTGATGGCAGCTGCCCAGCAGTGGAACGAGGCACAATACCGCCAGATAGAACAGAGCATACGAGAACCTAAGTTTGCCGATAAGGCTTACCTGATAACCAAGTATGGCGCCAAGACCGACAACACGGCAGCCAAAAACCAGAAGGCCATACAGAAGGCGATAGACCTCTGCTCGAAAAAGGGCGGCGGCCGCGTAGTGATACCCGCAGGACAGAAATTCTTGACGGGTGCCATTGAGCTGAAGAGTGGCGTAAACCTGGAGGTGCAGGAGGGCGCCGTGCTGGAGTTTGTGTTCCAGCCCGAGCTATACCCCATCGTAGAGACTTCGTGGGAGGGTCTGGAATGCTTCAACCTATCGCCATGCGTGTACGCCTTTAAGGCCAAGGACATAGCCATCACCGGTAAGGGAACCATAGACGGCGGCGGAAGCAACGAGGCATGGTGGCCCTGGAACGGCAACAAGCGATTTGGATGGAAAGAGGGCACAACAAGTCAGCGCGACATGGGGCGTCCACGACTGCTACAGGCGGGCGAGGACGGCATACCTATGTATGACGAAAAAGGACAGCGAAGTCCCGAACGCATCTTCAAGGCCGAAGACCGCCTGCGCCCACAGCTGGTGAGCTTCAACAAATGCGAGGGCATACTGCTGCAAGACGTAACCCTGCTGCGCTCGCCATTCTGGGTGATACACCCACTCCACTCTACCGACATCACCGTGCGTCGCGTAAAAATGATAAACGATGGTCCTAACGGCGACGGCTGCGACCCCGAGTGCTGCGACCGCGTGCTGATAGAGGACTGTTTCTTCGATACGGGCGACGACTGCATCGCCATCAAGAGCGGACGCAACCGCGACGGACGAGAGCGTAACATGCCATCGAAGAACATCATCATTCGCCGATGCGAGATGAAGAACGGACACGGCGGCGTGGTGGTTGGCTCGGAGATATCGGGCGGATGCCAGAACGTGTATGCGCACGACTGCGTGATGGACGCTCCCGAGTTGGAGCGCGTGTTGCGCATTAAGACCAATAGCTGCCGAGGCGGCGTGATTGAGAACATCAACATGAGGAACATAACCGTGGGCGTATGTAAGGAGGCCATACTGAAAATCAACACCGACTACGAGCCCAAGGAGATATGCTGCCGCGGCTACTACCCAACGGTACGCAACGTGTATATGGAGAACGTAACCAGTCAGCAGTCTAAATACGGCGTGATGATTGTGGGCTACGAGCAGGACTCGCTATCGTACACCGTGAACCACATCACCGTGAAGAACTGTAAGTTCGACGGTGTGAAAAGCAAACCCGTGTATCAAATAGGTAAGGCCGAGGACATCACCTACGACAACCTGATGATAAACGGACACTTGGTGCTGGAGCCAAAACCCTACAAGAGCTATGCTGAGTGGATGACCTACTCGGAGATGCAGCGCAACCCCAAGAGCTATCTGCTGGACTTTTCGACCGCACCCAAGTGGAGCTACGTGATGGGCATAGAACTGGAGGCGATGCTTGACACCTATCTAAAATATGGTGGCGAGCAGATTCGCCAATACTGTCAGGAGTATACCGACACGATGATAAACCAGAAAGGCGAGATACGCAACTACAACCTGCTGGACTATAATCTGGACAACATTCGCACGGGACACTTCGTAACCCGCATGTACCAGCAGTGGCCCGAGGCCAAGAACCTGAAAGCCATGCAGACCATGATGAAGCAGCTGCAGAACCAGCCCCGAACCAAGGCCGACAAGGTGTACTGGCACAAGGCCATCTACGCCTACCAAGTGTGGTTGGATGGTATCTTTATGGGATTGCCCTTCCGCTGCCTGACGGCCCCCATTATGGAGCCAAAGAACAAATCTCTCACCTTTAAACTTTACGACGATGCGGTGAACCAGCTGAAGGTGACCTACGAGCGCACGCTGGACCCTAAGACCGGTCTGAACCGCCACGCCTACGACGAGACGCGCAAGGCCTTTTGGGCCAACAAGGAAACGGGACTATCGCAGCACTGCTGGGGTCGCGCCCAAGGATGGTTCTCGATGGCGCTGATAGAGGTGCTGGATGCCCTGCCCGAGAACTATACCCGCCGCCAGGAGGTGATAGATTTACTGCAGAAAGATCTTGACGCCGTGATTAAATGGCAGGACAAGAAGACGGGACTGTGGTATCAGGTGATGGATGCACCCTACCACAAGAGTTCGGTGGGAGATAATTATTTAGAGAGCACTTGTTCATCGATGTTTGCCTACGTGCTGCTGAAGGCGTGGAATAAGGGTTATCTGGGCACAAAATACCGCGATGCAGGCATTAAGGCCTATCAGGGAATTATCGACAACTTTATCCGTGTGAACGCGGATAAGACCTTATCACTGACACAATGTTGCTCGGTGGCCGGACTTGGTCCTGCCGCAACACCCGAGGTAGAAAAAGCTTTGAAAAAAGTGAACCCAAAGGGTACGGTTAATGAGAACAGAAAGCGCGACGGATCGTTTGACTACTATCTGAGCGAACCCATACGAGACAACGATGCCAAAGGCGTGGGCCCATTCATCTGGGCATCGCTGGAATATGACAAGCTATAAAGAAAAAGCCCCTCCGCTCAGGAGGGGTTTTTCTTTCTATATTCGTATAACTCAATTGAGTTGACAATGTTTTGCCACAAAACATAACATCCCGCTCCGACCGAGGCTACGGGGTTGAGATATACGTAAGCCACCCAGATGCTGAGGGCGGTGTTCTTCTGGAACGAGGCCTGTCCGCCATCAATCTCATCGCCCAGCTGGCGACCAATCCAGCGGCCAACCAGGAAAAGTACAAAGCAGAGAATCAACGACAAGACGGCTATCATGATCAGCGTGCGAAGAGCGGCATCGCTATGCACGATGTTGCGTACCGTGACACCCGAGGTGACGGCCAACTGAGCCGACCAGAGGTAGAACGAGAGGTCGGGGATAGACACAATCCACGCACACAGGCGCTTGGCATAATGCTGAACCAACCAACCTAACACCAATGGCGCCACAAGCACCAAGGCCAACTTCTGCAGTATGATGAAGAACACCTCCCAGAAACCAGCGCTGGCACCTCGCTCCAGCAATGGGAACACGGCAGGAATCATGAGTGCCGAGGCAAAAGCCGACATGACGACATAGGCGGTCATAGTGTTGATGTTGCCACCAATCTTGGCAGTAACCACAGGGGCCGCAGTAGCAGCAGGGCCAATAATACACGTGAGCACACTTTCCCAAAGCAACTTCTGTTCAGGATCGGCCTCAACCTGGAAGATAATCCACACGTTGAGCGCCACGATGACCACCTGAGACACCAGCACGCCGATATGCCAACGGTGAGGGCGCATCTGGTGGAAGTCAATACGGCAATAGGTAGAGAAGAGCGTTGAGAACACCATAAAAGGAAAAATGGCATCAACAACCTGGCCTAATGCATCGCCCGCCCCATCGAGAAACGGCACAAAATAAAACAGCAGATACACCACAGTACCCACAGCTATAGCTACCGGAAGTGTCCAGTCTTTAAGAAATTGCTTCAGTTTCATGGTGCAAAGGTAGCGATAATTTGGCACGAATTACGCGAATTTCGCGGATTTTTAGCTAAATAAGAACATTTTTCATGTTAATTCGTGTAATTCGTGCCTAAAATTTACTATCTTTGCAGCCAATTATGAGTGTTACTGAATTTATACATCAAGATAAAGAGGCCAGGCGATTCTCGTTCGAAGTGCTGCCACCATTAAAAGGAACAGGTACCGCGAAGCTTTTTGCCGACATCGACAAACTGAAGGAATTCGACCCTGCCTATATCAACATCACCACCCATCACTCGGAGTTTGTGTATCGCGAACTTGAGAATGGGCAGTACGAGCGTCGACGCATCCGTCGTCGCCCCGGAACCATAGCCATAGCCGCCGCCATACAGCAGAGATACGGTATACCCGTACAGCCACACGTGATATGTAGCGGTGCCACCATCGAGGATATCGAGTACGAGTTGCTCGACTTGCAGTTCCTAGGCATCAGCGACCTGCTGTTGCTGCGTGGCGATAAGGCCAAGGAGGACAACCGATTCCAGCCCACCCCAGGCGGACATGCGCATACAACCGACCTGATGAAGCAGGTGAAGCAATTCAACGAGGGATACTTTGCTGATGGCACACCCATCAAGAACCCAGGACGCCCATTCGACTACGGCGTGGCTTGCTATCCCGAGAAGCACGAGGAGGCACCCAACCTTGAGATGGACATGCAGTACCTGAAGGAGAAGCAGGATTTAGGCGCACAATATGCCGTAACCCAACTATTCTTCGACAACGAGAAATACTACGCGTTTGTGGAGAAGGCGCGCGAGATGGGCATCACCATCCCCATCATCCCTGGCATCAAGCCCATGGCCAAGCTGACACAACTGACGGTGGTACCCAAGACATTCCACTGCGATATACCTGAGCCATTGGCCAAGGAGGTAGTGAAATGCAAGACCGATGAGGATGCCAAACAGTTGGGCATAGAGTGGACCACCGAACAGTGTCGCGACCTTTACGCCCACGGCGTGCATAATATACATTTCTATACTGTTTCGGCAGTAGACAGCGTGGCAGAAGTCGTGAAGCGACTTTTGTAAGTGAGAAAGTGAGAAGGCGAGAAAATGAGTTTTGAAGAGGTTATAGGACAGAAAGAGGCTGAGGAGCGACTGATGCAGCTGGTGAAGGAAGAGCGACTTCCACACGCACTGATGCTCTGCGGACCACAGGGATGCGGCAAGCTACCCCTGGCGGTGGCCTTTGGATGTTATTTGCTGGACAACGGCACGCCATCGGCCAAGGCCATGCTGGCCAAGCTGGAGCACCCCGACCTGCACTTTACCTACCCCACCATCAAGCTGCCATCGATGAGCGCCGAACACAAACCCGTGAGCGACGACTTTGCCAAAGAGTGGCACGAGTTGATGATGAGCGGTCTCTACTTCACGATGGAAGAGTGGATGACGGCCATGGGAGGCGAAAACCAGCAAGCCATCATCACCGCTGGCGAGAGCGACGATCTGGTAAGAAAGCTCAGCTTGAAATCGAGCCAAGGCGGATATAAGGTCAGCATTATCTGGCTGCCAGAGCGCATGAACATAGAGTGCGCCAACAAACTGCTGAAGCTGATTGAGGAACCACCCACGCAAACGGTGTTCATTATGGTGAGCGAGGAGCCCGACAAGCTGCTGGAGACCATTCGCAGCCGAGTGCAGAGAATAGACATACGAAAGATAGACAACGAGGATATAGAACGCGCGCTGATAGAGAAGCGTGGCATCAGTCAAGACGATGCACACCGCATAGCCCGACTGGCCAACGGCAACTGGATGAAGGCGATGGACGAACTACAAGTTGGTTCGGAAAACGAGCTGTTCCTTGATATGTATATCATGCTGATGCGACTGGCCTACCAGCGCAAGATAAAGGATTTGCGCAAGTGGAGCGAACAGATGGCCAGCATGGGACGTGAGAAGCAGAAGCGATGGCTGACCTTCTTTCTGCGCATGACCCGCGAGAACTTTATGTATAATTTCGGCGATGAAGAACTGGTGTATATGACCCAACGCGAGGAGGATTTTGCCAAGAACTTCGCCCGCTTTGTGAACGAGAATAACATTCTGCCAATAAGCGATCTGGCTAACCTGGCCATTCGCGACATCGGACAGAACGCCAACGGAAAGATAGTATTCTTCGACTTGGCTCTACAAATGATAGTACTGCTGCTGCAGAAGTAAATATTAAAGATTAAAAATTAAAGATTAAATAAATGGCTGAGAACACTAAAGAACATACAGTAAGAATAGGTTGCGACCGCGGATTGTGCCACCAGGCTGTGGGACGCCAGGACAAGCAGCTTAACACTTACGACTGGCTTGCCGACGTACCTGGAAACGCCAATACTACCGACCTGGTAGAGGTGCAGTTTAAGCACACCCGCAAGGGCTACTACCACAACGTGAACAATCTGGACCTGAAAAAGGGTGACATTGTGGCCGTAGAGGCAAGTCCAGGGCACGATATAGGTGTGGTTACGCTTACAGGCCGACTGGTAAAGTTGCAACTGAAGAAGGTGAACATCAAATCGCCCGATGATATCAAGCGTGTGTACCGCATAGCCCGCTCTAACGACTTGGAGAAATGGCACGAGGCACAGGCTCGCGAGCACTCTACGATGATTGAGAGCCGTAAAATAGCCAAAGGACTTGGTCTCGACATGAAGATTGGCGACGTGGAGTATCAGGGCGATGGCAACAAGGCCATCTTCTACTACATCGCCGATGAGCGCGTTGACTTCCGTCAGCTCATTAAGGACTTGGCTCAGGCCTTCCACGTTCGCATCGAGATGAAACAGATTGGTGCGCGCCAAGAGGCAGGACGCATCGGTGGAACCGGTCCTTGCGGTCGCGAACTCTGTTGCGCTACATGGATGAAGAACTTCTCGAGCGTGAGCACTAACGCCGCCCGATTCCAGGACATATCGCTGAACCCACAGAAGTTGGCAGGTATGTGCGCCAAGCTGAAGTGCTGTCTGAACTACGAGGTTGACGACTACGTAGAGGCTGGCAAGAAGCTGCCAAGCAAGGAGATTATCCTGCAGACTCAGGATGGCGACTACCATCTGTTTAAGAGCGACATTCTGGCTGGACTCTGCACCTACTCTACCGATAAAAACATTGCCGCCAACCTGGAGACGATTACTGCCGAGCGCGCCAAGGAGATTATCGAGATGAACAAGCGCGGCGAGAAACCCGTATCGCTTGAGCACGACGAGGGCAAGAAGAAGGAGGAGAAGCCACATATCGACTTGGCTGGAGGCGACATCAGTCGATTTGACAAGGCAAAGAAAAAGAAAAAGAAGAAGAACAAGAACAACAACCGTCCTAACGACAAGAAGGAAGCGAAGGATGCGTAATCGAGCTAAGATACTACTACTCGCGATTGCAGGTATGCTAACAGCAGCCTGCAATCGGGGGGTGATATACAACCACTACGAGCATGTAGACAACGACGGATGGGAGCGCACCGACACCATGCACTTCTACATACCCGCCGTGAAGCAAGCCGGCACCTATCACCAGCAGGTGATGCTGCGCACCGACAACTCGATGCCATTCCTCAGCTTGAGCGTGGTGGTTGAACAGGACATCTATCCACGCGGACAGAAACTGAGAAAGCGCATCATGTGCCCACTGATTGAGGAGAACGGGCACGTGATGGGTAAAGGCATCAGTTGCTACCAATATGCCTTCGACGTGGAGAACCTTGAGCTATACGAGGGCGACTCGCTTCATGTTTACGTGATGCACCACATGAAGCGCGAAACCATGCCAGGAATAACTGATGTCGGGATATTAGTTACGAAGTAAGTTGCGACCCGCGTCGATGCGGAGGAAGATGAACAGCAACAGCGTGAAGCCCCACAACGACGAACCTCCGTAACTAAAGAATGGCAACGGGATACCGATTACGGGCGTCAAACCCAGTACCATGCCCACATTGATAAACACATGGAATAGGAACACACTCACCACGCAATAACCATACACGCGCCCAAATCTGTGCACTTGTCGCTCGGCCAGGTGTATTAATCGCCATATCAGCGCCAGGAACAACAGCAATACGCCTGCAGAACCCACAAATCCCTCTTCCTCGCCTACGGTACAGAAGATGAAGTCGGTATCCTGCTCGGGCACATATTTCAGTTTGGTCTGGGTGCCGTTCAGGAATCCCTTACCCTGCAGTCCGCCCGAACCAATGGCTATCTCACTCTGATGCACGTTGTATCCAGCGCCCTTCAGGTCTTCTTCAAGACCCAGCAACACGTTGATACGCACACGCTGGTGGGGTTCGAGCACCTTGTTCAGAGCATAATCTGCCATGTTGAAGAACAACAGCGAACCAACCACAAATGCCGTAATCCACAGATAATTGCGAAAGCGCGTGGCAAGGAATCGGTAAAGCAGATAGCCTATCATCACCACACACAGAATCATCTCGATGATATTGACATCAAATGGGATAATCCATAGCGAGAATATCAGCGCTACTACGGTAGCGGCCAATCCAACGAGCGCCATACGGATGGTGTCGCGCTTATCGTTGCAGTACACGTAGACCAGTCCTGCCGAGAATATCTGTATCATCAGCAGTACGGCGAATTTCCCTACCGATGTTGGGGTGATACTAAGCATGTTATCGGCAAAGCGTATGCCCACCACAAAGTAGACCACCATGGCCACACCCGTAAACAGGATGCTACCGGGCATTCCCTCGCGATAGAGCATCAGGAAGAACGACAGATAGACCAAGGCCGAACCTGTCTCACGCTGCATCACGATAAACAGCATGGGGATAAAGATTACCGCTAGAGTAAGGCCGAAATCCTTCCATTTGGCGATGGTAAACCCATAGGTATTCATGAGTTTGGCAAGCGCCAACGCCGTGGCAAACTTAGCAAACTCGGCTGGTTGCAGTCGCACGGGGCCCAACACCAGCCACGATCGCGACCCCTTGATGCTATGCGGATTGAATATCGTACCGAATAGCAGTATCAGCATCACGCCGAATATGATGTAGGCAAACATGTCGAGATAGCGGTCGTCGAGCATCAGGATGACGAATCCCAACACAATCGATGTGCCAATCCACACAATCTGCATGCCCGAACGGGTGTCGAGACTGAACAGGTCGGTATCGCCATAACTATAGCTGGCACCGCACACGCTTACCCATCCAAAGGTAAGCAGGGCGATGTAGATGATGATCGTCCAGTAGTCGAGTGATCGGATCACTCCTTTTTCCTTTCTGTTACCTATCGCCTGCGCCATATGCTATTCTGCGTTCCTGAATGCCGCGTGCCTTAGCCTCGCTGGCCTCAGATAGTTTACCTTTAATATATTTCTCCATAATCAAGCCACCGATGGGCACACCGTAGGTGGCTCCCCATCCACCGTTCTCTACATAAACGGCAACGGCTATCTTTGGGTTATCCATAGGTGCAAAGCCCATAAACACAGAGTGGTCGTGACCACGGTTCTGGGCCGTACCGGTCTTTCCACACGCCATGAAGTCGTACTTGCTCAACTCGTGGCACGTACCGCCAAGCACCGATGAGCGCATGCCCTGCACCACATAGTCGTAAGCCTCGCGACTGGCCTTGGTGTAGTGCTTGCGAGTGAAGGCGGTGTCGAGTGGTTCGCCCTGAACCTGCTTCACCACGTGGGGCACGTAGAAGTAGCCACGATTGGCGATGGTGGCGCCCAGGTTGGCTATCTGTAGCGGTGTAGCGTTAACCTCACCCTGACCAATGGCGATTGAGATGATGGTAAGTCCGTTCCACGAACCCTTATAGGCCTTGTCGTAGAACATGGCGTTAGGTATCAGTCCGCGCTTCTCGCCCGGAAGGTCGATACCCAGTCGGTAGCCGAATCCCATCGACACCATATAGTCGCGCCAGGTGTTCATGGCGTTCTGTACAGAGCCGTATTTCGACATATTGGTGTTTATCATGTGATAAAGTCCCCAACAGAAGTATCCGTTGCACGATGTACTCAGCGCGGGCACCAAAGGCAGAGGTGCAGCATGGCCGTGACAACCCACGTGCAGACCCTTGAAGTTGAATCCGTGGGCACAGGGATACATGGTGTGCGAGTTGATGATACCCTCGGTCATAAACGTCAATCCCTGTGTGGTCTTGAACGTTGAGCCTGGAGGATATTGTCCCATGATGGCGCGGTTGAGCAGTGGTTTCCACACGTCCTGCTGCAGGGCGCGATGGTTCTTACTACGCTGGCGGCCCACCATCACACGTGGGTCGTAAGTGGGCGATGACACCATACACAACACTTCGCCCGTCTGAGGTTCGATGGCCACGATGGCGCCAATCTTGCCTTCCATCAGTCGTTCGCCAAGTGCCTGTAGCTCAGCATCTATGCCCAGCGTAAGGTTCTTGCCAGGGATGGCACGCTGGTCGAGTGCACCATTCTGATAGCGGCCCTGAATACGTCCGTGGGCATCGCGCAACAATATCTGTATACCCTTCTGTCCGCGCAACTCCTTCTCGTACGAACGCTCTATACCAAGCTTGCCGATATAGTCGCCAGGCTGATAGTAGTCATCCTCCTCGATATCGGCGGGCGACACCTCGGCCACATCGCCCAGCACGTGGGCACCCATATTATAGGTATATTGGCGCACACTACGCTTCTGGATGTAGAAACCTGGAAAACGGTACATCTTCTCCTGGAACACGCTGAAGTCCTTGTCGCTCAGCTGACTCAGGAACAACTGCTCCGTGAATCGCGAGTAACCAGGATTCTTATTGCGGTCTTTCATCGTGGCCATACGGCGGTCGAACTCTTCCTTGGTGATGCCAAGCGCCTGACAGAAGTCGAGCGTATCAAGGCGGTCCTTCACCTCGTTCATCACCACCATGATGTCGTACGACGGCTGATTGTAAACCATCAGCTTGCCCGTACGGTCCATAATGGCGCCACGCGATGGATATTCTATTTTCTTAAGGAAAGCGTTAGAGTCGGCACTCTTCTTGTAGTCGTCGCTGGTAATCTGAAGCATGAAGAGACGAATGATGTAGATGAACACAATCAATGCGGCCACCCCACCAATTACGTATTTGCGATACTCAAGATCGTAATCCTTCTGCTTCACCTGCTTCTAACACTTTCAATAGCTAAAATCAGCACCAGAGTTAGCATGCTGCTAACCAGCGAACGCGCCAACCACATCAGTACATCAAAGAAGTTGAATGCCTCGAGCGCAAAAAACAGCATACAGTAGAGCGTAGTGATGATGGCACTCAGCGTCAGGAACTTACTGAAACCCAGCGTTTTCATCGATGCCTCAAGGTCTTCAGCCGAATCGCGCGGAGCAATCAGTTCCATCAGATAACACTGGGCCAGTCCGGCCAGCGTCATCACGCTCGATGCCAATCCCGGGGTGTTCGAGAAGGTGTCGACCATCAGTCCCAACAGGAAACACGACACCAGCACCAACCACTTTGGGAAGTTGCGGCGGAAGGTGATGGCAAAGTAGACGTAGAGCAACGGTGTGCCCACGCCCAGAAAGTGCACGTGATTCAAGATAAGCACCTGAACCACCAGCAGCGAGAGAAACATCACCAATCGGTTTACCAGTTCTATCTTCATCTTGCTTAACTATTGACGCTGTTTGAAACTAATCGAGTCGCGGGCGGCCTGCATCAGTGCGGCACGCTCGGCTATGCTCTTATCGCTGATAACCACCACGTCGCGCACGTTGCCGAAGTCGGTACTCAGGCGTACCTTCAGCTTGTACGATAGTCCGTCGCTCGAGTTGTAGGCTTGCTCAATCTTTCCCACCTGTACGCCAGAGGGGAAGATCGATGAGAATCCACTGGTTACCATCCACTCGCCCAGTTTGAACTTAGCGTGGCGTGGCACATCCTCTACATAAGCCACCGATGGGTCGCCACCATACCAGTGCAGATAGCCGAAGTATCCGCGATTGCGAATGGCACAGCTGATGCGCGACGATGCAGCGTTCAATGCAGAGATGACTACCGCGTAGTGATCGCTCACCAGATAGACCACACCTACCACACCATTACCACAAGCCACACCCATATCGGGCTCTACACCGTCCTTGCGTCCCTTGTCGATGGTTATCAGGTTCTCAAGTTTGTGTATCGAGTTCTCAACCACCTTAGCGGGTATCAGCTGGTACTGACTCAGAAACTCCAAGCCCTTACGCTCCATATCCGTGGTGTCCTTGGTGGCCTCGGCATACAGGCGGCGCAACTGGTCAAGCTGTCGCTCCTGATAGATATTTCGCATCGTGAGCTCCTCGTTGGCCTTAGCCATCGATAGGTAGGCGGTCATCTTGCTCTCCAGCTCGTAAGCCTTACCGGCCACGGCGCTGGCGCTCGAGAACCACACACTGCCCTGATAGCTGTTGTACTGAAACAACAGAACAACACTGACTACTTCCAAAACGATGAAAACTAGCCAGTGGTGATACTTGTAAAGGAAATCCAGCAGATTGCGCATTCCCTATCTTTTTTATCTCATCAAGAAATTGAAACGATCAATGTTCTTCAGTGCGATACCGGCACCCTTTGCCACGCTGTGGAGGGGATCCTCGGGCACGTGGAATGGAATGTGCATCTTCTCAGTAAGACGGCGATCCAATCCGCGAAGCAGTGCGCCACCACCTGAAAGGTAGATACCGTTCTTAACGATGTCGGCATACAGCTCTGGTGGGGTATTCTCGAGTGCCGAGAGCACGGCGTTCTCAATCTTGGCCACGGTCTTATCCAAGCAGTGTGCTATTTCCTGATAGCATACAGGCACCTCCATAGGCAGGGCTGTGATACGGTTTGGTCCGTGAACCACGAAGTCGTCTGGAGCCTCATCGCCCAGGTCGGTCAGAGCCGAACCTACGTTAATCTTGATGCGCTCAGCCATACGCTCACTTACCTTCACGTTGTGCTGGCGATACATATATTCCTGGATGTCGGCTGTCAGATCATCACCAGCGGTACGTATAGAGTTGTTTGATACGATACCACCCAGTGAGATAACAGCAATCTCGGTAGAACCACCACCGATGTCAACAATCATGTTACCCTCTGGAGCCTCAACGTCGATACCGATACCGATAGCAGCAGCCATAGGCTCGAAAATCAGGTAAACGTCGCGTCCGTCGGCATGCTCAGCTGAGTCGCGAACGGCACGCAACTCAACCTCGGTAGAACCTGAAGGCACACCAATCACCATACGCAGTGATGGCGAGAACAGGCGGCTACCTGTGTGTACCATCTTAATCAGACCACGCATCATCTGCTCGCAAGCAGAGAAGTCGGCTATCACACCATCGCGCAGAGGACGGATGGTACGGATGTTCTCGTGAGTCTTCTCATACATCATCTTCGCCTCGTTACCAACGGCAATCATCTTGTCGGTACGGCGGTCAAGTGCAACTACCGATGGTTCGTCAACCACAATCTTATCATCGCTGATAATGATGGTATTGGCGGTACCAAGGTCCATTGCTATTTCCTGTACGAAACTAAAAAATCCCATATCTTAATTATCAATTGTGAATTACTTCGCTGTCTTTACGAACCAGCCGTTGATAGCAGTGTCGTAGTGTGAGCTAACGCCAAAGGCACGAGTAGCAAACATACGGCGATCCTCAATATCGGTCTGTGCGCCCTTCTTGTTCAGAATGTCGAGCAGCACGCTGTACTCAGCCTTGCTGGGCACGATAACCACATCCTTAAAGTTCTTTGCTCCAGCACGGATCAGCGAGATACCACCGATATCAATCTTCTCAATAATATCAGCCTCGCTGGCACCGCTGGCCACAGTCTGCTCAAATGGGTAGAGGTCAACGATCACCAGGTCAATCTCAGGAATCTCGTACTTCTTCATCTGCTCCTGATCGCCCTCATTGTCGCGACGTCCCAGAATACCTCCAAACACCTTTGGATGCAGAGTCTTTACACGTCCACCCAGAATTGATGGATAGGTTGTAACGTCCTCTACCTTCTGGCACTCGTAGCCAAGTGATTCGATAAACTGCTGTGTACCACCAGTCGACAGGAATTTAACACCCTCATCATTCAGTTTCTTCAAGAGCTCATCCAGTCCGTCCTTGTGGAAAACACTCACCAAAGCGGTCTTAATTTTCTTACTTTCAGCCATTTTTTAATCTTATAACGTTATAAAAATTTCAATTTGGCTGCAAAGGTACAAAAAGAAAACGGATTAACCTTCATTTCTTGTCGAAAATTTAGATTAATCCGTGTTAAAATATGATAGGTCAATTATTTCAGCGTGAAATTTCGCACCCATTCGCGCATCGGCTCTACAGCTTCGCTGTGTTCGGGTTTGTATCGCAGCATCACCGTTACCAGCCTGATGGTGTCGTCTTCAAGCACCTTGCCATAGTAGTCAAAGTCCTCGTCGCTACCCTCCTGTATGCTGTAGTCCTCGCCCACCTCAACCAGGTCGGCACCCATGGCCAGCATCAGTTGACTGGCAGGGCGATGTGTGCCCGTAAGCGAGTCTACCATTACCGATATCGACATCTGGTCGCTCATAAACACTTCTTGTCCCGGCTCGTGTGGCAGATCTTGGTGATACAGAAACGATGGGTAGTTGATGTCTAGCCCCAGCTTGTCGCTGTGATACTTCAGCAGATCCCACTGCCCCATCCTGATGGTCATACTGTCGTCGCTCGTCAGCTCGCCCACGCCGCCATAAGCTCGTGGTTGCCTCTGCCCTCCGCAGGCTGATATAATTATCGCCAGAAGCGCGATTATTATATAAGATTCATGCCGAGCGCCTTGCATGCTTTGCGCATTTCCTCAGGCCAGATTGAGGCCTGAATCTCTCCGATATGACCCTTGTGCAGCAATACCATACAGAGTCGGCTCTGGCCGATACCACCACCGATTGAGAGTGGCAGTTTGTCGTTCAGCAGTTGCTGGTGGAAGTACAGTTGCTCGCGCTCTTCCTTGCCTTCTATCTTCAGCTGGCGCAGCAGGCTCTCCTTATCTACACGTATACCCATGCTCGACAGCTCGAAGCTGCGACCCAGCACTGGATACCAGATGAGTATGTCGCCGTTCAGTCCTGCACGTCCGTCCTCGGCTATGGTGCTCCAGTCGTCGTAGTCAGGTGCGCGTCCGTCGTGTTTCTCGCCATTGCTCAGTTTGCCTCCGATACCTATTACGAATACGGCACCATACTTCTCGCAGATAGCATCCTCGCGCTCCTTTGGCGTCTTGTCGGGATACATCTGTACCAGTTCCTCGGCGTGTATAAAGTGTATCTTCTCTGGCAGGAATGGCTTAATCTGCGGATAAGTCTCGCAGGTCAGGTATTCCGTACGGCGGATGGCAGCATATATGCGCTCTACGATGTTCTTCAGGAATGCCAGTGTGCGGTCTTCCTTGCGAATCACGGCCTCCCAGTCCCACTGGTCTACGTACAGCGAGTGCAGGTTGTCCAGCTCCTCGTCGGCACGTATGGCGTTCATATCAGTATAGATGCCGTATCCTGGCTCAATCTTGTATTCAGCCAGACTCAGGCGCTTCCACTTGGCCAGCGAGTGCACCACCTCGGCCTTGGCATCGCCCAGATCCTTGATGGGGAAACTCACGGGGCGCTCCACACCGTTCAGATCGTCGTTAATACCCAGTCCTTTCAGCACAAAGAGTGGTGCCGTTACTCGGCGCAATCTCAGTTCTGTCGATAAGTTCTGCTGGAAGAACTCTTTTATCAGTTTTATGCCCTGTTCCGTCTGCTTCATATCCAGCAGCGGTTCGTACATCACGGGCTTAATTACTTGTCCCATATTTACAGTTTATGCTTAAATTGCGTGCAAAGGTACACATTTATTATTAAAATGCAAGCAAAAACCCAATTATTTTTCACAAAATGAAAGATTTTGTTGATTTTGACTAACATTTTGCACATTTCGCAAGCACGTTAACAAATCATAAATCTCACTTCTCACCTCTCACTTCTCACTTCTTTTTTGTACTTTTGCACTCGCTTTGCTTTCCAGCGCACCCGTAGTTTAAAGGATAGAATAACAGATTCCGGTTCTGTTGGTCACGGTTCGATTCCGTGCGGGTGTACGCTCTGAGCCAAGCACCGCGCCGCAGGCTATGCACGCAGAGCGCGCATAGCATTCAGCACAGCCAGTACCGTTACTCCCACATCAGCAAATACTGCCATCCACATGGTGGCCATGCCCACTGCTGCCAATACCAGCACGGCCAGTTTGATGCCTATGGCTAGCCACACGTTCTGTCGGGCTATGCTCAGCGTGCGTCGGGCTATCTTGATGGCCAGCGCTATTTTCGATGGTTTGTCGTCCATCAGCACCACGTCGGCCGCTTCGATGGCCGCATCGCTACCCAGTCCGCCCATGGCTATACCCACATCGGCGCGAGCCAATACAGGAGCGTCGTTGATGCCATCGCCCACGAAAGCAAGATTCGAAAAATTTTCAATTTTCGAAACTTTGCCTTCTGGCATCAGTTCGGCATAGAACTCGTTCAGGCCGAGGGTTTGGGCTACATTGGCGGCCACCTCCTTGCGGTCGCCCGTCAGCATCACGGTGCGGGTTACACCCAGGACGCGCAGAGCGTCTATCGCTTCCTTGCTGTCTTCCTTTATCTGGTCGTTAATCACAATGTGTCCTGCATATTTTCCGTCGATGGCCACATGGATAATGGTGCCCAGGTGCTGGCAGTCGTGCCATTTGGCGCCCACAGCGTCCATCAGCTTCGTGTTGCCCACGGCCACCTCCTGCTCGCCCACACGGGCTATGATGCCCTGTCCGGCCTGTTCGCGCACGTTGCTCACCTCGCATCCGTCGGTAGCCTCGTCAGGGAATGCATCCCTCAGCGCTGCCCCAATGGGGTGTGTCGAGAAGTGCTCTACGTGTGCAGCCAAGTGCAGCAACTGGTGCTCATCGCAGCTGTCGGGGTGTACCGCCGTCACGGCAAACTGTCCGTGCGTCAGTGTTCCCGTCTTGTCAAACACCACGGTATCTATCTTTGATAGCACATCGATATAGCTGGCACCTTTTATCAGTATGCCGCGTCGCGATGCACCGCCTATGCCGCCAAAGAATGTCAGTGGCACGCTGATTACCAATGCACATGGGCACGACACAACCAGGAACATCAGCGCCCTGTAGAGCCAAGTTGAGAAGTGAGAAGGTGAGAAGGTGAGAGGAGGTACCACTGCCAAGGCCACAGCCGCAAATACTACTATTGGCGTATAGATACGTGCAAATCGGGTGATAAAGGTCTCACTCTTCGATTTGTTCTCGCCAGCGCTCTCTACCAAGCGGATAATCTTCGACACCGTACTCTCGCCGTAAGGCTTCGTCACACGTACGCGCACCATGCCGCTCAGGTTCACGCAGCCCGATATCACCTCGTCGCCCTCAGCCACGTCGCGTGGCATCGATTCGCCCGTCAGCGCCACCGTGTTCAGCGCACTCGCGCCCTCCACTATTACACCATCCAGCGGCACTCGTTCGCCCGGACGTATCACAATCACCTCGCCCACTTTCACCTCATCCGGGCTCACTCTAACCTCTATCTCACCTTCTCCCCCTCTCACCTTCTCACCTTCTCTCACCACGGTTGCCGAGTCTGGTTTTATCTCCATCAGATGCGCTATGCTGTCTTTGCTCTTCCCCTCGGCATAGCCTTCAAACAGCTCGCCCACCTGGAAGAACAGCATCACAAACACCGCCTCAGGAAACTGCGTCTCGGCCCCTGGCAGAAATCCGATACAAAGAGCGCCGATAGTGGCTACACTCATCAGGAAGTGCTCATTGAATGGCTCACCGTGCATCAGCCCCTCAAAGGCCTCTTTCAGCGTGTCGTGACCTATTATTATATAAGGTATTAAGTACACCAGCAGCAGCTGCCATGTTGCCAAGGCCGTTGTATGCTCTACGATCACCGCCCCCACTAGCAGCACCGCCGTAATGATAATCAGCCTCAGCTGCTCCTTAGTATTATGCTCATGATGATGCTCATGATGGTGTCCATGCTCATGATGTCCATGCTTATGTTCATGCTCGTGCTCGTGATGATGATGTCCACAAGACTTACATTCTATATTTCCCATATCTTTTTTACGTTTAATTATTAATTTCTGGGTGCAAAGGTACAAACTTCTCACTGCAACCCGGTTGCAAAGTTCACGCATTGATGAACATTATTCTTCGTCGAACAAACGAACAAACGAACAAATCCGTTTTTCGATTTCGGCCTTCGAACGCGCAAAGGAAAAGCTAATATTTATATTAGTATATATATTATCTATTATATATATTATAATATATATAATAGATAAAGTATAGAAACACCGACTTGTCCACAGAATTTGATTTTACAATTTGTTCGTTTGTTCGGTTTGTTCGCTCCCAGCGAAAAAGGAGACATTTGAGTGGTACGGCAGAATCTACCAGATAGTTAACGAGATTTTCGTTGATTTCTCGGAAGAATCTACAAGATAGTTTGGCCGAATCTTGTGGATTGTAAGTTCAATGGATTTAGACGAGGTAATGTATCTTTACAAAATAAGTAAGGTCAAAAAAAACGTTTGGTGGGTAATATTATTTTTTGTACCTTTGCAGTGCATTTAAGGAAAAATGCACTGCGAGTAAGGACTGCGGCTCGGCAAATCAAGCAAGCTTGTTTGCGCTCGCCTTGCACAAATCCCGAATATAGGGATTTCCCTATGAACAAATAGGGGAAAAGAATTGGCGGGGATGGGGTAACTGATTACCTTTGCACTGATTTTAAAACCATAAAGCGTATGAAGACTATTAAACAACTATCGATGATGATGGTGATGGGCGTGATGCTGAGCGGATGTGCCACACACTGGTTTACTACACTATCAAAGAAGTCGCACGAGATTGAGCTTGGGATGACTAAGCAGGAGGTGGTGAACATTCTAGGAACGAGCCAGTATCGCAGTTTCCACGAGCAATTTGAACAGTGGGAGTATCGCAGCACGCTGGGAGGTAACGACTGGGACGTGGTGAGAATAGATTTTATAGACGGGCGCGTGGTTAGTATGGACTCGCATCGCGAGATATATCACCCATGTGCAGAAAAGCAAAAGAACCCGTCGGAATGACGAGTTCTTTTGATAAGTTATAAAATACTTCGGAACTATTAGAGGTTGAAGTAGAGACCGAAGCTGAGGTTGCTACCGCTGAGATCGAGACCAAACTTGCTGACATTGTTCTTGTCGCCATCGGGATTGAACACATCGTAGCCAAGGAAGCCTACGTGAGACACGAAGCTAACCTTATCAGAAAGGGCTACAGAAAGACCTGGCTGAAGTCCAACAGTAAATCTGGTCCAATCGGCATCCTTTGCAGTGGTATAACCGAAGCCACCATCAACAAAGAAGTTAACCTTGCCACACTTAGCAAATGTGTAACGAGCGTAAGGAGCTACCTTGAAAGCGCTCTCACTAAGACCCTGATCATCTACACCTGCCATCTTATCCTTCCCGTAACCGATAACGGTACCGATAGCCCAACTGTCGTTGATGTTATAACCAATTTCTGGCAAAATCTTAAATGTTGTCTCACTTATGTCACCTGCGTTCTCCTGAGAACTCCAAGCGTTAATACTAAGGCTACCACCTACGTAAACCTGTGCATTCATTGTTGCAGCAAAACATACAGCTGCGAGTGTCATAAAAATCTTTTTCATTGTCGTAAAAATTAAAATTGTTTGACGGGTGCAAAGGTAGAGAGAAAACTCGAATCAAAATCAAAGTTTTGCTAAAAAGCGTTATTAAAGGGCAGATTTGTTGACTAAGGTCACGAAAACGGCCCGAAAAAGAAAAAACACAAGAAATTTGGTGATTTGATTGATTTTTAGTACTTTTGCAGGCGCAATAATAACAAAACAAAATGGATATAACAGAAAGATTCTTGAATTATACGCAGTTCGATACACAATCGGCTGAGGATAGTGACAGTGTGCCAAGTACGGCGAAACAACTGGTGTTTGCAGAATACCTGAAGAAGGAGCTGGAACACGAGGGACTGAGCGACGTGGAGATGGACGACAAGGGCTACATATACGCCACGCTGAAGGCTAACACCAAAGATAAGGTGCCTACCATAGGATTTATATCACACTACGATACAAGTCCCGACTGCTCGGGAGCAAACATCAAACCGCACATAGTGAATAACTACGACGGATCAAAGATCCGCCTCGGAGAGGTGAGAGGTGAGAACGGAGAGGTGAGAGATATCACGATGAGCCCCGAGAAGTTCCCCGAGTTGCTAAAGCACGTGGGCGAGGACTTGATAGTGACCGACGGAACGACACTACTGGGCGCCGACGACAAGGCGGGCATAGCAGAGATAGTAGAGGCGATGTGCTACCTGCGCGACCATAAGGAGATTCGCCACGGCGATATACGCGTGGCCTTTAACCCCGACGAGGAGATAGGTATGGGTGCGCACCACTTTGACGTGGAGAAATTCGGATGCGAGTGGGCCTACACCATGGACGGCGGCGACGTGGGCGAGCTGGAGTTTGAGAACTTCAATGCAGCCAGCGCCAAGGTACATATAAAAGGTGTAAGCGTGCATCCAGGCTACGCCAAGGGCAAGATGATAAACGCCAACGCACTAGCTGCAGAGTTTGCCAAGATGCTGCCACAGGACGAGACACCTGAGACCACCGAAGGTTATCAGGGATTCTTCCATCTGCTGGGCATACAGAGCAACGTGGAGAACGCCACGATGAGCTACATCATCCGCGACCACGACCGCGAGCGTTTTGAAGACCGCAAGCACGAGATAGAGGCTGTGGCTGCGGCCATGAACGAGAAGTACGGCGATGGCACAGTGAACGTGGCTGTGAAGGACCAGTACTACAATATGAAGGAGAAGATAGACCCGCAGATGCACGTGATAGACCTGGTGCTGCACGCCATGCAGGAATGCAGTGTAGCGCCGAAAGTTAAGCCCATACGTGGCGGTACTGACGGTGCACAGCTATCGTTTAAAGGTCTGCCCTGCCCCAACATATTTGCAGGTGGCGTAAACTTCCACGGACCTTACGAATTCGTAAGCATCCAATCGATGGAAAAAGCAAAAGAAGTAATCGTTAAAATCTGCGAGCTAACAGCGGATTTTAACCATTAATCAGGGCGTCGAGCGATGCTTGCTCGCCAACCACCCAGATGATATCACCCTCGCGGAAGCGACGATTAGGATTATAGGGGGAGAGACTTTCCTTTCCCTCCTCTAATCCTACAACCATACAGCTGTAGAGATCACGGATGCGGCTCTCGATGAGCGTCTGACCGATGAACTTGCTATCGGCACCGATGATGAGCTGGCGCAGCTTCATCTCGCGCTGCTCTATGTTGAGCTCCTCGCCTAACAACTCGGTCTCGATGGCCTCGCGGAAAGCGGTGAACTGCTGATCGCTACCGATGACCTGAAGCACATCGCCAGGGAACAAGATGTTATAGCCATCGGGGATATTGATGCGGTGGCCGCCACGCAGAATGCTGCTGACGTGGACACCATACTTCTTGCCAAGATTGAGTTGCGCCAACGACTTCCCCATCCAACCCGAATTGGCGGGCACGGTGAACTCGGCGATGTGGATATCGCGGTCTAACAGCTTGCCCTCGTAGAGCGGACGCTTCCTACCATGCACCTGAGCCTCGATGTCGCGCGAACGCAGGTTCTGCACAAACAGGCGCTCGAGCGTGATGGAACGATGCTTGGTGGTGCGCGACAACACTACAAGCACCACTACCAGCAGACCGATGGTAATCATCAAGGCCGGCTTGAAACGGCTGAGGAAGTTGCAGATATAGAAGATAAATGCCACGGCTATCATGACGCGCACCAGCACGGTGAACGCCAAGGGGATGCGATTGCGATAACTCTCAGCCCACAAAGCCTTCCACTCCTCGCTGCGATTCTTCTTCATGACCATGGCGCGCAAGAAGGGCGCTATGAGCATGACGGTGAGCATACCCGTGATGGCATTGGCATACCAATGGAGCTCCCATCCGGGCAGCAACTTTCGAGTGAACGGCAGCACAAAAGTGAACATCATGGCGATGGTGGCCGAGGTGAGGATGGAATAGACAAGGGTGTTGATAGACATCTGAGTGATGAGTCGTTTCCACTTGCTCTCCTCCTGACTCTGCGTGCTGCCGATAGTGAGCTGATTGAGCGTCTTGATGAGCTTGCTAGGCAGATGGCGCTCAAGATTCTCGTATGTGGGCGTGGCCAGACGAATCATGTAAGGCGTCAAGAAAGTGGTGATGACGGATACGGCCACCACAACCGGATAAAGAAAATCGCCGATAACGCCAAGCGACAATCCCAGCGAGGCGATGATGAATGAGAACTCACCAATCTGCGCCATTGAGAATCCGCAACGGATGGCCGACTTGAGCGACTCGCCACCAAGCATGAATGATATAGTGCCAAACAAACTCTGACCAACGATGATGGTAAGCACCAGACAGAGGATGGGGATGGCATACTCAACAAGAATCTTAGGGTCGACCAGCATACCTACCGACACGAAGAACACGGCACCAAAGAGGTTCTTGACGGGTTCAACGAGTTTCTCGATGCGCTCGGCCTCGATGGTCTCGGCCAGGATGCTACCCATGATAAAGGCGCCAAAAGCGGAGCTGAAGCCCACCTTGGTAGAGAACACGGCCATGGCACAACAGAGTCCAAGGGCCACGATGAGCAGCACCTCGTTGTTGATCTCCTTGCGCACCTGGCGCAGCATGATGGGGATGGCAAAAATACCCACCACAAGCCACAGTATCAAGAAGAAACCGATGCGAACCACCGACTGCAACATCTGTCCGCCACCAACATGACCGCCATCGGCCACGGCACTCAGCATCACCATCATCACAATGGCCAGAATATCCTCGAGTATCAGCACACTCATCACCTTGCCAGCAAAATGTTGTTGGCGAAGTCCAAGATCGTCGAAAGCCTTATAGATAATGGTGGTTGACGACATGGCGAGCATACCACCAAGGAAGATGCAGTCCATCTTGCCCCACCCGAACAAGTTGCCCACGATGAAGCCCAGCATCATCATACAGAAGATGATGGCGATGGCGGATATGATGGGTGAGATACCCATCTTGAGAATCTTCTTGAACGAGAAATCGAGTCCCAACGAGAACAGCAGGAACATCACACCGATATCGGCCCACAGGTGTACGTTCTCCATATCGGCCACCGATGCTGTGTAAGGCATGTTTGGGCTAACCAGGAATCCAGCCACGATGTAGCCAAGAACAAGTGGTTGCTTGAGGCGCTTGAATATAAGCGTGACAACACCTGCCACAATCAGTATAAGTGCCAGGTCTTGTATCAGTGTGGGGAGCTCAGCCATCTCTTAATTATTAAATCTCAAATCTCAAATCTCAAATCTCAAACCTCAAAACCTCTAGTACCATTGCACGGCGTTGGAGTAGCTGGAGCGCTTGTCGTATTTAAGCGCATCGGTAAGCGTAGACGCGTTACAACGGAATGAGAAGTTATAACTGGTATAAGGAGCAAGCACCACCGAGCACGACATGTTGAAGCAGTGCAGATCGCGATTGAGCGAGGCGGTGGTCATAGAAATCTTCTTATTATCAAAGTCGTAACCAGATGAGAACGAGATGTTCCATCCATCACTGATGCGCAGGTTACCACTCACGTTCAAGGTCTGAGTGAACTTATAGGGATAGCGCATGGTGTTGTAGTTGAACTTGCTGAGCGTCTGATCCTCGCGCATGGTGATACCATAGCCGAAGCTAAGGCTCCACGGCATCTGGAAGGCCATATAGCCATCCTCATCCGTCTCGGCCTTCGAGCCACCCTTACGACTGGCACCGTGCTTACCCTTCTCAAGGTCCTTATCCACGTTGGTCTCTACTTCAGAGTCCCACTCATCATCGTCTTCCTCTCCGCGGTTCTTCTTGTCGTTCTTCTTGTCTACCTTCTCGCCACGCAAGCGCTGGAAGAATCGGGCCACCTTCTCATTACTCAGCGTATAAGAGATGTTCTGCGAAATACCCTGGAATCGGCCAAGCTTACCCAAGCCCCAATACGTCTGGTGTTCAGACAAGCGTGGTGTGGCACCAACGCTATCGGCCTCGTAAACATACGATGCGAACACAGCACTCAGATTGAGCGTGTAGCTCTTGGTGAGCTTGAGTCGCAGAGTAGTTGAGAGGTCGCTCCAAGGACGCACCTTGGCTGCGAGGTTATACGACATCGAGAGGCGGAACTCATCGATGAGTGATATCTTCTTGAAACCAGTTGAGTCGTCGTCACTACGTACCTTCATCTCGAGGTTGTTAGAGAGGTCCATCGATATGCTACCCGTCTTGCCCTTACCAGGAACGCCATACGAACCGATAGAGTAAGGCGAATACTCAACCATGGTTACATTACCCTCAGCATCGGTCTTCTGATACTGCTCGTAGTAGCCATAGCGCGAGGCGCTGAAATCAGGAGCGTAGCTGAAGCTGACACTTGGCGTGAGGACGTGACGGATGGCTACGATCTTGTCGCCAAAAATCTTGCGACTGGGCACGTACATACCATAGAGCTTGGTAGATGCGCTAAGCGAGAGATTCCAGTTGTAAACGTTATAGAATCCGCTGAGTGTATCGGTAACCTCCTTCTGGTTCACGGCATCCCACGACTTATGTGTCTTATTAAAATAGGTGCGATCGGTGAAGTTGAACGATGGATTAAGATTCAAATATCCAAACAGCACAAAGTTGCCGCTGATAGGTATCTGATGCTGCATGCCGTTCTTCCAGTCCTTCGTCAGCGACGAGTGCAACAGCTTGTCCTCCTTTGTATTGATAGAGTTGCTGAGGTGACCCGTGTACTGCATCGAAATCTTCTCGTACCATCGCTCGGCGCCCACCCTCTTCTTGCGCTTGAATGGATAGAATCGCGAGATAGAGATATTCAGATCGGGCAGTGTGAGCGATATAGATGAATCGCGCATGTTCTGGTTCAAGTTGGCCGTGGTGCTGAGCGTCATACCGATGCTCGAGAATGTGGTGCTCCACGATACCGAAGATGTACGCGTAGACTGAGTGAGCGACTGCGGATTGTACATCGACGAGAGGTTATTCTTCTCGTAGCTCGATGTGGCGAAGTTAACGCTGGCCGAGAGCTGCGAGTATGGGTTGGCTTTGGCGTCCTGACGATGGCTCCACTGCACCTTGAAGCTGGTTTGCTTGGTGTAGTCAGGCATATTCTTTTCGCCATTGATGGTGTTCTGATAGCTGGCCATGAACGAACCGCTGTACTTGTAGCGCTTGCGGTAGTTCGATGCGGCCGAGAGTCCCCATGAACCCTTGGTATAGATTTCGCCAATGAGCTTGAGGTCCATCTTATCGTTGATGGCGAAGTAGTATCCACCATCGCGCAGATAGAATCCACGCTCGGTCTCATCACCATAGGTAGGCATGATGAGTCCGCTTGAGTAGCTCTTGGTGAATGGGAAGAATCCGTAAGGAATGGCCAATGGCAGGGGTACATCAGCTACTACGAGGTATGTAGGACCAAACACCACATCTTTACCAGGGCGCACCTTGGCGCGCGACATGGCGAGATAGAAGTCGGGGTGCGGGTCGTCGCAGGTAGTGTAGCGTCCGTGCTGCAGAAACATCTCGCCATTCTCGCCACGCTTCGATAGTTCGCTGGTAAGAAAACCATCCTCCTGCTGGGTGTAGACGCTGGTGATGAGACCTTTCTTGGTCTTGAAGTTAAAGGCCATCGTATCGCTCTCGTACTCATCGCTACCCATCTTAAACACAGGGGTGCCGTAGAGTTCCATCTTACTTGAGTCCATGCTACCCGTGGCGTGAACTAAACTGCTATCAAGACTCATGTATATCTTATCGCTGGCCAAGTCCATGTTCTGGTACTTCACCTTCGAGTCGCCATAGAGATAAGCCAAACCTGTGGCTGCCTCGTAGGTCAGCGAGTCCTCGGCCGAATACTCTACGGGCGCATCGATACCATTCTTACGACTCTTGTTGATGCTATCCTGCGCCAACGAATCGTCGACGGCCTTGTTGTGGCGGAATATAGCAAGCTGAACTGAATCCATAGAGAGTGTATCCTGCGATGCGGCGGCCTTGATGGTATCACTAACGGCGATACTGGCGGTTGGCGTGCTATCAGCAGGGATACTATCGTTAGCTTCCGAGCTCCTGATAACCCCGGAAACCAACTTCATTGGCACCTCCGCCATCATCATCAGGATGACGAAAGTGAACACAATCAGTACTGATTTTCTTTTCACGGCTGCAAAATTACTAATAATTCTGCGATTTCCGCCATAGATTAACAGAGATTATCACAAATTTATGGCTTTATTCAAACAAATCAACCCATTTTAGGAATTTTCGTACTCCTTCTGGGCCAAATTTCTCTAAACTCTGTGCTGTTTCTACCACACTGCGCACATGATCGATATGCGATTTTGAATAGAATTTATCGGCATAGCATATCACTTGCTCTTCCATCGTGTCGGGCTCGTAGATGCCATCGGGGTCGAGTGGCAGATTCTGACTGATAATCTGCTGTTTGGTGAGTCCCGTTCCAGTATGGCGTTCGCACACCTGCGCGTGTACAAACAATCCCTCCTGGCGCAGTATCTGTCCACCTATCGATCCGTGACAGATATATGGCTCGGTGCCGAAGCACTGGATGCTGGGGGCATTGCAGCGAAAGATGCCGATGTCGTGCAGCATGGCGGCCTCTTCGAGAAACGCGGTGTCGAGCTTGAGCTCGGGGTGATTCTTAGCGATAAGCAAACACCTATCAGCCACCTGACGAGAGTGAACCAGAAGTATCCGCTTCAGTTCATTATCCTCAGGATAGTATTTATCAATAATCTTCTGGTAGTCCATAGTTTTTAAAATTTGGCACGGATTAACGCTGCTCTTTATTAAAGAAACGCTGCTTTTTCTACTGAATAGCCGTGTCTTTAATATAATTAAAGCCGTGTTAATCCGTGCCTAAAAACGTTTTATGCTTCGCGCTCGATCCAGGCGATGGTGTCACCCTGACGGATGTTCTGACCTGGCTTAACGGTAATGTCAACAAGTTTGCCACCCATTGCAGCAGGGATCTCTACAATCTCACCCCACTTGGTCTGCAGATAGCAGAATGGCTGACCTTCCTTGTACTTCTGACCAATGAATGGCTCAACGCATGGTGCAAGCACACCCTCGCCACCAAAGCCCCACAACAGCTGTCCTGCGAGTGGTGCCTTAACAGCATCGGCCTTGGCATGCTTAATAGCGTCGATCTCTTCCTGCGAAATCTTCTGACCGCCACCAAGCTTAGCGTCCTTGGCCTTCTGGATATCAGCCAACAGCTGCTTCTTAGCCTGACCGCTGCGGAATGGGCGATACTGCTCTGGGTGCATAGCCAGCTCGAAGAGCTCCTCGTCGTCCTGTCCGTAGTCCCAACCGTTCTCGTCCATCTCCTTGCGGAATCCGTCGAGGGCATTCTCGAGCAGTGTGTGAGGATCGGCATCGGTAAACTTGCGGTTCTGCTTCTCGGCAAGCTCAACCAGCTCAGGAGCGATAGTGCCAGGCACCTTACCACTCTTACCAAGAATCATACCCCAGATAGCGTCGTCCATCATCACGTAGCGACCCTTCCCCTGCTCCATGGTGAGCAGATTCATCAGGGCGATGTTCTTAGTGTACTGAGAGAATGGAGTTACGAGTGGGGGATATCCAACCTTAGGCCATACATACTCTACCTCGTTGAACAGCTTAACCAGCATATCGTCCATGGTGAGTGCATTCTCGCTCTTCTTCTCGCGTTCCTTGTTAATCATCTTCTGGATAGGACCAAGATCGGCCATCATAGAGCCCATCATACCACCAGGAAGTCCACTACCAAGCAGCAGTGAAGACATGTGCTTGTTAGCAGGATTGATGAAGCAACCCAACCAGTCGTCGATGAACTCCTGAGTGAGTGTGCGAGCCTGCATATAGGCGTTCATATTCAGATCGGCCACCTCGAAGCCCTCGTTCTTCAGCATGCTCTGAACCGAGATGATATCTGGGTGAACCTTACCCCATGACAGAGGCTCGATAGCGGTATCGATGATGTCGGCACCATTGTTACAAACCTCGAGGATTGATGCCATCGACAGTCCAGGACCAGAGTGGCCGTGGTACTGGATGATAATGTCAGGATGCTTGGTCTTGATAGCCTTGGTGAGGGCACCCAGCATAGCTGGCTGTCCGATTCCGGCCATATCCTTCAAGCAGATTTCCTCGGCACCGGCTGCGATTACCTCGTCAGCGATTGCTGCATAGTAATCAACGGTGTGAACGGGCGATGTGGTGATACACAGTGTGGCCTGAGGTGTCATTCCACCCTCCTTGGCCCACTTGATACTTGGAATGATATTACGGGTATCGTTCAGTCCGCAGAAGATACGGGTGATATCAACGCCCTGAGCGTGCTTTACCTTATACATCAGTGCGCGAACATCGTCGGGTACAGGATACATACGGAGTGCGTTGAGACCACGGTCGAGCATGTGGGTCTTAATGCCTACCTCGTTGAAGGGCTTACAGAAAGCGCGTACTGCGAGGTTAGGATTCTCACCTGCCATCAGGTTGACCTGCTCAAAGGCTCCACCATTGGTTTCTACTCGGGCGAAACAGCCCATATCGATGATTGCGGGAGCTATGCGTTCCAGCTGGTCTTTACGTGGCTGGAACTTGCCTGAACTCTGCCACATGTCTCTGTAAACGAGACTGAATTGAATCTTCTTCTTTGCCATATTTCAAGTTACTATTGTAATTTTTGAATGCAAATATAGCACTTTTTCTGCACATAGCGGCAAATATCCTACAAATTTTATAATTTTTAGTAGTGGCATAGGCTTTTCTTTACTAAGTATGCAGAAGATTTTCATTTCTTTCATCACTGAAAGAAACGAAACAAAGAAAGGTGCGAAAACGTCCTGAGCTCGGAGGCCGGCAGTAATATTATCGTAATCATTCGAAGAAATCGCTTCGCTCAAACAGCTTCTCATGTCGATTTGCTTGTCTCGCTTACGCGACACAAGAATCGAAAACGATTCCGATAATAGTACAGCCTATAAATACCTCCTCGTGCGGAATGTTTTCGAGTGTTTTAGCCTCGAGTGTTTTACGAACGATTTTTCACAAAAAAGATTGTAGAGAAAAAGAAAGTAGTCCCAAAAACATTCCGCACGAGGAGGTCTTTAGAGGAATTATATTTTTTTGAAGCGATATTGAGTCTCTGATTGCGGAGCAATCTGAGCAACGAAATACGAAATGCTGTTTGAGCGCAGCGAGTTCATTGAGTGCTTTGAAAAAATATGGTTCCGGCCTCCGAGCCAGGACGTTTTTGGGACTACTTTCTTTTTCGACCCACGCGAGGACTACTTTTTCGTTTCCGCGAACTAACTAATCAAATCATTTGAAAGAGTGATTCATTAGGCGCTGCTCGGCTAGGGTTTCGTATTTTGTGCCGGGGCGACCGTAGTTGGCGTATGGATAGATGCTGATACCGCCACGAGGAGTGAACAGTCCGATAACCTCGATGTACTTCGGGTCCATCAGGCGCACCAAGTCCTTCATGATGACATTCACACAATCCTCATGAAAGTCGCCATGGTTGCGGAAACTGAACAGATACAGCTTCAAGCTCTTCGACTCAACCATTCTCTCGCCGGGGATATACATAATCTTGATCTCAGCAAAATCAGGCTGACCCGTAATCGGACAAAGCGATGTGAACTCAGGACAGTTAAACTGCACCCAGTAATCATTGTCAGGATGCTTGTTTACAAACGTCTCCAACACCTCGGGCGCATAATCCGAGCGATACTCGGTCTTCTTTCCCAGCGCCTGCAATCCTTCTTGTTCTCTCATCATAACTCCTTAACCTTAAATATGTTATATGCCACATCCGTATCAAACACATCCTCGTTGTCGTGCTTCTTAGTGAAGCTTACCACGCGGATGGTGATTGGCAGTGCAACGATCTCGTAGATAGTCTTCAGCGTTACCTGAGTGATGACCAGCGATGGCATCTCCTCCCAGGGGATTACACCTCCCAATGCCAAGGGGAAGAAGATGACAGAGTCGGTCAACTCGCCAAAGATGGTACTCATCACCGCACGCAGCGAGAAGTTCTTACCGTCTGACGACAGCTTCATCTTACTCATCACATAAGCATTGATAAACGAACCTGCCAGGAATGCCAAGAATGATGCTCCGGCGATACGCGGTGCCAGACCGAAAATCTGATGGAATCCCTCTTCACCATGCCAGTATGCAGCACCTGGAATCCAGTCGGCGATGGCGCCAAACACTACGAACATAAAGTTCATGGCGAATCCCATCCAGATGAGCAGTCGGGTTCTGCGATATCCCCACACCTCGCACACCACATCGTTGATGATGTAGCTAACGGGGAACACGATGAGACCGGCCGTCATGTTAGCAGGTCCGAACGAAATCTGTTTTGTCTCCAATACGTTTGCCGTAATCAGGCACACGCAAAACAGTATGCCGTAAAACATAAACAGCACACTAATCCTCTGATTGTCTTTTAATTTTTCCATTTTCTTGTTTTTTTAAAGGGGGTGTTCAAGTACCCCTGTTATCCGTTATAATAAATATATTAACCAACCCATGTATGCCGCGAACGTCAGAATAAGCAGCCATCCTTCTCTGCGCGACACATAGTACTTGGTTATTGCAAAAAGCCACATCATGCCGATACTTATCAGCATCATCATCAGGTCGACGATGGTGATACCCATGATGCGCATGGGGTGAACCACGGCGGTAACACCAAGTATCAGCAGAATATTAAACACATTCGAACCTATCACATTACCTATTGCGATGGCCGAACGACCTTTATATGCAGCAACTACACTGGTGGCGAGTTCGGGTAGCGATGTACCTCCGGCCACGATGGTGAGTCCTACGATGCTCTGGCGGATGCCGAAGCGATGAGCCACATAGGTAGCGGCATCAACAAACAAATTACTACCGCCGATGAGACATGCCAGACCGATGATGATCCACGCCAGATTCTGCCACAGGTGCGAGTAGTCGCGGGGCTCCTTTACGGGCTCCACACCCAGCTCTTCCTCGCGCAGCTTCAACTGACCCGAACTGATGGCCATGCGGAAGGTGTAGAACATGAATCCAAGGAATCCCACCAGCAGTATCAATCCGTCCTGACGACTGACCTGGTTACCCCAAAGGTGGGGCGAGCTCATGTCGTCGAAACACAAGATGAAGAACAGCATCGATGCACCGATGGCGAAAGGAATATCCTTTTTCACTGTGCCTGGAGCCACAGCTATTGGTGCCACGGCTGCCGAACAGCCCACAATGAGCAGGGTGTTGAAGATGTTTGAACCTATCACGTTACCCACGGCAAGGTCGGATGTACCCTTCAAGGCCGACACCAAACTCACAAACAGCTCGGGCGCCGATGTTCCTGCGGCCACGATGGTGAGTCCGATTACAATCTCGGGCACTCGCATGCCGCGAGCCAGAGACGATGCTCCCTCAGTAAGGCGGTCGGCACCCCAGATGATGAGAGCCACGCCAATGATGATGAATCCGATGTTAATCAGTGTCATTGCCTTTAATGATTAGATTTCTATTCCATGTCGTTGATAAATGCGTCGAGACTGCGGCGGTCCTTCTTCGTGGGGCGGCCTGTACCGCGTGCGCGATCCACAAATCCGCTAATGCGGGTCATCTCCAGCAGTTCGTACTGCTCGGGGGCAGTTACGTTTTCGTATATCTCTGGCAGAAGTTTTGCCCCAACCCTCTGTTCGATGGTTTTAAGTATGCGGAACGAGTAAGTGATGGGTGGCTTGCGCACGCTCACGGTCTCGCCCACCTTCACCATGCGCGATGGCTTTACGTTCACCCCTTCGATGGTGACGCGTCCGTTCTTGCATGCGTCGGCGGCTATCGTGCGAGTCTTGAAGATTCGCGCGGCCCACAGCCATTTATCAATTCTTGCTTCTTCCATTTACTTTACCACCTTAATGTCATCTGTCATCGTGTCATTTGTCATTTCTTGCCGAGTTTGTTGTACTGGTTCATCGTCAAGTCGATGCCGGCCAGCACAAAACTCTTGATGATTTCGCAAGCGGTGTCGATGCTTGGTTGCAGGGTTTTCATATCCTCCTCGTCGTACTTTCCGAGTACCCAGTCAACCTGCATGCCGCGTGGAAAATCGTTGCCGATGCCCATACGCAGTCGGGCGTAGTTCTGACCTATCAGTTGCTGGATATGTCCCAAGCCGTTGTGTCCGCCGTTCGATCCACCCGCCTTCAGTCGGAATGCGCCAAGCGGCAGAGCCACATCGTCGCTGATAACCAGCAGTCGGCTCTGGTCAATCTTCTCCTGATTCAGCCAGTAGCGCACGGCGTTTCCGCTCAGGTTCATGTAGGTAGATGGTTTCAGCAGTATCACCTTACGCCCCTTGAGCGATGTCTCGGCCACAAAGCCGTAGCGCTTATCGGCAAAAACAATATTGGATGCCTTAGCAAAAGCATCCAATACCATAAAGCCTGTATTGTGGCGGGTGTTCTCGTACTCGTCGCCGATGTTTCCCAGTCCAACAATCAAGAATTTATCCATTCACTAACGAATTAGATAAATTACTCAGCAGCCTGGGCAGCTGCAGAACGAGAAGCACGTGTAGCCTTAACTGAGCATACAACAACCTGAGCAGGAGTTGCAATCTGCAGACCCTCGAAGTTGAGCTCAGCTACCTTGATAGCCTTACCAAGCTTCAGCTCGGTTACGTCTACATTCAGAACCTCAGGAATCTGCTTGTAAGGAGCTGTAACGTTCAGTGTGCGAACAGCCTGGCTCAGACGACCACCATCGCGAACACCCTGAGCGTGACCAACGAGCTTAACAGGAATACCAATTGTGATTGGCTTCTCCTCATTTACCTCGTAGAAGTCTACGTGCAGCAGAGCATCTGTTGTTGGGTGGAACTGGAGCTCCTTCATAACAGCCTTGTGAGCCTCGCCGTCGATGGTGATGTTTACAACGTAAACGTCGGGTGAATAAACTACACGACGGAGCTGTGATGCTGGGATAGCAAATGCCAGAGCCTCTGGTGCACCATTCTCACCCTTCTTCTCACCGTAAAGGTTACAAGGCACAAGACCTTCCTTACGCATTTCCTTGGTGGCTTTCTTGCCGGTTGTGGCACGCTTCTGGCCACTTACGCTAATTTCTTTCATAATTTGTGTTACTCTAAATTAAGTTGTTAAAAATTACGTTTTGCTTAATTCGCCATCACACGAATCCGGACATACCTATCCGAAAAAGCGGTGCAAAGGTACTACTTTTTTTGTTACCAACCAAGGATTTTGGCTAAAAAACCACAAATTTCTGTATTTTTCTTGCAGAGTTCGGCGTTTTTTAGTAATTTTGCACCCGAAAATGCGCTCAGAGGTAGCGTTTTATAATATATATATAATAAGGTAAATACAAAAAAACATCAAGTGAGATGATTAACAGAGAAATTATTAGAATCAAGATTGTTCAGTTAACCTATGCTTACTATCAAAACGGTAACAAGAACATCGACACGGCTGAAAAGGAATTATTTTTCAGTCTCTCGAAAGCTTATGACCTCTACAACTACATGTTGGCGCTCATGGTAGCCGTCAATAAGGAAGCCGCACGCCGCAACGAGGTGCTGGTACAGAGAGCCAAGCGCGAGGGTACAGCCGAACCATCACAGAAATTCGTGTTCAACCGTTTTGCTATCCAGCTGGCCGAGAATAAGCAGCTTCAGGACTTTATGAGCACTCAGAAGAGCGGATGGGATGAGAATGCCGCATTCGTTTCATCGCTGCTGGAGAAGATTGAGCAGAGCGACATCTATCAGGATTACATGAACAGTACCGACGACAGCTACGATGCCGACCGCGAACTGTGGCGCAAGCTGTATCGCACATTCATACAAGACAACGACGAGATCGACGCTATCCTCGAGGACATGAGCCTCTATTGGAACGACGACAAGACCATCGTAGACACCTTTGTGCTTAAGACCATTAAGCGCTTTGAGGAGCAGAACGGCGCTAAGCAGGAGCTGCTGCAGGAGTGGGACAGCGAGGAAGAGAAGGACTTTGCTCGCAAGATATTCCGTGCGGCCATTCTGAATGCCGACGAGTATCAGCGCGCCATGAGCGAGGCTTCGCGCAACTGGGACTTCTCGCGCCTGGCATTCATGGATATCATCCTGATGCAGATTGCCATCGCCGAGATGATGACCCTGCCAAACATCCCCATCAGCGTTACCATCAACGAGTATGTAGAGATAGCCAAGTTCTACTCTACCCCAAAGAGCGCCGGCTACATCAATGGTATGCTCGACGCCATCGCTCGCAGCTTGGTAGCAAGTGGCCGATTGGCTAAGTTCATCGAGCCTAAGAAAGAGAAGAAAGAATTTAAACCCCGTAAACAAATAACTAAGAAAAATGACTAGTATCGTATTGGCTGCACAGGCAGCACAGGGAGGCGGCATGAGTATGATTATCATGATGGTGGCTATCTTTGCCATCATGTGGTTCTTCATGATCCGTCCTCAGCAGAAGAAGCAGAAGGAGATTCAGAAGTTCCAGAACGAGCTTACCGAGGGCACCGAGGTTGTAACAGGCGGCGGTATCCACGGCACAGTAAAGAGCGTTGATCTGGCCAAGAACACCGTTGAGGTGAAGATTGCCCGCGACGTGGTTGTTACTGTCGAGAAGACTTCTGTTTACAAAGACATGGCCAGCACCATTCAGAGCAAGTAAATGAAGATATTCGGAGTACTGCGATATGTAAAAATGTTCCTTTTTAGCCGCGCTAATAAGGAGTTCGTGGTATTCGTTTTCTTTTTGGCACTTTCGGGCGCCTTCTGGCTGTTCACCACGCTCAACCAGATTTACGAGCACGAGTTCGCCATACCGGTTTCGGTGGTGGGCGTGCCTAAGAATGCCGTGCTGACGAGCGAGGAGACCGACACCGTGCGCATGACCATACGCGACAAGGGTATCACACTGCTTACTTATATGTATGGCGACGTGCTGCAGCGGGTGAACGTGAGTTTCAAGACCTACTCTAGGCCCAACGGCACGGGTGTCATCATGGCATCCGACCTTCAGAAGCTGGTGTATCAGCAGTTGGCTAACGGATCGCGCATTACGAGCGTGAAACCCGAGAAGCTGGAGTTCTACTACAACTACGGCGCTAAGAAGATGGTGCCCGTGCGCTGGAGCGGACGCGTGATGCCAGAAGAGATGTTCTTCATCTCGCGCGTGGCTTACAGTCCTGACAGCGTCACCATCTACGCATCGCACGAGAAGCTGGACAGCATCAACGTGGTGTACACCGAGCAGCTTAACTATGCCAACTTCCGCGACACGCTGAACGCTAACTGCGAGTTGGCTAAGATTAAGGGCGTAAAAATGGTGCCCGACCACGTGAGAGTGACATTCTTTACCGATGTGCTCACCGAGGAACAGATAGAGGGTGTACCCATCAAGGCCATCAACATGCCCGTTGGTAAGCATCTTCGCACATTCCCCGCCAAGGTCAACATCAGCTTCGTTACGGGTGTAAGTGTGTATCGTAATCTCAAGCCCTCCGACTTTACCGTGGTGGCCGATTACAACGATATCATCAACCACCCCACCGAGAAGTGCCACATCTATCTGAAGAGTGTGCCCCGCGGCATATCACGCACGCGACTGGAGACCACGATGGTAGATTATCTGATAGAAGACGTGGAATGAAGATAGGTATCACAGGCGGCATAGGCAGCGGTAAGAGCTATGTATGTAAATACTTGGAGCAGCACGGCATCGAGGTGTTCGATTGCGACACGGCAGCCAAGGTATTGATGCGTTACGCGCCCCCTATACGCCAGCAAATAACCGAGCTGATAGGCCCCGATGCTTATACTGCCGACGGCGAGCTTAACAAGGCTGTTATAGCGCAGTTTCTGCTGGCATCGCCAGCTAACGCCAAGGCCATCGATGCCATTGTGCACCCCGCAGTGTTCGAGCTTTTCGAAGATAGCGGACTGGAGTGGATGGAGAGCGCCATACTCTTCGAGTCGGGCGCATATAAGCTGGTAGACAAGGTGGTGGCCGTAGTAGCGCCTAAGGAGGTTCGCATACAGCGCGTGATGCAGCGCGACAACATCAGCCGCGAAAAAGCGCTCGACTGGATGAACCGCCAGATGAATCAGGACGAGGTGGCCAGCAAGGCCGACTTTGTGGTGATAAACGATGGCGAAAAGGATTTAGAAAATCAAATAATTAAAATTATAGAACAATGCAACAAACCATTTTAGCAATTGCCGGTAAGTCAGGACTTTACAAGCTGGTTACCCGCGGAAATAACAATCTGATAGTAGAGGCTCTGGATGCTACTCATCGTCGTATGCCTGCCTTTGCTACCGATCGTATCACATCTCTTGGCGACATCGCCATGTTTACCGAGACCGATGATGTGCCCCTGACTGATGTTCTCGAGAATCTGAAGAACCTGGAGGGTGGCAAGAAGGCCAGCATCAACGAGAAGAAGGCTTCATCGGCCGAGCTGCACGAGTACTTCTCAAAGGTTCTGCCCGAGTGGGATCAGGATCGCGTGAAGGACAGCCACATCAAGAAGCTCATCACCTGGTACAACATCCTCATCGAGGCCGGCATCACCGATTTCAAAGACGCCGAGCCCGAGAGTGCTGAGTAGTTTTTTAGGCACGGATTAACGCGGCTCTTTATTTTAAAGAGACACGGCTAATGTGCAGAAATTATTAGGCACGAATTACGCGAATTAACACGAATTTATTTAATAAAGAAACACGGCTTTAGCATTGCAACTAAGGCCGTGTTTTTAATTTTAATTAAAGCCGCGTTAATCCGTGCCAAATAAAATTCGTGAAATTCGTGTAATTCGTGCCTAAAAGAACTGCCTAATTATCCCTTTGCAGTAAACGTCTGGGTGATGTTTTGCTCGCGGTGCTCTACGCGGACTTCTATGCCGAACTTTTCGTGGATATGCTCGGCTAAGTGCTGCGCTGAGTAAACCGAGCGATGCTGACCGCCGGTGCAACCGAACGAGAACATCAACGACGTGAATCCACGCTGTATATAACGGCGCACGTGGTTATCGGCCAACTTATACACCGAGTCCAGGAACGTCAGTATCTCACCATCATCCTCCAGGAATCGTATCACCGGCTCGTCCAGACCCGTCAACTTCTTGTACGGCTCATATCGGCCGGGGTTGTGCGTGCTTCGGCAGTCGAACACATAGCCGCCACCGTTGCCGCTCTCGTCCTCGGGTATGCCGTTGCGATACGAGAAACTGTACACCTTAACCACCAGCGGACCCTGCGCATCGTACTTTGAGAACGTGGCCGGACCGTCCTGCGGGTGAGCCTTGTAGGGGTTCAAATCGGTCGTCTTGTAGCCATCGGCACGACTTGCCACCGCCTCTATCTGCTGGAACTGCGGCAGCTCGGTCAGCTTGCGCAGAATCTCTATCAGATAAGGATAGTGGAACTGCGTGCTCGATGCCAGCAGCTCGCGCAGGTTCTGTATGGCGGGCGGTATCGACTCGATAAAGTGCTTTTTCTGCTCAAAGTATCCGCGGAATCCGTATGCTCCCAGCACCTGCAGCGTGCGGAACAGCACGAAGAGCGACAGGCGGTTTACAAAGTGGCGCACCGTGGGCACCTCGATGTAGTCCTTCAGCGAGTTGTAGTACTCGTACACCAGCTCGCGGCGCAGTTTGTGCGGATATTTTGCCGAGGCCTGCCACAGGAATGATGCCACATCGTAGTAGTACGGACCCTTTCGGCCGCCCTGATAGTCGATGAACCAAGGGTTGCCATCGTGGTCGAGCATCACGTTGCGCGCCTGGAAGTCGCGATACAAGAATGTGTCGCTCGTCTCCGATGTCAGGTCCTTCGCCATCAATCGGAAGTCGGCCTCCAGCTTCAGCTCGTGGAAGTCTATCTCCGTAGCCTTCAGGAAGCAGTACTTAAAGTAGTTCAGGTCGAACAGCACGCTGTCTACGTCGAACTCGGCCTGCGGATAGCAGTTCTTGAAGTCCAGTCCGCGTGCGCCGTTCATCTGCATGTTCGGCAACTCGCGTATGGTGCGCTTCAGCAGCTCCTGCTCCTTCAGCGTGTATCGTCCGCCCGCCTCGCGTCCGCCTCGGATGGCATCGAATAGCGACATGCTGCCCAGGTCGGTCTGCAGGTATCGCAGCTGGTCGTCGCTGGCCGCAAGTATCTGTGGCACAGGCAGTTTCAAGCTGCTAAAATGCTTGGTCAAGTAGATAAACGCGTGGTCTTCGTCGCGACTGGTACCGATTACGCCCACTATCGATTGTCCGTCCTTATCCGTCAGTCGGTAATACGAGCGGTTGCTTCCGCCGCCCGGAATCTGCTGAACATTAGCCGGCTCAGCACCCTTCCATTGCTTATATAAATCTAAAAGTTTCTCCATAACGTTTGCAAAGATACAAATAAGCGAGCAAATCGCCAAATTTTTTAGGCACGGATTTGCACGGCTTTAATTAAAATTAAAAACACGGCCTCAGCATTAGTTGCCAGACCGTGTCTTTTCACTCAGACTCCCATGCACGACTGAGTGCCCAGAGCCGTAACAATCGCCGTAGCGATCGATGCAATCATCTGCAAGATGAACTTAATGGTTTCTTTTCTGCTCATAATTTTCTTCTTTTTTTGGCACGGATTACACGGATTATCACGGATTAAATTATTAATTCCCGTTGGCAAATCGACTGAAAAATTAAAAAATCCGTGTTAATCCGTGAAATCCGTGCCTAATTAAACTTTAATCGCCCTCGTCGGGCAGGCCGCCGCCCGTGCTGCTGTGCGTTGGGGTATCGCTACCACCATTCTGGTTCTCATTCTCGCTGTCCTCGATGTCGCCGCTGTCGCCGCTGGTTACTCGCTTTAGCACGTTTCCATCCTCATCGAGGCAGGTAATCTGGATGGAGGTGTTCTTCAACTCGCCCTTCACATCCACCGATGGAGTGAACACGATGCGGCGGGTGGTGATGAGTCCGGTCTTCACGTCGTCCAGATTCTCAACAGCCTTGCTGCGAACACCAAATCGCATGGTGCCCAGACCTGGCAGAGGCACTGAGTGGCCCTCGGTGGCCCACGTGCGGATTACTTCGCCTGCAGCATCCCAAGCGGCCTTGATAACTCCAGTAGAGATACCGCTGTGAGTAGCGGCCTCCTGAAACACCTTCTTCTCCTGGATAGCGCTGTACAGATCGGGGCGCATCACGAACTTCTTACTTCCAGGGTTGTTGCCGATTTTTAGCATTCGGCGCTGTGCAATTACTCTAATACTCATGTTTTTAAATAGTTTGTTTGTTAAATATTTTATTAACTCTCTCTTTGTCGCTATGTTCGAGGATTCGGGCTGCCTATTAACAGAAATGCTTGCTACTATTAACGCTCGCAATTTCCAGAATTAATACTTGCAATTTTTACTATTAATAGCCGCCCCCGGCCTCTCTCATTTTGACATTGCAAAGGTACGAATTTTTCACCACCCCGCCAAATTCGCGCCCTCACCACCTGCAAAAATATGTTAACACCCCCAAGAAATGACAATGACATCATGACAAATGACATTTAGCACCTCACACCTCTCTATAGAATATTATATATAATATAATATTTTACCCACCTCATAACCACCTTAATGTCATCTTGTCATCCGTCATCCGTCATTATTTTCCTTGCAAATTGCTTTGTGGTTTCATAGATTCTCATTACCTTTGCACACAGAAACTTAAGAAACTCGATTATGACAGAAATTTATATGAGCCGGCTATATGCCTTTATACAAACAGTGTTTCTACCTGTGATTGCATTGGGTTATTGGTTTTGCTGCTACTTAGTCATCCCAATCAATACGCCGGGGATATCTGTCGTATTCAGTTATTTTATTGATGCCGTAATGCTCTTTGGTGCTGCTATCCTGGCTTACGTCATTTACAACACTTTTTCTCAATTGGGGCTCTTCATACGTCGTACGCCGGTTGTCATCATTAGCAACGATCAGCTGCATGTGTACGATTTAAACTTGAAGCGCTACCGCATCTTCGATTGGAAGGATGTTGTAAAGATTGAGGACTTCAATTTCAGGGGGTCGCTGTCGTTCGATCTCTACGTACGCGAAGATGAGCGATATCAGCTGCTGGAGACCAGTCCTTGGACCCGATTCAAGCTAAAGCTCGCCGCCATATCCCAAAGAGGTGCCGCCATTCGTATCCCCGCCAGCACACTCGAAGTAACCCCGCGCACGCTATACAACATGCTCCAAAGCCACATAAGCAATAAAACGCGAGCAGAACTGTAACTTTCTGATTATCACCAGATTGACATAAGTTAACATTGGAGGGCCTGAAAAAGGCCCTTTTTCGTGCCTTTATTTTGCTTAATTTTTGTACCTTTGCGTCCGTTTTATCAATCACATTATTTAAAATACATTATATATGACAACACATCTAAAAATTCACGCTTTCTCTAGCTATCCAGCAGGTTTGGAGAGAGTCATCCACACAAAAAGCAGCTTGCCGGCGACGATGTTCTCGGGTATAGGTGGCTTTGTAGATATGCATGCCAACCAGCCAAGACCTACAGTTAAGAACAACTCTAAAAACAATTCAGTAATCCTACTCTATGCCAATACAAACTCCACCAAACGAACCCATCAACAACGAGACACCGACGACGAATACGACACTAAGAACTGCTGTTGCAACTCGCATTGCTCAGGCACTCGAGATGGACGGACTGGAAGCTGCGAAGAAGGAACTGAACACAATGGCGGCGATGTTCTCGTTCGCCCCAGACTGGCCGAGTATTTACACCGAGGCAGCATCGTATCTGATGGAACAGAAGAGACAGGCCGACCAAGCCGAAGCTGCGCACAAGGAGCGAATAGAGAAGACGTGGATAGACGTCATGACGAAAAAGGCACAATCAGGACAGTTCAATATGTTTACTGGCAGGGAAGCTCAAGCACCGTATTATTCAGCACAAATGGGAGGGGATAAACAATGAGCGAACTGGACATAAAAGAACTGTTGGCAACCATCGCCTCGAATGCCAAGCAAGTAAACATATTCACAGGCGATCATGCATCGGCTCCATTCTACGAAGCTGAAAGGTCGGCTAAGCAGCGCAGCAAAGAAGACGTGGACGTAGAACAGGCCACGCGAGCAGCTATGGAATACGTGGGCCGACTGAAAGATATGGTTACGCCTGCATGGGAAGAGCGATACATGGAGCTGTTTAAGCGCATCTTTGCACTGCCTCAGGTGCGACTCAACATCGGCATCGTTGGTAAACAGCAAGGCACAACATTCAATCGTAACCTTGTGGCCAACTTTGTGCAGATAATGCTTCAGGAGCACGAGATATTCGTGCCATCGGCCAACCCGATGCGAATGGCCGAGAAACTGGAGAACAACAAAGACCATTCGGTGAAGGTTGCACTAGGAGCTGTACCTGAAGACAAGCAGCTGAAACAGGCCGTAAAAGACATCATCGAAGAAAGCAAGAAGATTTCTTAGCATCGTAACTACCTTATTATCAAACGAGTAAGAAGAAAGAAAGTTGGCGTAACTTTCTTTCTTTTTTTCTTTAGCGCCACCGTCGTACCTTTGCATCGTCAAACAAAATAAAACGAGTAAAGATATGTCAAAAAGAAACGATTTAAAACAAGCGTGGAGAGCTCTTAGAGCGCAGCGCGACAAAGCGAGAATGAGTAAGATTAATCACCTGGGGGTGATGAACTCTAAAAACAACTTTTATCCTTATTAATTATTAGTTTTTTTTAATCTGAGACGAAAGTGAGTGTAGGGAGTCTCGCGAGTGAAAATGGCCAAATTTCAGCACTTGCCGAATCTCACAAATCGAAATCAGATTATGCAGAACAGATTCAAAAAGCAGCTACAGCTGCAAAACGTAAAGATGGATGGCAGTGTTAACTTTCACGCTAACGGAAACATAAACTTCTATCCATGTCCGTGGGAGAACGACAAGCAGGTTACACGTGGCGGACTAGTAGAGACCAGAGGAAAGCTGGCGATAGACCCAGACGGCACAAGCGTGTTTAAAGCCTACCGAGAGAACACCGGTCCGCGACGCCAGTTGCTCTACTCTACCCGTCACGCCGTAGTGGAGGCTAACCACCCCATCTATCGCAGCGACCGCAAGAACCCCACGCGCCGATTGGATTTGGAGAATATCTACGTAACGTTCAAGTTCCCAAGAAACTTAGGGCTGGCGCTTACCAAGGTGCTATTTCAGGAGGAAGCAGATGAAGTTTTATCGTACTTTAAAACCAGAAAGGAGGAAACCGTATGGGAGTAAGAATGATAGCAATTAACCGCCGACAAACAAGGGAGCAGAACAGGGCATTCATCGAGGAATGTCCGCTCCCACAATACGATGCTCTGACGCGCGAGGAGCGCATCATCAATCTGGCCAAGCGCATCAATGCCAGCGAGGATGACGAAGAGCAACGCCGACTAAAAGGGTATCTGCCGTTCCGATGTCCGCACTACACGCGATTCCGCGACAACTATCGCGACCGCGAGCACATAGACCCCGAGAGTTTCACTTGGCTGACGTGCGTAGACATCGACGACCCCGAGCTAGTGGAAAAGGCGAACATGATGTCGGAAAAGCTAGATATCGAGATTGGCGGAGCATGGCAGTGCATGATGCTGCACAAGGAGTATTCGGCCCGCAAGAAGCTGCACATCGACATCCGACTGCCCATGGGAATGACCGTGCCCGAGGCGCAACGCGCATACTGCAAAGCGCTTGGCGTGGCTGCCGATACAAGCTGTTTTACGCCCGAGCGGTTTATATACATCACGCCAGCTGATTACGAGATATATCGTGCCGACGGATGGTATGAGCAGTTGAGCGATGAAGAGATAGCACAGCGCCGAAAAGCCTACACCGACCGCGGATTAACCATCGATGGCCGCACAGAGGATGGCGCGTACTTTGACCCAGGCGAGGGTTATTTAGGCACGTGCAATCCGTGCCCCCAAAAATTCCCTACAGAGTTCAAGGGCATACCGTATTCCTCGATAATTGCGGAGTTTTGGAGCAGGACTGGCGGGGAGCCGAGCACGGGCGAGAGGAATAAACGACTGCATCAGTTGGCGGCGAATCTGAGGGCTATCTGCGATAACAACGAGGCGTGGCTGCTGGAGGTGATGCCGAGGTTCGGACTCTCCATGCAGGAGATGCAATCGATAATCCACTCCGCCTGCAAGGAACCGACGAAGGGGTCGCGAATTATAGATCAGATTGTGGAACACTCACCATCTGACCTTCTCACCTCCTCACCTTCTCCCCTTCTCACCTTCTCACCTTCTCCCCTTCTCACCTTCTCACCCTCCAAGCTTCCTCTCGGCCTGAAAGAATCGCTATCGGGCGTGCCCGAGTCGATGCACATGCCGGTGCTCTGCTCAGTGCTGCCACTCGCAGCCGCCTATGCCGACCAGGTTGAGGTGCGCTATTGCGACGGCGAGCTGCAGAAGTTAGGCATGATGTCGATCATCCACGGCGAACAGGCCTCGGGTAAGTCGGTGTGTAAGCACGCCGTGAACATCTGGAAGCGGCAGCTGGACCAAGAGGACGAACTATCACGCAAGCGCGAGGACGAGTGGAAGGAACGCAAGAAGGCGCGCAAGGCCAACGAAAAGGCACCCGAAGACCCTAAGGTGATGATACGCGTGGTGCCGGTAACCGTGAGCTGCTCTACCCTACTGAAGCGACTGAAGAACTCGTGCGGACACACGCTCTACTCGTTTGGCGAAGAGCTGGACACGCTGCGAAAGACCAACGGCGCCGGAAGCTGGAGCTCGAAGTACGACATCTACCGACTGGCGTTCGACCCCATAGACTCTGAGTGGGGACAGGATTACAACAGCGATCAGGCCGAGAGCGGCGTGGTGAAGGTGGCCTACAACTGGACCATGCTGGGTACCGATGGCGCCGTGCGCAAGTGCTTTAAGGGCGACAACATCGAGAACGGACTGTCGAGCCGCATACTGCTGGCCGAGATGCCCGACACCGCCTTCGCCAAGATGCCTAAATACGGCCGCCGCTCGGCCAACGAAGAATCGCGCATACAAGAGGCCGTAACACGACTGCGATCGTACACCGGATTCGTTGACACGCCACGACTGCGCCGAGCCATCGACCAATGGGTGGAAGAAAAGCGCGTAGAAGCCGCCAAGGACATCGACCGCGTAAAAGACACCTATCGCCGACGTGCCGCCGTCATCGGGTTCCGCTGCGGAGTGATTTACCACCTGCTGACGGGGCTGACCAAGGAATCGAAAGCCTGCACAGAGTTTGCGGTGATGATGGCCCAGTATGCCATGACAGAGCAGATAAAGACATTCGGCCAGGCGCTGCAGAATCAGTATGTAGATGCGCAGTCGGAGTGCATACGCCACGGCGTGAACCACTCGATATTCGACCAGCTGCCACCGGTGTTCTCGATCGACGATCTGGCCTCGCTCAAGGGCGCAACAACGTCTCGCAACTCGCTCTTAAAAATCATATCGCGCTGGAAAATAGACGGCTGGATAGAAAAGACGGGCGCCATGCGATGGACGAAAACAAAGACCGAGAATGACAAGATGACAAATGACAAATGACATTTAGTAGATTAAAGATTAAAAATTAAAGATTAAAGATTAAAGATTAAAAATTAAAGATTATGGAGATTATATTGACAAGAATAGCTAAGCGCAAGACCTACACCATTGGTAGGCTTGCCATCGTAGAGAGAATAGATGATGAGTATCTGGCAGGCGAACGCGAGGCCTACTTCTGCGACACACTCGAGCCAACGGCACTCGAACTGAAAACCACCGTATCGAAGGATGCCGTGCTGCGCTCGCCCACAAAGACGCAGAGCCTGAAACCATTCGCCATACCCGAAGGCCGCTACGCCGTGGTGATATCGTGGAGCCCCAAGATACAGCAATGGCTGCCCATACTGCTGGGCGTGCCGATGTTCAGCGGCATACGCATACACGCCGGCAACACCGCCGCCGACACGCAAGGCTGCATACTGGTAGGCAAGAACAAGCTGGTGGGCCAAGTGGTTGACAGTCGCATCTGGCTACACCGCCTGAAACAGAAAATCACCGAAGCCAAAGCCCGCGACGAACCCGTATGGATCACCATCAGATGATTTTATATTTGGCACGAATTTTTTTGGGGGCACGGATTAACGCTGCTCTTTTTTAAAGAGACACGGCTTATAAGCAAGGAAAAAAAGGCACGGCTTCGAAATGAAAGCCGTGTCTTTAATTATATTAAAGCCGCGTAAATCCGTGCCAAAAAAATTAATTCGCGAAATTCGTGCCTAAAAAAATCAAACCTCCCAGCCGATAGCACTGGCACCGAGAACAGCTGCGCTGGCGCCGTCGAGACCGCTAACCAGGAACTTTGCTTTGTTCTTGAATATCTTCAGCACGTGAGCCTCGTAAGCCTCGCGGATAGGCTTCATGATCAGCTCGCCTGCCTTAACCATACCACCAAAGAAGATGAAAGCCTCAGGTGATGAGAAGGCTGCAAAGTCAGCACATGCCTCACCCAGCATCTTACCGGTGAAATCGTAGATCTCCTTGGCCAACTCGTCGCCCTTACCAGCAGCAATCGAAACATCGAGCGATGTGATATCCTCAGGATTCATCTCGCGCAGCAGTGATGGACGATCAGTCTTAGCCAGCAGTTCGCGAGCTGTGCGTGCAACACCAGTGGCCGAGCAGTAAGCCTCGAGACAGCCTGTGCGACCGCATCCGCATGGACGACCCTCGGCACCACGAACCATCGTTACGTGACCAAGCTCGCCTGCGAAACCATCGTGACCGTACAGCAGCTGACCGTTAACTACGATACCTGAGCCAACACCTGTGCCAAGCGTAATCACAATGAAGTTCTTCATACCACGAGCCACACCATATACCATCTCGCCGATAGCTGCGGCGTTGGCATCGTTGGTAAGCGCTACGGGGATGTTGTCAAGGCGCTCGCTGAACAGCTTAGCCAGAGGCACGATACCATCGTGAGCCCAAGGCAGATTAGGAGCAAACTCGATTGTGCCGTTATAATAGTTGCCGTTAGGAGCACCAATACCCATAGCCTTGATCTTCTCGATACCGCCCACCTGGTCGATAATCACCTTGAGAACCTCGACACAAGCGTCGACGTATTCCTCGGCTGTGCTATAGTTACCAGTCTTGATGGCTGTTGTTGCCTTGATTTCACCACGGGCATCAACAATGCCGAAAACAGAGTTTGTGCCTCCTAAGTCTAAGCCAATAACGTATGGCTTGAGAGCTGCATTTTGTTCGTTCATAATTATAATAAGTTTATTAGTCGTTTAAAGAAAAATTCTATTTTCAAGCCACAAAATTAATAAAAAAACGGCATATCAATTGACTTTTTACGGAAATTAACCATTATTTTACAAAAGAATGACGAAAATCAAACGATTGAGGAAAATTTTTCGTAACTTTGCACCCGTTATGCCAATTCATATACCAATAAATATATTAGACTTCATCTTCAAAGGGATGTTGATCGGTGTGATTGCCAGCGCTCCTATGGGACCCGTTGGCATACTCTGCGTGCAGCGCACACTGAACAAAGGCCGATGGTTTGGATTTGCCACCGGACTGGGTGCTGCGGTTAGCGATATCATATATGCTGCGTTTGCCGGCTTCGGCATGTCGTTCGTCATGGACTTTATAACCAACGATCAGAACCGGTTCTATCTGCAGATGGCGGGTAGCATCATGTTGCTGTGCTTCGGCTGGTACACATACCATACAGACCCCACACGCAAGATGCACCAGAGCGGAAAGCAGCAGGGCACACTGTGGTACAACACGTGGACGGCGTTCCTCGTCACGTTCTCAAATCCGCTCATCATCTTCCTGTTTCTGGCCATGTACGCCCAGTTTGCATTTGTGCTGCCCAACCATCCGTTCGAGATGATAGTTGGATTTGCCAGCATCGTAGGCGGCGCACTGCTATGGTGGTGGGGACTCACATGGCTGGTTGACCAGATTCGAACGAAATTCGACACTTACGGCATTAAGTTGATTAATAAAATAATAGGTGTGGCTGTAATCATAGGCAGTATCGTGATGCTGCTGGGACTGACAACTAATCTCGTCAGATTCTTTTAGCCACTTACACATATAATAATGTATATAGCAAACGAGTTAAGAAAGACAAACATTGCCGAATATCTGCTCTATATGTGGCAGATGGAGGACACGGTGCGAGCATTCGACTGCTCGCTACAACGCATTAAGCGCGAGTATATCGAGCGATTCGACTATACCGACGAACAGAAAGAAGAGGAGACCGACTGGTTTGGCAACCTGATACGCATGATGAATCAGGAGGGATGTCGCGAGCAGGGACATCTGCAGATAAACAAGGTGACGATGCAGATGCTGATAGAGCTGCACAGCCAGCTGCTGCAGTCGAGCAAATTCCCCTTCTACAACACCGCCTACTACAAGGTGCTACCATTCATCGTAGAGCTGCGCAACCGCGGTGCCAACAAGGAGGAGAACGAGATTGAGACATGCTTCAACTCGCTCTACGGCGTGATGTTGCTGCGCCTGCAGAAGAAACCCATCTCGCCCGACACCGCCCACGCCGTCAAGGAAATAACAACCTTCATCGGCATGCTCTCAGATTATTACAAAAAAGACAAAGAAGAAGGACTGAAGTTCGAATAGAGATATTAGGCACGAATTACACGAATTAACGCGAAATAATAAATTCGTGAAATTCGCGTAATTCGTGCCAAAATAAAAAAAGAGCGTATGAGAATACTGATTACCGGCTGTAACGGCCAACTTGGAAACGAGATGCAGTTGCTGGAGAAAGAGAATCCCCAGCACACATATTATAATACAGACGTGGCAGAATTGGACATAACAAACGAGGAAGCCATTAACCGTTTTGTTGAGGATAACGAGATAGACGGCATCGTGAACTGCGCCGCCTACACCGCCGTAGACAAGGCCGAGGAAAACCAGGAGCTGTGCATGAAGCTCAACGCTACCGCACCCGAATATCTGGCCAAGGCCATCGAGAAGCGTGGCGGATGGATGATACAGATATCGACCGACTACGTGTTCGACGGAACCAATCATCGTCCGTACGTTGAGACCGATGCAGTGTGTCCTAACAGCACCTACGGTCGCACCAAGCTGGCCGGCGAAGAGGCTGTCATCGGCGGCTGCAAGCAGAGCATGATTATCCGCACAGCATGGCTGTACTCTACCTTTGGCAACAACTTTGTAAAGACGATGATTCGTCTGGGAAAAGAGAAGCCCGAGCTGGGTGTGATATTCGACCAGATAGGTACACCTACCTATGCGCGCGACTTGGCGGTGGCTATCTTTGCAGCTATCAACAAGGGCATCGTGCCGGGCGTTTATCACTTCAGTAACGAGGGTGTCATTTCGTGGTACGACTTCACCAAGGCCATCCACCGCATAGCCGGCATCACGTCGTGTCGTGTACGTCCGCTCCACACCGCCGAGTATCCAACACCCGCAGCCCGCCCCCACTACAGCGTGCTCGACAAAACAAAAATCAAAACCACATACGCCCTCGACATCCCCTACTGGGAAACCAGTCTCACCGAGTGCATCGGTTCTCTTTTAGGCTAATTTTAGGCACGAATTTCACGAATTAACACGAATTATGTTATTTGAAGACGAATATACAAGCAAGATTATCGGTGCCGCTCAAGAGGTTCACAGAGAATTAGGCTATGGATTTCTAGAAGCGGTATATGGTAATGCTTTGTATAAGGAATTAACAAAACGTGGAATGAAGTGTGAATGTCAAAAACCAATAGATGTATATTATAAAGGCGATGTTGTAGGTCACTACATTCCTGATATGATTGTAGAGGATCAAGTAATAGTAGAATTGAAGGCAGTTGTAGATTTAAGACCAGAGCACGAATGGCAGTTGGTAAATTATTTAGTAGCTTGCCATAAAGAAATAGGATTGCTTCTTAATTTTGGGCATTCCTTAAAAGTAAAAAGGAAGTTATTTACAAAAGGGCACAAATATAAATAAATTCGTGTTAATTCGCGTAATTCGTGCCAAATTAAAGAAAATATGAATCAGGAGATAGAAAGAAGAAGGACATTTGCGATTATATCGCACCCGGATGCGGGTAAAACTACGCTGACAGAGAAATTTCTGCTCTTCGGCGGACAGATACAGGTGGCTGGAGCCGTAAAGAACAACAAGATTAAAAAGACCGCCACCAGCGACTGGATGGACATTGAGAAACAACGTGGTATCTCGGTGTCGACATCGGTGATGGAGTTTGATTATACTCCCGAAGGCTCAGACATAGAATACAAGGTGAACATTCTGGACACACCAGGTCACCAGGACTTCGCTGAAGATACCTTCCGCACACTCACCGCCGTTGACTCAGCAATCATCGTGGTCGACGGAGCCAAAGGTGTTGAGACTCAGACAAGAAAACTGATGACCGTATGCCGCATGCGCAAGACACCGGTTATCATATTCATCAATAAGATGGACCGCGAAGGCCGCGATCCGTTTGATCTGCTCGACGAACTGGAGCAGGAACTGGAGATTAAGGTTCGTCCGCTGAGCTGGCCTATCAATCAGGGCGCAAAGTTCAAGGGTGTGTACAACATCTACGAGCAGAAGCTCGACCTGTTTACCCCCGACAAGCAGCGCGTGACCGACAAGGTTGAGGTAGACATCGACAGCGAAGAGCTTGACAAGCGCGTAGGCGAAGAAAACGCCGCCAAGCTGCGCGAGGACTTGGAGCTGGTAGACGGTGTATATCCGGAGTTCGACGTAGAGACCTATCGCGAGGCCGAGGTAGCACCAGTATTCTTCGGTTCGGCCTTGAACAACTTTGGTGTACAGGAGCTGCTGAACTGCTTTGTACAGATAGCACCATCGCCCCGCCCCACCAAGGCCGAAGAGCGCGATGTGCAGCCCGAAGAGCCAAAATTCACAGGATTTATCTTTAAGATTACCGCCAATATCGACCCCAACCACCGCTCGTGTATCGCCTTCTGTAAGGTGTGCAGCGGTAAGTTCGTGCGCAATCAGCCTTATCTGCACGTGCGCCAGGGTAAGACGTTGCGATTCTCTAGCCCCACGCAGTTCATGGCGCAGCGTAAGAGCACCATCGACGAGGCTTGGCCAGGCGACATCGTAGGACTGCCCGATACAGGCGGCATGTTTAAGATTGGCGACACACTGACCGAAGGCGAGAAGTTGCACTTCCGCGGACTGCCATCGTTCTCGCCAGAGCTGTTCAAGTATATCGAGAACGACGACCCCATGAAGGCCAAGCAGCTGCAGAAGGGTATCGATCAGCTGATGGACGAAGGTGTGGCTCAGCTGTTTGTAAACCAGTTCAACAACCGCAAGATTATCGGAACCGTAGGTCAGCTGCAGTTCGAGGTGATTCAGTATCGCTTGGAGAACGAGTACAACGCCAAGTGTCGTTGGGAGCCCGTACATCTGTACAAGGCATGCTGGATTGAGAGCGACGATCCACAAGAGCTGGAAAACTTTAAGAAGCGCAAGTATCAGTATATGGCCAAGGACAAGGAAGGCCGCGATGTATTCCTGGCCGACAGCGGCTACGTGCTGAGCATGGCGCAGCAGGATTTCGAAAAAATTAAGTTCCACTTTACATCAGAGTTTTAAATTTATCATTCATCATTTATCATTTAGCGAATGCGTAAAGAAGACGATATTAAGAATGCTGTTGAGTGTATGCGTAAGGGCGGCGTGATACTCTACCCTACCGACACCGTTTGGGGTATCGGATGCGATGCAACAAACGCCGAGGCTGTGAAGCGCGTGTACGAGATTAAACAGCGCGAGGATTCGAAAGCACTTATCTGCTTGGTCGACTCGGATGCGCGTATGCAGCGATACTTCCGTAACGTGCCCGACGTGGCTTGGCAGCTCATCGACAGCTTGAAAGAGGCCGAAGATGCAAAGCCAACAACGCTGATTCTGGATGGTGCTATCAATCTGGCACCAAACCTGATTGCCGAGGATGGCAGTCTGGGCATCCGTATCACCAACGAGCCATTCTCGAAGGAGTTGTGTTTCCGTTTCCAGAAGGCCATCGTATCAACATCGGCCAACATCAGTGGTGAGCCTGCCGCGCAGAACTACTGCGACATCGACCCACGCATACTGGAAGCCGTAGACTACGTGTGCTGGAGCCGCCGTCAGGAACATAAGCCCCACACACCCTCAAGCATCATCAAACTAAAAGAAAACGGCGAAGTAACAGTTATCAGAAAATAAAAAATTAGGCACGGATTAACACGAATTAACGCGAAATAATAATAAATTCGTGAAATTCGCGTAATTCGTGCCAAGAAAAAAAAGAATGGAGACAACAGTAACAGATAGAAGACCGGAGTGGCTGAAACGCTTGCACGACTGGCGAGTGGAGCACATAAGCGAGAGGATGTTTATGATCATCCTCGCACTGCTTGTGGGATTCTTTGCCGCTGTGGCAGCCTTTGTGCTACACTGGATAATCAACCAGATAGTACAGTTGCTTACCAGCAGCTTCGAGCAGTCGCACGCTAACTGGCTGTATCTGGTATATCCCGTAGTGGGAATCTATCTTACATCGCTCTTCGTTCGCTATATCGTAAAAGACAACATCTCACACGGTATCACCCGTATCCTATTCGCCATCTCGTCGAACAAGTCGCGACTGAAATCGCACAACTGCTGGTCGAGCGTGATAGCATCAGCCATCACCATCGGCTTTGGAGGATCAGTAGGAGCCGAGGCACCTATCGTGCTCACAGGTTCGGCCATCGGATCGAATCTCGGTCAGTTGTTCCACCTCGACCGAAAGATGCTGATGACACTGGTAGGATGCGGTGCTGCAGGTGCCATAGCAGGTATCTTTAAGGCCCCAATAGCCGGACTGGTGTTTACGCTCGAGGTGCTGATGATTGATATGACCATGTCGTCGTTGCTACCAATCCTGGTGTCGTGCGTAACGGCTACTGTATTCACCTACATATTCCGTGGCGATGCGAACCTGTTTACATTCCATCTGGACAGCGAGTGGTCAGTTCAACGTATACCAGCCTGCATCTGTCTCGGAATAGCATGCGGACTCGTATCGCTCTACTTTATCCGTATGATGGGTTTCTGCGAAGACATCTTTGCAAAATTCAAGGACAAGCCATACACAAAGCTTGCCATCGGTGGAACAATGCTTAGCTTGCTTATCTTCCTGTTTCCTGCGCTCTATGGCGAGGGTTACAGCAGCATCAACCTATTGCTTAACGGACAAACAAACGCCGATTGGGACAAGATACTTAACAACTCGCTGTTCTCTGGCCAAGGGTCACTATTGCTGCCATATATCGCCATGGTACTGCTTACCAAGGTGGTAGCCACATCGGCCACCAACGGCGGAGGCGGTTGCGGTGGAACATTCGCACCATCGCTGTTCATAGGCTGTTTTACAGGATTCCTGTTCTCGCGCCTGTGGAATATCAATGAGATAGGTGTATTTGTACCCGAAAAGAACTTTGCGCTGCTGGGAATGGCAGGCGTAATGTCGGGCGTGATGCATGCTCCACTAACCGGAATATTCCTGATAGCAGAGCTTACAGGCGGATACTCGATGTTTATGCCGCTGATGATTGTAAGCGTGTGTGCCTATATGACCATCAGCATTTTCGAGCCTCACAGCATATACGGATCGCGACTGGCCAAGCAAGGAAAACTGTTGACTCACCACACCGACCACGCTGTGCTGACGCTGATGAACCTCGACTCGGTGATTGAGCGCGACTATCTGAATGTAGACCCCGATATGGAACTATATCAGATTGTTCAGAAAATCAGCCGAAGCCACTCTACCGTGCTGCCAGTGCTGGATGCCGGCGGAAAACTGCTTGGCGAGATTGACATTTTGAAGATTAGAAACGTGGTATTCAGAATAGAGCTATATCACCACTTCAAGGCATCGCAGCTGATGACAGATCCTAAGGCGATACTGAACGACGGCATGCCTATGCGACAAGTGATGCGAGCATTCGACCGTACCGGCGCAAACTGGCTTCCAGTATTGGATACCGAAAACCGCCTGAAAGGTTACATCTCGCGCCAACGCATTTACACCATGTATAGAAAAATGGTAGCTGACATGTCAGAGGATTAAAAAAAAATAGTAGATGGAAAAGAAAGACTTACGTATAGTATTTATGGGAACTCCGGAGTTTGCAGTACCTACACTGCAGGCGCTGGTAGAGAACAATTATAATGTAGTGGCTGTAGTAACTCAGCCAGACAAACCCGTGGGCCGACATCAGACGGAGATGCAGCCATCGGAGGTCAAGAAATATGCACTCGAGCACAATCTGCCCGTGTTGCAGCCAGTAAAGATGAAAGACCCCGAGTTTGTAGAACAACTGCGCAGCTACAATGCCAATCTGCAAGTAGTTGTAGCTTTCCGCATGCTACCCGAAGTGGTATGGGACATGCCAGAATATGGCACCTTTAATGTCCACGCAGCATTGCTACCACAGTATCGCGGTGCCGCCCCCATCAATTGGGCTGTAATTCACGGCGAGACTCAGACTGGCGTAACAACATTCTTCTTAGACCACGACATCGATACCGGCCGCATCATCATGCAAAAACCATTCGACATACCCGAAGAGGCCGATATAGAATACGTTTACGACGGATTGATGCATCTGGGTGCTGAAATCTGCTTGGAAACACTCGATCGCATCATCGCTGCCGACGGAAAGCCCGAAAGCATTCCACAGGAGAACCTGATGACTGCCGGACAAGAACTGCACGCTGCACCGAAGATTTTCAAGGAGACATGCCAGATAAACTGGAATCAGCCAGCCAAGAAGGTGTACGACTTCATTCGCGGTCTGTCACCATATCCAGGTGCATGGACCACGCTGGTATCGCCCGACGGAAAAGAAACCGTACTGAAGATATTCAAAACCAAGCGTACATCGCAGAAAGCCGGCGCATTAGGCTCAACAGCCATCATCGAGCGCAAGCCATGCATCAGCACCGCCGATGAGTTGCTGATGATAGAAGAACTGCAGCTGGCCGGAAAGAAACGCATGAACGGCCGCGACTTCATGAACGGTATTAAAAATTTTGAGAACTATATAATAAAATAAGGTAATACTGCGTTACTATAATAGGATAAACAAAAAAACGGATTGCCTATGAAGCTTTTTACTCAAGAAGAAGACATCATGTTAAGCGAGAAGACATTCAAGCCACGAAAGGAAACGCTTGATATCATCCGACTCGTAGCTTACACCTATCGTAGTAACTGCAGCGAAAAGTCGAACCTGAACTAACTTAAGGATTATGGCATTAGTATCACCATCATTGCTCGCCGCCGACTTCTTGCATCTCGATCGCGACATCAACATGATTAATCACAGTGAGGCCGACTGGCTTCACCTCGACGTAATGGACGGATCGTTCGTCCCAAACATTTCATTCGGATTCCCAGTGCTCGAAGCTGTGGCCAAGGCTTGCACAAAGCCTCTGGATGTGCACTATATGATTGAGCACCCCGAGCGCTACATAGCACAGACCGCCAAGCTTGGTGCTATGATGATGAATGTACACTACGAGGCATGCGTACACCTGCATCGCACCATACAGGAGATTCATCAGGCTGGCATGAAAGCCGGTGTAACACTGAACCCATCAACACCAGTAAGCGTGCTTGAAGACATCATAGGCGATGTGGAGATGGTACTGCTGATGAGTGTAAACCCAGGCTTTGGAGGTCAGAAGTTTATTGAGAACACCATCGACAAAGTGAAGCGTCTGCGCCAGATGATAAACGAGAAAGGCTGCAAGACACTTATCGAAGTAGATGGCGGAGTACAGGGTGAGACAGCTCCACGACTGGTAGAAGCCGGAGTTGACGTGCTTGTGAGTGGCAGCTACGTATTCGGAGCAAAAGATCCCGAAGGAGTAATACGCTCGCTCAGAGCACTGTAAGCTTACTCCAAACCAAGATTAATATCGTACTGACGCGACAACTTTCGCATATTCATTAGGGCGTAGCGCATACGTCCTAATGACGTATTTATACTGACGTTAGTTTCTTCAGCAATCTCCTTGAACGAGAGATCCTGGAAGTATCGCATATAAACCACGCTGCGCTGCTGTTCTGGCAGAAGGTCCATCAAGAACACCAGGTCCTTATTCGTCTGATCCTTGGTGATTTCTGTTTCGCGATTATCACCAAGTACTTCAGCCGACTTGATTCTACTGAGATCGTTCTCGCCAGCAACATCAACCACCTTGTCGTTCTTAAGACTGCGATAGTAGTCCATAATAATGTTGTGAGCTATACGGGTTAACCAAAAATAGAACTTACCAGTATCCGAATACTGATGATTCTGAAGCTTAGTAATCACCTTCAGGAAGGTATCCTGAAAAAGATCGTTAGCCAGGTCTTCGTTCTTCACGACACACATAATGTACGTGAAAATCTTGTCCTGATTACGCGAAAGTAACTCGTCGAATGCTTTGTTATTGCCATCAATGTAAGCAAGTGCCAACTGCTCGTCGGACATACTTTTAATTGTACTCATTTTCTCAAAAATTTAAAATTGAGTAGAGCTTGTTTCGATAGGCAATAATTTTTAAATTGTTAATAATCTGGGGCAAAAATAGATAATTTTATCCAAATCACCAAAAAAAATCACCAAAAAGTTTACTATCTGTATTTTTTTTGTTACTTTTGCACTAAATTATAACCTAAAAAAGGAAAAATATGAAGCTATTTGTACCAGGTCGCCTATGTCTTTTTGGCGAACATACTGACTGGGCCGGCCACTATCGAACAATGAACGCCGACATCAAACCCGGAGCTGCCATTGTTACAGGTATTGAACAGGGAATTTATGCAGAAGTTGAGAAATCGAGCATATTTGAACTCTACAGCAGTGCTGGCGAGATAGAAAGTGTTTGGCAGGATTTCAGCTGCAGAATGGACGAAATAGAACTGAAGCGTATCGCTAAAAGCGGATCGTTCTTCTGCTATTGCGCAGGTGTGGCATCGTATATGCTTGAGTGGTATAAGGTGGGTGGCGTGCGTATTCGCATCACCGACATGACCCTGCCCATGAAGAGCGGTCTGTCATCATCAGCAGCCATCTGTGTGCTGGTGGCTCGCGCATTCAATCAGCTGTATAATCTCAACCTTAACACCCTTGGCGAGATGAATATCGCATATCTGGGTGAGTTGCGCACCAGTAGCCGTTGCGGACGCCTCGACCAGGCTTGCGCATTCGGTGTAAAGCCAAACCTCATGACATTTGATGGTGATGAGATTGAGGTGCGCTCGCTGAACGTTAAGAAACCACTACACTGGGTGTTTGCTGACTTATGCGCAGAGAAGGATACTATCAAGATTCTGTCGGACCTGAACAAAGCATACCCATTCCCCAACAGCGATGCTGAAAGAGCAGAACACGAGGCGCTGGGCGAAGATAACATAGAGATAGTGGAGCGAGCTATTAAATACATGGCCAGTGGCGATGTAGAAAACCTTGGAAAACTGATGACCGAGGCCGAAGCAAACTTCGATGCCAAGGTAGCTCCCATGTCATCGGCACTCTGGTCGCCTAAACTCCATGCTGTATTAAAGGATCCTGTTATTCAGCCATTGGTTTGGGGCGGAAAAGGTGTAGGTTCGCATGGCGACGGCTCTGTACAGTTCCTGGCTCGCGATGAAGAATCGCAGCAGAAAGTGGCCGACTACTTGAACTCGCAGGGAATGAAAGCCTATACGCTGACATTGAAGCCAGTTCACACCGTACGTAAAGCCATCGTACCTGTAGCTGGATTCGGAACACGATTGTACCCAGCCACCCGCATCATCAAGAAGGATTTCTTCCCCATTCCATGTCCAGATGGCATGGTTCGCCCAGTAATACTGATACTGCTGGAAGAGCTTATCAATAGTGGTATCGAAGAGATCTGTTTGGTATTGGGTTCGGAAGAGGAGCGTAATCAGTATTCTGACTTCTTTGAGCATCCATTATCCGACGAACATCTGCGCAAGCTGAATCCAGAGGCTCAGGAGTACGAGAACCATATATTAGATATAGGTAAGCGTTTGCACTATGTATATCAGCGCGAAAAGCGTGGATTCGGACATGCAGTATATCAGGCTGCCCAGTTTGTTGGAAACGAACCTGTCTTGCTGCTGTTAGGCGACACATTATATCGCAGCGACACCAACAAGCCATGTGCTCTGCAGATGATTGAGGACTACGAGCGTTACAACCGATTGATGGTCAGCATACATTCTATTCCACTAGCCGAGGTGAGCCGTTATGGCATTCTGCATGGTGTGTGGGAGGATAAGGATAACACGATCCTTAATGTAACATCGATGGTTGAAAAGCCCAAAGCAAGCTATGCCGAGGAGTATCTGGCTGTTCGCAACAAGAAGGGCGACAAGGAATATTATAGTGTTTTCGGCCAGTATGTGCTTACGCCCGAAGTATTCGCTCAACTGCATGAGGACATTATGCAGAAAGAGATTGATGGAGACCACGTTACAGAAATCGAGCTTACATCAGCACTCGAGGCTGTTCGCAAGCGCAGTGGCATGGTAGGCGTAAGATTGCGTGGAAAGATGTTCGACATGGGTAACCCCAACGCACTATCAAACACCATACAGAATTTTGCTAAACCACTATAAATAAGAAATCCCGCAATTTGCGGGATTCTTTTTTTTTATTTAATCAGACTCAGAAGATACTTTCCATAATCATTCTTCGCCATCGGTTTGGCAACCTCCTCGAGTTTCTCTTTGCTGATCCAACCGCGTTTGAATGCGATTTCCTCAAGACAAGCCACCTTTAATCCCTGGCGTTTCTCGATAACTTCGATGAATGTAGAAGCCTCCGAGAGAGAATCGTGAGTACCTGTATCAAGCCAAGCGAAACCACGCTGCAGTGTCTGTACCTTCAGCTTCTTCTGTGCCAGATACTCCTGATTGACAGTGGTGATTTCAAGTTCGCCACGAGCAGATGGTTTGATATGCTTAGCGATATCAACCACGCTGTTTGGATAGAAATACAATCCAACAACTGCATAATTCGACTTGGGGTTAGCTGGTTTCTCTTCGATGCTAAGGCAGTTTCCATCAGCATCAAACTCAGCAACGCCATAGCGCTCAGGATCGTTTACATAGTATCCGAACACTGTAGCCAGACCATGCTTCTCAGCATTCTCAACACTCTCTTTAAGCAGGCCTGTAAAACCAGAACCATAGAAGATATTATCACCAAGTACCAAGCAAGCGCAATCGTCGCCAATAAACTTCTCGCCAATAATAAAAGCCTGTGCCAATCCATCGGGCGAAGGCTGCTCAGCATACTCGAAACGAACACCAAGATCAGAACCATCGCCAAGCAGACGTTTAAATCCAGGCAAATCGTGTGGAGTCGAAATAATAAGAATCTCACGAATGCCAGCCAACATCAATGCTGAGACAGGATAATAGATCATGGGTTTATCGAAAATGGGGATCAACTGCTTGCTGATTCCCTTAGTGATTGGGTAAAGACGTGTCCCAGAACCACCTGCTAAAACTATTCCTTTCATAATTACTATAATTTTAAATTTGGTGCAAAGATAAGAAAAAAGTACGAATTAAGCGATAATTGCAAAAAATTTACTAACTTTGCAGGCGATTTATAAACTTTTAATAAGGAATTATGGGATTTTGGAATAAATTATTTGGAAATAAGGACGAACAGAAGGTGGGCGGCATGGAGGATTTCATGACTCTTATCCGCGTATATTTCCAAGCTGCTATGGCGGCAGATCTTGGTATTACAAATCTGGCAGCCCTACCCGACCTGCGTGTATTTAAAACCACACTGAAGGTTGCAACAGTAAACAATAAACTTGGTGTAGGCGAACGCAGTCGCTGTAAGAACATGCTGAAGAGCATGTATGGTATGGAGGATGATTTCTTCAAGGAAATCGATGCCAGTTTGCGTAAGCGTTGTAAGAAAGTTCAGGATGCACAGACATATCTGCTGCAGTTCCAGGGCTTCACACAGGATATCATGATGCTGACAGGCAATCTGATGAAGTTCAAACTCCGTCTGCCTGGATTCATGAAGAAGGCCATCTATACAATGACCGAGAAAACCGTAAACGACATCTTCAATAAGAACGACTTTACCGACCCTGCAGTACTGAAGAGTATTGTAGCCGTACGTGAATATAATCGCCGTCTTGGTTTTTCTCAGAAATGGGTTACCGACTTTGTTTATAAGGTAGTTATGCTGGCAAAGAAAGAACCCAAGCCTGCTCAAGACGAGAAGTAAAAGTTTAAAATATCTTAAAATATAGCTATAAGGCTATTCTTTAATAGATAATTTATATAACTTTGTACACCAAATAGTTATATCATGAGTTCAAACGAGGAGGCAATATTGGCGTTCGAAACGCGTGTACGGCAGATGATTCTCCATTTCAAGCAGTTGAAACAGGAGAATTCAGAGCTCCGCGCGCAAATTGAAAAGGGTAAGCAGGAGATTAGCGACCTGCAGGCCAAGCTGACTCAGGCGGACAATGATTACAATTCACTGAAAATGGCGAAAATGATGCAAATCACCGATGGAGATTTGGAAGGCGCGAAAGCCCGCGTACAGAAGATGATACGGAACGTGAACAAATGCATCGCCATTCTGAGCGACGAACAATAAACGAGGTGCCCACAATGACAGAAGTGAATAACGAGAAACTACATATCAGGTTGCACGTCTACGACGAAGAAATCGAAGTAACCATCAAGCGTTCCGACGAGGAATTCTATCGTAAGGCAGCCAAACTCATTACCGACCGTTATAATGCCTATTCACAGGCATATAAGGGTAAAAAGGGTGAACATACGATAGCGCTTATGACGCTTATCGACATCGCCCTTATGTACGAGCGTGAGCGTGGCAACAACGACACTGATCCTTATAATAGTATTCTCACTAAATTGACTTCTGAAATCGAGGAAGCCCTTAAGTGAGAATATTTTTATTAACATAGATTTTATATGGAACTAATTTTTGTACTACTGATCGCCGCAGGCGCCCTCGCACTTGGAGGAGTCTGTGGATACCTTGTATTCCGCTACGTACTGAAGGGGAAATACAATGAAATGATTGACACAGCCACAAAACAGGCTGATGTCATAAAGGAGAAGAAACTGCTCGAGGTGAAGGAGAAATTCATCAACAAGAAGAGCGAGTTGGAAAAGGAGGTGCAGCAGCGCAATCAGCACATCCAGCAGAGTGAGAATAAGCTGAAGCAGCGCGAGATTTCGCTCAACCAGCGCCAGGAGGAACTGGGTCGCCGTAAGAACGAGCTCGACAACATGCAGCAGCGAGTTGACAACGAAAAGAAACTGCTTTCTGTAAAAGCTGAGGAGCTTGAAAAGATGCAGCTTAAGGAGCGTGAGAAACTGGAAGAAGTTTCAGGTCTTAGCGCTGAAGAAGCTAAGAATCGTCTGATAGAATCAATGAAGGACGAGGCCAAGACAGCTGCAGCAAGCTATATCAACGAGATTATGGACGAGGCTAAGCTCAACGCTAATGCTCAGGCCAAGAAAATAGTTATCCAGACCATCCAGCGTGTAGCTACTGAAACAGCCATCGAGAACTCTGTAAGCGTATTCCATATTGAGAACGACGAGGTTAAGGGTCGTATCATTGGTCGCGAGGGTCGTAACATCCGTGCACTCGAGGCTGCTGCTGGTGTTGAAATCGTAGTTGATGATACGCCTGAGGCTATCGTCATCTCTGGTTTCGATCCTGTTCGCCGTGAGGTATGTCGTCTGGCTCTTCACCAGTTGGTTAGCGATGGTCGTATCCACCCCGCACGTATCGAGGAGGTTGTGGCTAAGGTTAAGAAGCAGCTTGATAACGAAATCATCGAGACAGGTAAGCGTACAGCTATCGACCTTGGTGTTCACGGTTTGCATCCAGAGTTGATTCGCATCATTGGTAAGATGAAGTATCGTTCTTCATACGGACAGAATCTGCTTCAGCACGCTCGCGAGACTGCCAACCTCTGTGCTGTAATGGCTTCTGAGCTTGGTTTGAATCCAAAGAAAGCAAAGCGTGCAGGATTGTTGCACGATATTGGTAAGGTGCCCGATGAGGAGAGTGAATTGCCACACGCAATTTATGGCGCCAAGATTGCAGAGAAGTTCAAGGAGAAGCCCGACATCTGCAATGCTATTGGTGCTCACCACGATGAGATGGAGATGCAGACTCTGCTGGCTCCTATCGTTCAGGTGTGCGATGCTATCTCAGGTGCTCGTCCTGGTGCACGTCGTGAGATTGTAGAGGCTTACATCAAGCGTCTTAACGATCTTGAGGCTATTGCAATGAGCTATCCTGGTGTTACCAAGACCTACGCCATCCAGGCTGGTCGTGAGCTCCGTGTGATTGTAGGTGCCGATAAGATGAACGATGCCGAGAGCGAAGCCCTCAGCACCGATATTGCAACTAAGATTCAGAACGAGATGACTTATCCAGGTCAGGTTAAGATTACCGTTATCCGCGAGACTCGTTCAGTAGCTTATGCTAAATAACAAGTCTAAATAATCTGCTTGATGTCAAGCAGTTTAGATACCATATAAGTGGGGGCCTCAGGGTCTCCACTTTTTATGTCATAATCCCAACGGTTAAACAACAAAGCATCTAAACCAGCAGCCATCGCACCTTTGATATCTGTCTGCAAATTATCACCAATCATCAGTGTAGCTTCCGGATTGGCGTTGGTCTTATCGAAAGCATAATCAAAGAATGCCTGCGATGGCTTGTTTGCGCCAGCATCCTCGCTCAGGATGATGGTATCAAAGTAGTCACGCAGTCCACAAGCAGCAAGTTTCTTATACTGCACCTCATGGAATCCGTTACTCGTCATATGCATGCGATAACCCTTTGATTTCAGATAGTCCATTAACTCGTGCGCACCATCAACTACTCCTGGCTTGTTTGAGCAGAAATCAAGAAATACATCATTCATCTCAAGACAAAGCTGCTCTGTAACATCCAAGCCCCTACCCTCGCTCAGAGGTCTACGGAATCGCTCTACAATCAGATAATCACGCGTTATTTCTTCTTTTGAATAGCGCAACCACAAATCAATATTGGCTTCCCAATATGTATCGTAAAAGGTCTGAGGATTATCAAAATACTGCGATAGCGTGAACGCATCAAACGTCTCACGTAATGCGATGACGGCATTACCATGGGTATCGTAGAGCGTATCGTCGAAATCAATGAACAAATCCTTATATTTCATGTTGCTTTAGTAATAAATGAATCCCGACGACTCTAATGATTCATCGGGATTCAGAAAAGTTATTATCAGTCTAAACTAATCTACTTTTAGAAACCTGCTGCAGCAATCCACTCATATACGTAGCTTACAACTCCGAACAGAGCGATACCAGCAGTACAGATGCCAAGAGCAATCTTAGTACCCTCATCGCTTGTGAATGTTGGCAGAGGCGTATCTGTCTTTGTGATGTACATAGCCTTAACGATGAGCAGATAGTAGTAAAGTGATACTACGGTGTTAACCAAAGCAATGAACACTACGAAGTAGGCCATAGGCTCGCCGTTCTGCACACCAGCCATGAATACAAAGAACTTAGAGAACATACCTGCAAATGGAGGAATACCAGCCAGCGAGAACAAAGCCAGCGTCATCAGGAAGCTAAGCTTGGGATTGGTCTGATAGAAACCATTGTAGGCAACCATATCAGTGCGACCATTATTGTTCTGCTCTACCACATTAATAACAGTGAACACAGCCATGTTAGCTACGATGTAAACAAGTACATAGTAAGTCAACGCAGCTACGCCCAGCTGAGAGTTACCAACCACAGCCAGCATGATGTATCCAGCCTGAGAGATAGAACTGAACGCCATGAAGCGCTTGAGCTCACTCTGACGGATGGCAAACAGGTTAGCCACAGTGATAGAGAGCACGATGACTACATAGAGCATATAGTCCCAATACTCAACCATTGGCTGGAAGGCCTTCATCAGGATGGTGCACAGTGTGATAGCTGCAGCACCCTTTGAGATGACACTTAGATAGCCAGTTACTGGAGTTGGAGCACCCTGATAGGTGTCAGCAGTCCAGAAGTGGAATGGTACGAGTGAAATCTTGAAGCCAAGTCCACTGAAGAAGAATGCCAAGCCCATGATGCACAGAGGTGAACCTGTAACAGCCTGAGCCACATCGTCGAAGTAGAGAGTGCCCGTAGCAGCATAGATGAACGAAATACCGAACAACATAACACCACTTGAGAATGTAGCCACAAGGATATACTTAGCAGCACCCTCAGCACTTTCCTTACGTTTGCGATCGAAAGCCACCATACATGCCAGAGGCACTGAAGCTGTCTCAAGTCCAAGGAAGAACATCAGGAACGAGCCGCTCGACATCATCATGAACATACCCAGCAACGTGCTGAGCAGCAACATATAGAACTCACCAGAGAGTTTCCAGTTGCTCTCAACCCAGCTCTTCGACATGATAACCACAACAAGTGTACCAAACGCCAAGATAGCCTTCATAGCATTGATCGCATCAGATGCAACGTAGATACCTCCAAAAGCAGTAGATGGCTCAGCCATAAAGCTAGTAGAGATAACAGGCATCAGCATAATGATTGTAGCTATGCCAAGATAAGCTTTGCGCTCAGGTGTACGAGGGCTGAAGAAGTCCATAAAGAAGACTACCAACAGAGCAAACACGAGTGTAAACTCTGGAACCATATTAAAAAAATCACTATAATTCATATCTTTAGTCCTCCTATCTTTACATTACACCAATTGACTCAAGGATTGTTCCTGCAGCAGGCGAGATGATATCACTAACCCAGAATGGGAAGCTACCAAGACCAGCCACACAGAAAATCAAGCAGATAACAGCAACGCGCTCGTCCCATGTAGCATCAGTGAGCTCCAGGAAGTGTTTGTTCTCAACCTCGCCATACAGAATCTTACCAACCACACGCAGAATGTAAACTGCTGTTACAACAATCGACATACATGCGATGATGGTAGCCACCATGCGGAACGAAGAGTTGGGGTCGCCACTCATTGGGTGAGCACCGAATGAACCTACAAAGATGGTCATCTCAGCAATGAATCCTGAGAAACCAGGAAGTCCGAGGTTAGCCAAACCTGCGATTACATAACCTACAGCCAGGAAAGGCATAATCTTCATCAGACCAGCCAGCTCGCGGATGTCACGAGTGTGGGTACGGCCATAAATCATACCAATCAGGGCGAAGAACAGGGCTGTCATCAGTCCGTGTGACAGCATCTGCAGCACAGCACCTGTAACAGCTGTCTGACTCATCATCAGCAGCGCAAACAATACTAGTCCACAGTGCGATACAGATGAGTAAGCATTGATATACTTCAGGTCAGTCTGTACACAAGCTGAGAGCGCACCGTAAACTACTGAGATAGTAGTGAGGATGAGGAAGATCCATGACAGATCCTGAGCAGCCTCAGGGAGCAGATACATAGCTACGCGGAAGCAGCCATAACCTCCCAGCTTCATCAGCACACCAGCGTGCAGCATTGATACAGCTGTAGGGGCTGAAGCATGACCATCAGGAGACCATGTGTGGAATGGGAACAGAGCACCCAGTACACCGAATCCAATGAAGATGAATGGGAAGAAGATATTCTGGATGTGTCCAGGAATAACATGGTTAGCTGCGATTGTAGTCAGCTCGAATGTGTACTCACCGCTGTAGAGTCCATTGAAGTAGTAGATACCCAGCAATCCGAGAATCAGCAGAGCTGAACCTCCCATCAGCATCAGGGTAAGCTTCATGGCCGAGTATTCCTTACGACCAGAACCCCAAACACCAATCAGCAGATACATTGGAATCAAAGCTACCTCGTAGAACATGAACATTGTGAACAGGTCGGTAGAGATGAAGAAGCCAAACACACCTGTGCTGAGCAGGGTGAACCAGAGGAAGTACTCCTTGGTGAGTGGCTTCAGCTGCCATGAGGCGAAAGTACCTGTAAACACGATGATGCTCGACAGCAGCAGCATAACGACAGAGATACCGTCGACACCTACGCTGTAAGCGATATTCAGAGGCTTGAACCAAGGCGTGCTGTAAGTGAGCAGCATCTCAGCTGTGTTACCAGCTGCACGCTCCTGGATGAAATAGATGGTCAACCATATAGAGAGGGCCAGCAGACACGAAGCTCCCGTTACCATCACACCACGCACCTGATTGAGGTTCTTGGCAAGCCAAAGACCCAACAGCATCAGAGCGGGAATTATTACGAAAACACTTAATATACTCATATCTTTAGATGCATAAAAGGATTAATGTCAAAGCAACTGTACCCGTGATGAACCAAACGGCATACTGACGAACATCGCCACTCTGCCAACTGCGGATACTCTCACCAGCCTCGTTAGCACCCCAAGCCAGGAAGTTGAATGTGCCATCAACAACGTGACGGTCGAACCAGGCAATAGGAGTAGAAACGCAGCGGAAGATGATACGATGAGTTACATACTGCCATATCTCGTCCTGATAGAAACGCTTGTAAGCTGCACGATGCAGTTTTGGGAACGTCTTGTACAGGCGATCAGCAATAGGCTGGCTCTCACCCTTATAGATATAGGTGGCGAGACAGATGCTCAGAATCGCAATAACTGTAGAGGTAAGGGCAATCTGCGTGTTGAAGTGGATGGTGTAATCGGTACCAGCAGCTGATACGTAGCTACCGAACGAGCCACCCCACTCCATGAATCCACCCAGTGTGGTGTAAACACCAACACCAACAGTGATTACGCAGAGTACGATCAATGGAATAGTCATAGTCAATGGAGCCTCATGTGGTGTATGATGCTCGTGAGCCTCCTTGTTCTCTGTTCCCCAGAAGATACCGTAGTACAAGCGGAACATATAGAAGGCAGTCATGGCAGCAATACCAGTCATGATCCAACCTACTACAGGGCTGTACTCCATGCAGGCTGTGATAATCTCATCCTTTGAGCTGAAGCCCGAGAAGAATGGAATACCTGCGATGGCCAGACATGAGATGAGGAAGGTGATGTGAGTGATAGGCATATACTTGCGCAGACCACCCATCAGCGCCATCTCGTTGCTGTGAACAGCATGGATGATACATCCAGCGCCCAGGAACAGACAAGCCTTAAACATAGCGTGGGTAAACAGGTGGAACATACCAGCCATGTAACCCAGCTGAGCGTGGTTGTCGAGCACGGCACCATGATGTCCTGGCAGCGATACGCCAAGGGCTACCATCATGAATGCAATCTGCGAGATGGTTGAGAATGCCAGCACACGCTTGATGTCGCTCTGGGCGCAAGCTACAGCAGCAGCATAGAAAGCGGTAAACACACCCACCCAAACCACGATACTCATAGCCTGAGGTGCATACTCAATCCAGAGTGGGAACATACGTGCTATCTGGAACACTCCAGCTACAACCATGGTAGCAGCGTGAATCAGTGCTGATACAGGAGTTGGACCCTCCATGGCATCTGGCAGCCAGATGTGCAGTGGGAACATAGCACTCTTACCAGCACCACCAATAAACATCAGTACCAGTGCAGTAGGAATGATAAATCCACCAGCAGCCACAGCCTTGGCGATGTTACCCTCGATAAATGGAGTGGTGCCCTGGCCCATCACGATGTCGCCAGCAAATGAGAAGCTGAACGAATCAACGAAGTAACCAAAGGTCAGGATACCTACGAGGAAGAACATATCAGCAAAGCGGGTCACGATGAATGCCTTCTTAGATGCAGCGATAGCAGGCTTCAATGGGTAGTAGAAACCAATGAGCAGGTAAGAAGAAACACCTACCAACTCCCAGAACATGTACATCTGGAAGATGTTAGTGGCAAGCACCAGTCCCAGCATCGACATGGTGAAGAGACTCAGGAAAGCGTAGTAACGCTGGAATCCCTTCTCACCGTGCATATAGCCGAATGAGTAGATATGAACCATCAGCGATACTGTCGAGATCACAATCAGCATCATCACGCTGATAGGATCCAACAGGATACCGAGGTCGAAGTGCAGATTGCCCAGAGGCAACCATGTGAAGTTGTACGGAACAAATGTCTGATATACGCCATCCACGCGATCCATACCGAAGTACTGGAAGGCGGTGAGGTATGAGAGTATAGTGACGATTCCCAGTGAACAGGTACCGATCAATCCGGCTACCTTGTGCTGCATCTTCATGCCAGCCAGTCCAAGAACGATGAACGACAGCAGCGGCAGAAGCATGATGAATAATGTGTAACTAAACATAATCTTTACCGTTTTTTATCGTTTCAAATTCTTGATGGCATCAACACTATCGCTCTTGAACTTGCGATATACATTGATGATAATAGAGATGGCAACTGCACTTTCAGCAGCAGCAACACCAATCACAAAGAGTGTCATAAACATACCCTCGTTACCGTTGGGATACAACAGACGGTTGATAGCGGCAAAGTTGATGTCGACAGCATTCAGAATCAGCTCAACCGAGATGAGCATGGCAATCAGATTGCGACGAGTGGTGAAACCATAGACACCAATAAAGAACAGGATGGCACTAAGTGCGAAATAACATTCTACAGGTATCATGCCTCTTCCTCCTTTCTTGCTACAACCAGACCTCCGATGATACATGCCAGCAGGAATACTGAGATGAACTCGAAGGGTAATACATACTGATACTTACCTGAGCCTACGAGAGCAGTACCGATTTCCTTCATCGGAACCTCAACGTTGGCAATCTCCTGAGTCAGGAAGCCTGCCTTGAGCAGAATCAGGCTTACTACTGCCAGACCAGCAAGAGCACACAGAGCTCCTACTGCCATGGTGCCAGCCTTAACACGCTTCTCCAAGCCCTGAAGAGCGCGCTTGCTAACCAGCTGGATAGCAAACACAAAGACCATCGTAACGCCTCCAGCATATACGGCGATCTGAGCTGCACCCAAGAAGGTGTAGTCGAGCAGGAAGTAGATACCTGCTACACCAAGGAGCACAAACAACATGAATGTTGCGGCTCTCACAATTCGCGTGGTGGCTACACACATCAGCGCCGAAACGATGATGAACACCGCGAGAATGATAAACATAACTATATTTGCCATAATGCGTTACTTAGTTTTAGTATTAAACTTACCTACCTGCCACTCAGCACCACCTTCAAGAAGGTTAGGCAGCGATCCACCAGCATAAACCTCCTGGTTCAGGTGGAGCACCAGCTTTGAGCGGTCGAATACGGCGTTCTCGAAATCATTAGTAAACTCGATGGCGTCGAAGTTGCAGGCGTTGGTACAGAGCTGGCAGAACATGCAGTCGCCCAGGTCGTACGCATAGTCGTCGAGCACCTTCTTTTTCTTACCTGTCTCTGGATCCTCAGCCATGTGGGCTGTAATCTTGATGGTTCCATTAGGACAGGCCTTTTCGCACAATGTGCAAGCTGTACACTTGTAGCTGCCATCCTCGTTGCGCTTGAATACCAGGCGACCACGATGACGCTTAGCCACATGGAGTGTAGTCTTGCGGTTCTCGGGATACTGCTCAGTCGACTTATTGGTAAAGAAGTCCTTGAAATACTCTTTCCAAGAGGTCTTCATACCGATAGCCAGCGTCTTCAAGCCCTGCCCGATTTCTCCGAAATATGATTTATTATCTTCCATTGCTATACCTTATTTAATATATAGGCCAAGGGCCACAACAACTGTCATTAATACGAGATTGATGAGACACACTGGCATCAAGTACTTCCACTCCAGCTTCAGAATCTGGTCGATACGCAGACGTGGGAAAGTCCACTTAATCCACATCAGAATCCAAACCAGGAAGAAGGTCTTACCCATGAACCATACGATACCTGGGATGTAGTTCATCACTGCATCAAAGGCGTCGATACCGATGTTCACAGGAGCCCAACCACCCATGAATACGGTAGAGGCGATACCTGCGATGATAAAGAGGTTCAGGAACTCAGCGAGATAGAAGAAACCGAATCCCATACCACTGTACTCAGTATGGTGACCAGCAGTCAACTCACTCTCAGCCTCAGCCATATCAAATGGGCCACGGTTTGCCTCAGCATTACCTGCTACCAGGAATACAAAGAAGGCAATCAGTGCAGGGATGTGTCCCTGGAAAATCAGCCACTTGAAAGGACCTGTCTGAGCCTCTACGATACCGCTCATCTGCATGGTACCAGTCAGAATTACTGCAGTAATCAGGCATAAACAGAGCGAAACCTCATACGAAATCATCTGTACAGCAGCACGCATGGCCGAAAGCACAGAGTACTTGTTGTTAGAGCCCCAACCTGCCAGGAAGATACCGATAACTCCGATTGAAGAGATGGCGGTAAGCAGGAAGACACCTACGTTAAAGTCAAGGATTGTAGCGCCATTGTTCCAAGGCAGGAACGAGAAGGCACCTACAGAACCCATAATCACCAGGATAGGAGCTACGAGATACAGAATCTTATCAGCCTTGTCGACGATGAAGATCTCCTTGATGAGCATCTTCAGTACATCAGCAAACACCTGAAGTATTCCCCAGTAACCTACTCGCATAGGGCCAAGACGGCACTGGAAGTAGGCACAAACTTTACGCTCCATAAATATCAGTACGCAAGCTATGAGGGCATATCCCACCAGGATAGCAGTACCCACCAGCACGCACTCAATCAATATCGACAGGAAATCTCCCAAACCGAGTGTCTCGCGAAGGAGAGCGTCGAACCATTGTGTAACAATACTAAAATCAAACATAATCCTTCGCTTTTATCTGTCAATATCAGGAATAACTACATCAATAGCGGCACAGGTAGCAATCAGGTCGGCCACCTTCTGACCACGCAGCATGGGGTCGAAAGCACCTACCAGCGAGAGTCCCATTGGGCGCATCTTCATGCGGTATGGACTCTTATCGCCACGAGAGTCGAGATAAACACCAAACTCACCAGCCACACCCTCAACAGAGTAGTACCACTGTCCCTCGGGCACCTTGATGATAGGCTTCTGCTTCACATAGAAGTCACCCTCTGGGATGTTGTCTATCAGCTGCTCGATGATGTTCAGGCTCTGGTACATCTCGTTGATGTGAACCATGTAGCGAGCCATCGAGTCGCAGCCGTCGAGTGTGCACTGCTCCCAATTAACCTTGTCATACATGTCGTATGGGTGGTTCTTACGAACATCGTTCTTCCAGCCTGATGCACGTCCAGCAGGACCAGTTACCGCGTAGTTGATACAATCCTCAAGATTCATCGGACCGCAGTTAACCAGACGGTTGTGGGTGATGATGTTATCACCGAAGATGTCCATATACTCCTGAATCATTGGGCGCAGATACTTAATCAGATCCTTACAGTTCTTTACGAAGTTAGGATCGATATCATCCTGCAGTCCACCAATGCGGTAGTAGTTCTGAATCAGGCGTCCACCAGTGGTCTCCTCCATCACATTCAGCACGTGCTCACGATCGCGCATACCGTAGAGCATACCTGTCAGAGCACCAAGGTCCTGAGCCACACAAGAGGTATACAGCAGGTGAGAATCCAGACGCTGCAGCTCATCCATAATGGTACGGATGTACTTGATGCGGTCTGTCAGCTCAACCTCCATAGCCTCCTCTATCACACCAACCAGCGCGTGGCGGTGCTGCATAGCGCCCAGATAGTTCAGACGGTCTGTCAGAGCCAGTGTCTGTGGATAGGTCATACCCTCCCACATCTTCTCGATGGCGCGATGGATATATCCCAGGTGTGGATAGATGCGCTTCACGATCTCACCGTCAAGCACGGTCTGCAGGCGGAGTACACCGTGGGTAGCAGGGTGCTGAGGGCCGATGTTGATCACATAGTCGTCAGACCCGAACAGCTTGTTCTGCTTAGTCTGCAGATAGCCATCCTTGTCGAAGTAGAACTCCAGACCGTAGTCAGGCTCTACATCGTCCTCGAGTGTGTACTTATCGTTAAACTGCCAGTCCTTGCGGAATGGGTAACCCTTGAAGTCAGAACGCAGGAACAAGCGACGCATGTCAGGATGTCCGATGAATACGATACCGTAGAAGTCGAACACCTCGCGCTCCAGCAGGTCAGCCACACGCCATATCTTTGAAACGGTTGGCAGATAAGGAATCATCTGTCCGTCCATCTCGCCTGTACCGTTTGATGACATGCCATCGCCACACTCCTTGGTGCGGGCTATCATCTTCACGCTGCAACGCTCGTGAGTCTTGCTGTTTTCAAGGATATATACGCAACCAAGTCCTTCTTCAGCTCCGAAGTCCTCGCCTACGATGGTGACAAGATAGTCAAAGCCCTTCTTGTCCTTCAAGTTCTGCATCTCTTTGGCGAACTTGTCATAATCAAATGATAAGAACTCTAACTTCATGCCTTCTCCTCCTCTATTTTAAAATCCTTAGGAACCTCTGTTACCACGATAGGCTCACGACGATGGTCGCCCAGCTTCTCGCGGAATGTCAGCTCCTCGTTAGATACACCAAGCTCGCGCTCCTCTGCGGTCTGCTTGTGGTTAGCGCCTCCAAAGAATTTCTCAATCTTCACCTTACGCTGCAGCTGCATCATGCCATACATGATAGCCTCTGGACGTGGGGGGCAACCAGGAATAAACACATCTACGGGCACGATTTCCTCGATACCCTTCACTACATGGTAGCTCGACTTGAACGGACCACCGCTGATGGCACAACCACCAACTGCAATCACGTACTTAGGCTCGGCCATCTCGTCGTACAGGCGCTTCAGTGCTGGTGCCATCTTATGTGTAATGGTACCTGCGCACATAATCAGGTCGGCCTGACGTGGAGAGTTACGTGTAACCTCGAAACCGAAACGGGCAAAGTCGTAACGGGCGCAACCACAGGCCATGAACTCAATACCACAGCAACTTGTGGCAAAGGTCAGCGACCACAGTGAGTTGGCACGTCCCCAGTTAATCAACTGGTCAAGCGAGCCCGTAATCACATTGACGCCACCCTCATGGAGCTCGTCAATAATCTTCTCCAGCGATGAGTTGTCATTCCACTCCTCGTAGGGGATACTCTTGATACTGGGCTTCCTTACTTCCATTCCAAGTCTCCTTTCCGCCAAGCATAAGCCAGGCCTAAAACCAGAACTACCAAGAAGAATCCGATGCTACACAAAGCCATAGCACCAAAGTCCTTCACTACTACTGCCCATGGATACAGAAACACCGTTTCCACATCAAACATGAGGAACAAGATGGCAAAAAGGTAGAATCCCACAGAGATAGGCAACCACGAGCTGCCACGGGTGGGGATACCACTCTCATACGGCTCACCCTTCACCTTAGCGTAAGACCGAGGTCCTATCAGCTTGGCTACTATGTAGGCCGCTACCACCAATGTCAAAGCCGTCACCAAGACGGTAATCAACAAAGTAAAGTTCATAAAAAGTTAAATATAATGTTATACTAATATACTTTTATTCTATCACCTCTGTGATGGCCTCACCCACACAAGCGTTTGGCTGCTGTATGTGCAGCTTCTGGCACACTGTTGGCGCTATGTCCGTTATGTGTACCTCTCTGCTTGTGGCACCATGCTTCACCTTCCAACCGTAGAACAGCAGGGGTATATGTGCATCGTATGGGTTCCACTCGCCGTGGGTTGTACCTACTGGCGACGACCATTTTCCAAAACCATACCATCCTGGCTCCAGCATAAAGATGATGTCGCCCGAACGGTCGTGATGATAGCCCTTCAGCGCGCGCTCCTTCAGCATCTCGGGCACTGGGGCTGTGGCTGCCTTCTTAAAGTCGAAGGCAAATGCCACGTGGGGTGTCTTCAGCAGCTCTTCTACGATAGCATCGCGAAATGCCTGCTCGTCGATACCCTGCTCACGTATAGCATCCTTGTCCAGCACTATGCGGTAGTCCAGACAATCCTTAATCACATTCTTTGTAAGATGGAATTTTGCAGCCAGCTTCTTGGCAGCCTCTACCGAGAATACCTCGTCCCACTTAAAGGCGCCACCGTTCAGCTTATGATCCTCCATAAACTTGAAGTTGTGTGCTGCACCATGGTCAGCTGTCAGGAATACCAGATAGTTACCCTCGCCCACCTGCTCGTCGAATGCCTTCAGCAGTTTGGCTATGTCCTTATCCAGCTCCAGGTAGGCCTCGTCGGTATGCTCGCCACGTGTACTCCACTCGTGGCCTATCACGTCAGTCTGCGAGAAGCTCACGCACAGCATATCAGTCTCTTCGCCCTTGCCCAGCTGTTCGCCCTTCAGGGCTGCGATGGCCATATCAGCGGTGATGTGGCCACACAGTGGATACAGGCCTACATCCTTGCCCACCTTCTTCAGTTCCTTGTTCTTCTTCAGCAGGGCGTTGTAGTCCTTGGCCCACTGTGGCAGTTCCTGCATATACCAGGTGCTGCTGATGAACTGGCCGTTCTTGGTGTCTATCCAGTAGGCTGCATTGGCACTACGTCCTGCAGGCAGTATGGCTGCACGGTCCTTGTAGCTCACGCCTATCACCTTCGACTTGAAGTCGGTGTGCAGTCTCAGCTGGTCGCCTATGGTACTGGCCAGCAGGTTTACAGGACTCGAAGCATCCTTCTTGTCAGTGCCTACCACCTTGGCATCAGGATCCTCACAACTTGAGCGCTTCACACCGTTGATATAGAAAGCGTTACCTGCGATGCCATGGAAGGCAGGAGTCGTACCTGTATATGCACTTGTATGTCCGATAGCCGTTACGGTGGGCAGATAATTAATTAGGCAGTTATTACACGAGTATCCCTTGTTTATCAGACGTTTCAGTCCGTCTTCCTGATACTGGTCGTAATATCTGCCTAAGTAATCCCATCGCATCTGGTCTACAACGATGCCAACCACGAGCTTCGGACGCTCGTTGAATCGCGTTTGTGCCTGACATTCAGCCACATAGCACGCCGCTAATGCAATGAATAGTAATATTTTCCTCATAATTGTGTGCAAAGGTACAAAAAAATCGCCAAAGCTCCAAATACTTTGGCGAAAAATTTTACCCTCGCTCCACAATCTCTAAGCACATGCGACTGTTGTGGTAGGGACATTTCCAGAATCCTGCTTTGTCGTCGGTGGTGTTCAGCGTGCCATCCTGATGTCTGCTCCAGTACCACTCACCGTTGTCAAAGTCTATCAGATTATCCTTGATATATTGCCAACATTTTTCAGCTTTATTCAGAGCCTCCTCATCGCCAAAATGCTGCCATATATTATACCATCCCACCACGTTTTCTGCCTGTACCCACCAGTGCAGGTCATCATCCACATGACCCGTGTCCAGATTGGCTTCGTGTATCATCGAGCCATCAGGCCGCAACCCCTTCTCCGAGGCCTTAGCTACCTGCTGCACCACGTTTTCCACTTTTTCCAGCAGCTTTTGATTGCCCAACACCAGTGCAGCTTCGTGCAGCAGCCACGAGCACTCTATGTCGTGTCCGTAGCTCTCCAGCCTTCCAGCACCGCGCGTCCAGTCCATGTCAAAAAACAGGTCCAGATGATGCGTCTCAGGATTCAATATTCTGTCAATAAAAATCTCAATTAAATTCTGTACTGCAAGTTCAACAACCACGATGGTTTCCATAGGCACACTGATGCCCACTGGCAGCACCGATCCGATGGCTGGCACGTAGTCGCACGATTCCTTTGCCTGCATCTCTCTCAGGCACCTCAGCAAGTTGGTGTAGGGCTCAATAATGTGCAGATGCGTATTCTGCGACTTGGGGTAGTTAGCATCCAGCTCCGACAAGCGCATATCCTCTATTTTGCCCCACTCTCGCGTGCAGGCCTCTATATAGCCGTTGTACTTGCGGTCCAGCGCATGCTCCTCTATGCAGTAAAACAAGTCAAGCGCGTACTCCAGGGCCTCTCTGTCGCCCGTAGCGCGTGCATACTCACTCAGGCCGTATATGGCAAAGCCTATGGCATAGAATTGTTTCTTGGTGTCCAATGGTTCACCTTTATAGTCTACACTCCAGTACACGCCTCCGTATTCGGGATCGATAAAGTGTTCTATCAGATAATCTTTCGCCCGCGTAGCCGCCTGCAGATACTCATCCTTCTGCAATACTCTATAGGCGGCCGAAAAACTCCACAATATGCGGGCGTTCAGGATGGCACCCTTCTCAGCCTCGGGGTGCAGATTGCCACTGCCGTCTATACGACCATAGAATCCCCCGTGCTCCTTGTCTATCATCTTGTTCAGCCAGAAGGGCAGGATGTTGTTTTCCAGCACATCCTGCATCTCCAGCTTCATCATGTCTACGTGTTGATTCATTTCTTAATTGGATAAATCCATGTCAGCAGAATAATCAGTCCAGCGATAACGGCTGGGAAGAGTGAGAACAGCGACCATACCATCGTCAGTACCGAGTCGGTAATCGATGCAGGGTCTACCATTGTGTTACCCATATCGTCGGTAATCATACTGGCGCCAGCCAGGCCTAAGAACAGGGCTACCAGCGAACCAGAGATGGCTGTACCAAACTTCTGTGCCATCGTACCTGATGAGAAGATCAGTCCTGTTGACGATGTACCGTTCTTCTCAGTAGCATAGTCAGCCACGTCAGCATACATACTCCACAGCAGTGGCGAGTACAATCCGATACCGATAGAGGTCAGCACTACCAGTGCCACCATTACCCAGATGTAGCCAGGATCCATGGGGATAAAGAAGAATGCCACCGAGAACACCACGCATATCAGTGCAGCCAGCATAAAGGCCATGCGCTTTGAACCCACGAACTTTGTGAATGAAGGCGACACGCCACCGAATATCATACATGTCAGCTCACCAAAGGTCATAAACACGGTGTAGTTGATAATCAGTCCGCTCACGGTCACATCGCCATGCAGACAGTATTCTATCATATAGCCAGCCACAGCATAGCGGAATCCGTTGAAGAAGTTGGTGCAGATACCAATCAGCGTCAGGATTATCCAGGGCTTGTTCTTAAACAGATCGCCAAACTGCTTAAACGAGAATTTCTCTGCGCGTACGGGCTTCAGTCGCTCCTTGGTCAGGAATCCGCAAGCCAGTGTGCCTGCAGCAGCTATAAAGCCGAAGAAGGCGCCCAGCACGGCATACTGATGCTGCTCGGTGCCGCCCACCAGTCGCTGCAGATATGGGAACGACAGCAGGGTGATAAATCCCATCGCATAGGCGCCCACCATACGGAAACTCGAGAACTGGTTCTTCTCGTTGTCATCGTCAGTCATCACGCCCAGCAGCGATCCGTAAGGCACGTTCACAGCTGTATACATTGCCATCATCAGCAGATACAGGCTGTAAGCCCAAATGCGCTTACCTGTCAGTCCGAAGTCGGGGGTGTACAGCAGCAGTGCAAACACCAGTCCGAAGGGGATGGCACCGAATATCAGCCAGGGGCGATAGGTGCCCCACTTGCTCTGCGTGCGGTCGGCCAGCGATCCCATCAGTGGGTCAGTCACCACGTCGAACATGCGCGCTATGAGCATCAGCGTAGCCGCATCAGCAAAGGTAAGTCCAAACACATTTGTAAAAAACAGCGGGAAGGCTATCGACATGATTTTCCACGTGATACCTCCAGCAGCGGCATCGCCCAGGGCGTAACCGATCTTTTCTTTTAAACTAGCCATGGTTTGATTTTACTATTTTACTATTTTACTATTTTACTATTTACTATTTAATATATCTTACCCTATAACGGATTTTCCTGGTTTTTATTTTACCTTTTTACTTTTTTACCTTTTTATTTTTAGCTACAAGCTTCTTGATGGTTTCCACGCTGGCGGCAGTGTAGTAGCCGTCCTCGGGGGTATTCATGCAGTAGTCCGTCAACTTGTCGATGGTCGATGTAGCCACGTGCATGCGGGTATCGGCAGTGGCGTAGTAGATAAACACCTTACCATCCTCGTCGGCTATCCATCCGTTGGCAAATGCCACGTTCATCACGTCGCCCAGGTACTCGTTACCCTCGGGTACCAGGAAATATCCGCCCGGACGAGCGATAACCTTCGTTGGGTCGTCGAGTGCAGTCATATACATATACAGCACGTAGCGCAGTCCGTCGGCAGTGGCACGCACACCGTGAGCCAGATGCAGCCATCCCTTAGGTGTCTTGATTGGGTGTGGACCCTCGCCGTTCTTCACCTCGGTGATGGTGTGATACTTGCGCTCGTAGATTATCTTCTCTTCCTTAATCTCTGCATTGGTAATATCGTCTACCAGTGCCCAGCCGATACCGCCACCGCTACCAGTGTCGATAAATCCGTCCTGCGGACGTGTGTAGAATGCGTACTTTCCATCCACAAACTCAGGGTGCAGCACCACGTTGCGCTGCTGACTCTTGGTCTTCAGGTCGGGCAGTCGATACCAGGTCTTCAGGTCCTTGGTGCGTGCGATGGCAGCAGTAGCTGTGGCAGCACTCAGGTCGCCAGGCTGCGAGTCGTCGTGACGCTCTGCACAGAACACGCCGTATATCCAACCGTCCTCGTGCTGGGTCAGTCGCATGTCGTATATGTTGGTGGCGGGTATCACGTCGTCGGGCATGGTGATGGGCTCCTCCCAGAAACGGAAGTTATCTATGCCATTAGGACTCTCAGCCACAGCAAAGTAGCTCTTGCGGTCGGCTCCCTCCACGCGCACCACCAGCAGGTACTTGCCCTGCCACTTCAGCGCGCCTGCGTTCAGTGTGGCGTTGCACATAATGCGTTGCATCAGGTAGGGGTTATCGGCCTCATCAAAGTCGTATTTCCACTCCAGGGGCACGTGCTCAGCTGTCACTACGGGATTCTTATACTTGTCGTAGATCCCGTTACCCCACTCCAGTTTTTCATTTTTCTTGCTCAGCAGCTCCTCATGGTGAGCTCTCAATGCAGCAACTCTCTCTTTAAAATCGCTCATATACTTATTAATTTTTACCTACGGATTTTACGGATTATACGGATTATTTTTTTGCCCTTGGATTGCGGATATTTGAGGATTAATTAAATCCGTAAAATCCGTATAATCCGTAGGCCATATAATTATTTTACGTCTTCTAGGAATAAAGTATTCTTTTTAGCGTACATCTCGCGGAAGTACGGTGCATCGGGCTTGGCGGGCGATGGACCGAACCACTCCTCCTTGTAGTTGCGCCACACCAGGAAGTAGCTTATTGGGTACTTGTCTATCACAGGTGTCAGCGTCGATGTCCACCAGGTAGGGTCGGTCAGGTTTTTCAGTCCGCACTCCGTCAGGGCAGCTATCTTGTTACGCTTGGCAGCAAACTTGGTCAGCATCGCCAGGTTGTTGTCCAACTGAGCCACAAAGTCCTCCTTCGTGCCCCACTGGTAGCCGTCTATGCCCACCAGTTGTATGCGCTCGTCGCCTGGGTAGCGCTCCAGGTACTTCTGCTCTGTCAGGTCGGGCGCCATACCTGGCGAGTAGGCCCACAGCAGATTGTCGAATCCATCCATCACCAGCTTGTCCTGCAGCATGTTCCACAGCGCCTTGTATTCCTCAGCCGTGCACAGCTTCTCGCCCCACCAGAACCAGCTGCCGGTATTCTCGTGCCACGGACGGAATATCACGGGTATCTTGTCGCCGTTACTGTCTTTCAGCGTAGCCAGGAAGTCGCTCACCCGCTGCATCCACACCTCAAACAGCTCGTGCTTCTTGCCGCCCTTCAGTATGCTCTTCACTACGGTGGTGTCGCTCACGTCCCATGCCGTTCCCTCGGGAAATTTCTGCCCAGCCAGTCCGCCGCCCTCTATGGTTGTCAGCGGGTTGCGTGGGTGCCAGCTGATGGTGATGATACCGCCACGCTCGTGGTGCTTGATGATCTCCTCGGTCATGCGGGTAAATGGCACGCTGTCCAGGTTCTTCTGGTCGCCCATCTCTATGCCGCCCAGTTCAAATCCCATCACGGCAGGCCAGTCGCCACAGGTATTCTTCACGTCGCTGCTGTCAGCCACATAGTCCCATGTCAGTCCGTAGAACGGATCGTCCTGGTGCCCGAACATATAGCCATGATTTCTCAACGTGTCCAGCCTCATATACAGCTGGTCCATCACCGATCTCTCCACGCATTCTTTTTTAGTCCCTGCACAGCCCGCAATCATCATTGCCAAAGCCGCAAACATAAACACCTTTTTCATTATAATATTTAATGTTTAATCTTTAATTTTTAATCTTTAATCTCCCTCAGCAGCCAATTCTCCCACTCATCCCACTGCTCCTGATGCCAGTAGTGCCATGTGGCCTGATATGGGCTCAGCTCCTTGGGACCCTTCACCGTGTTGTATGTAGCCCACGCTGTGGTTGGTGGCACCACGTCGTCGTTGTAGCCGAACGAGAACCAGCCCTTCTGATTGCCGTCAATCAGTCGCGCAAAGTTCACACCATCGTAGTATCTCGACACCTCAATCTGCTTCTCCTGGCCCTTACCTTTGTTCCAGTAGAAGTAGTGTGGCCATCCGCAGGCAGCACCGTTCTGCCAGTTGGTATGATCGCACAGCGCAGCGTGCACAGGGGCGTAGCTGGTTATGCGCTTGTCAAGTCCGGCCGTAGCCAGCGTCAGGAATCCTCCCTGACTCGAACCCGATACAGCAGCCTTCTTGCCGTTCCATGGGGTGTACTGCTCTATATAGTCCATCGCACGTATGCAACCTATTATCACGTGGTGATAGTAGTGTTTCTCGCGCGAGTCCATATTATACTCCCAGTAGCCCTGCAGCGCGCCGTTGTGCAGATTGTCGTACACCCCCTGCTCCATCGTCACGGGTATGCCGTGTATACCTATCTCAAGCGTGATTACGCCTTGCGATGCTGTGTACACGTCGCCACCGTATGGGCGCACGCCAGCACCAGGCACTCTCAGCAGCGCGGGATACTTACCCTCGCGCACGGGCACGCACAGTATACCATAGGTTCGCGACCCCCAGCGCTCGTTCTGGAAACTCACCTCATACACGTTCACATCCTTGGTGCATCGCTCGGGCAGCAGTCGCTTCGTGGGGTCCAAGTCGGTCTTGCGTGCATCAGCTATCTGCTGCTTCCAGAAAGCCTCAAAGTCCTTCGGCATCATCGTAGATGGCTGCAGCTTTTCCGGACTGAATGCCGCACCGCAGGCGCCACGATAGTCCTTACCATCCACGTGGGCTGTCACGTCCAGGCGATAGAAGCCCGGCGTCTTCATCGTGCCCGTCAATTTTAGCGTACCGTCTTTTAGCACTACGCTTTTCTTAACATCCTGATACATCTCAGGCCCCATCTGGTAGTCTATGCTGGCGTTCTTTACCAGTGTCCCTTCGCGGCGCACCTCTACGGTGTAGTTCACCTTCTCGCCCACCTTATACTGCCAGTTGGTGTGGTCGGGTTCCACCGTCACCACCACGCTGTTTCCTCTTATCTGTGCCTGCAGCCCCATCACCGCCACCAAGCCCAGCATCAATAACATCAATCTCCTCATATTTAATCTTTAATCTTTTAATGTTTAATCTTTAATTTTTAATCTTTAATCTTTAATCCTCCCCATGCTCTCAGCATGCGCTTTAATCACACTTAGCGTCGACTCGTCGCCTGCAAACACCGAGTTCAGTCCCTGAGCCTCCTGTGCGGGGTCGCCCGTATAGTCGTCGCCCACCTGCCACTGCTCTTCGTGCTTAGGTTGTGCGTATCCGCCCCATCCCCAGAAGTTGCATCCTGCAAAGTAGCCGCCCTTCTCGGCATTGTCGCCCACAAGCTTAAACACATACTCATAGAATCCGTCGCGGCCTTTTGTGGGAGTGCCTGTCGCGAACTTAAATCCATCGCGCGGGTAGCCGAATTCCTCCATCACCAGTGGTTTCTTTATTTTGGCACATATGTCCAGGTGTCGGTCTATATACGCCTTGGTGTTCTGCTTGGCGCGCGGCAGGTTCTCTATCAGCGAGTCCTGCTTGGCCCATCCCCAGTTGTATGGCCACAGGTGTATGTTGGCGTAGTCTATGTTCTTGTCAGCCGTTATGCGCTCCCAGCAGCTGTAATCGCCCTCGCAGCCCCATGCGCCCTCGCTACCTATGCTTATCAGGTGGTTCGGGTCCAGGCTGCGTATCAGCGCCGATGCCTCGCTCAGCCACTTCTCAAAGGCAGGCAATGCCTCTTTGCTGAATGCGCGCGGTTCGTTACCTATCTGCCAGCTCATAATGGCCGGATCGTCCTTGTAGGCTTTGCCAGTATAGCGGTTGGTGCGACCGATGATAAACTTCACGTAGTCATAAAACAGCTGGTGCGCCTTCTCGTTGGTAGCATATTTGCTCATGGCCTCCATAAATGCCGGATATCCCACGTCGTTGGGCCGTGGCTGCTTGCCCGCACCCGCATGCTCCAAGTAGAATCCGTAGCCGCCGCTCCATTCCCACGAGTTGTTCAGGTATAGCACGGCCACCATCCCTCGCTTGCCCATCTCCTGCAGCAGATAGTCCAGCCCCGCCAGTATCGTGTCGTTATACACGCCCGGTGCCACCTGCAGTGTGGGCTCCACCTTGGTTGTCACGCCGCGTTCGCCGTCGCTGCCCACCAGTATGCGCAGGTTGTCTATGCCCATCTCCTTCATCTTGTCCAGCTCGCGGGCCAGGCGTTCGCGGTCGCCACCCTGTCCTTCCGATGCCAGTATCGCACCATACCAGAAGTTAGTGCCCACGTAGTAGTAAGGCTTACCGTCCTTCACAAAGTGGCCGTTCTCCACTTTTACGAAGTTGGGGTCCTGTGCGGGTTTGTTAGCACAGGCCACCACACACGCCATCAAGGCAATTATTCCTAATAGTTTTATACTCTTCATCTATTGTTGTTTAAATATTTAGGTTTCCGTCTAAGCGGTTGCAAAGATAGTAATATTTTCGTCAAGCCATAAACTTATTAATGCGAATTTTTCAATTTTCCGCTAAAGCTATCAAACACTGCAAAGATAGTATCATGTCGAAGTTCTCTTTCGCCCAAGTTGACAATGTATCCATACAATAATATATTTATAGTTGATAATAATTTCTTTGCAAAGATAATAAAAAAATAGTAATGTACAAAATAAATAATAAAATATTTAGCAACCTTACAACGTAACTAATTGAAGATCAGCAAATTCTTTAGCAACAACATCAAAAGTACAAACTACACAAACTAACTTATTTTGCATTCAAATTATGGCAGGGCTAATTTAAACCATTCAACTTTTTCTAGGGAAGTACAAAGTACAACGCTACTACGCTACTACATAACTACACCGTGCCGCCGTGCCACAGCTTGTTTTGAAAATGAGGGGGGGGGAGGGGGAGTAATATATAAATTCGAGCAAAAATGGTAGAAACAGAAAATGGTGATGGCACGGCGGCACACGGCACGGGGCATAACTTGATTAGCTATGAAATTACGGATATTTGGCCAAGAAATTACGGTTCTTTGGTCTTGAAGTTGTAGCTCAATTTTCTTAACATCATTTAACTAAATAAACTCGGAAATAATTTTTTGCTTACATAATATATTGCTACCTTTGCAGTCGTTATCCTGAAAACAATTCACAATCGTGCGGTTAATGCACAAAGTTTTTTCGACTAGCATTTGGCGAAATGCAAAATAATCAAGGCAGTCCAACAGGGCTGCCTTATTTTAATGTTTATTATAATCCTACATACTCGCCTTCTTCATCGACATTGGGCTTATAACGCTCTTCGTTCTCACGAATGGCGTCTTGAATAGCTTCGGCATATCCAGCGACCGCAGCAAAAGGGGCAAACTGTGCTGCCCTCTTCTTCATCGGCATCTGGGGATGACGCTTGGAAACGTGATGAGGAAGATCTATAATATCGTCGTAATCGCCCATATATCTACATTAGGATGGCTTAAGTGGTGCAAAGATACGCATAATTTGGCAAACAAACGAATTTTTGCGTTTTTTCTTTGTTAATCGGAAATTAATAATTACCTTTGCGGCGATTTATTATTTAAAAAACTAAAAAAAAGTACAACTATGAGTGAAGAATTTTTGAATCAGAGTGAGACGATGCAGAGTGACAACACGCTGAAGGTGACTGAGACCATGAAGGTGGACCTGCTTAGCGCTGCTAAATGGGCCAAATTTCTGTGTATCGTGGGATGCGTGGCCGTGGGCTTTATGCTGATTGCGGCTCTGTGTATGATGGTATTTGGCGCCATGGCTGCTGAAAACCTGTTTGGCGGACTGCCTATTGGCCCTGCCATGGGCGTGCTGTATATCGTGATAGCTGCCCTGTATATCTATCCGATCATTAAGGGATTCCAGTTTGCTAACGGCGTGAGGGCGGCTTGTCTGCAGAACGACCAGTATCAGATGGCTCGCGGATTTGCAGGACTGAACAGCCTGCTGAGATTTATGGGCGTACTGACCATCATCATCATCGCCGTTTACGCCATCACACTGGTGTTTACCGTAGGCTTTGCTGCTATCGGTCTGGCAGCAATGCACTAAACAAAAAAAAGAGCTTGCCAACCAGCAAGCTCTTTATTTTTATTAGTTTATTCCGAGGCGCTCAACTTCGAAGTCGGCTGCTGAGAACCACTGCGACTTGAAGGGTTTGCCAGTGAACTTACTATCGGAGGTGACGCCATAGATGAGGGTGTCGTGCTCGCCAACCTGGATGGTGACAACCACCTTGCTCCAGCCAAAGCCATTACCCGAGTTGACTTCCTTCTCGGCTGAACCGTCGAGGGCGTTCTCCCAGATCTCTCCCTCGGTATTGCCATAGTGAGGCACCTCTACCAGCTTGACGCCATACTTGCCGCTGGTGGTGGTGGCGAAGATATAACAGCCAGGACCCTCGGCACGGGCGCTACAGATGATGCGATAGGTGCCGGCCTCGATGGGCTGCTGCTTCTCGGCCTGATAAACCTGCGCATTATTGGGGTTCCATGCATCGAGATAAGCACGATCGGGGTCGCCAGAATAGTGCTCGCCCTTGCGAACATAGCAATCGTAGCAGTTCTCGTGCTTGGTGATGGTCCATCCGTTCTTGCTGATGAAGTTCTTGCTGAGCTCGTCCATCTTGATGCCCATATAGGTGTCGCGATTCTCGACCTTAGCCACAAGGGCCTTCTTGTTCTCCTTAAGTATGGTACGCGTGGTGGGGAGCAGCACGCAGAGGGCTACACCGAAAACACACCACGAGGCAATGCGCTCAATCTTCTGCATCTGCTTGCCAGCCAACAGATAGACAGCGCCCAGCAGGGTGAAGAACAGCGCAATGATATAAGTAGTGAACAGGCCTGGAGAGTTGGCCTCGATGCCATCAAGACCCAGGCGCTTGAGAGTGAAGGGCAGTTCCATGGTATCAGGAGCCACGCGAGAGCCAATAACCTCGAGAGCCAGCAGAATCATGGGCACTGCCACAATGACGCCTACGGTGACGAGAATGGCTTTAATAATCTTTACACACAAGTTGATAGTTGTACTTTTTTCCATATTACATTAAATTATTAGTTTTCTATGAGTTCTGATGATAAGCAATGAGCCCCTGCAGCGGACTCTGCATGATGGTGCCTACCTGATAGTCCAGCATCTGGAGGATGAGCGAGAGCTGATCCTTGTAATACCAGGCGATGCTGCCTACAAACGATACGGGCAGATCTTTGCGACCATAGCGCGAGAGGTGGAAGGTGGCGAAATCGTTGAAGGTGTTGTAGACCAGCTGGCGAACACCCTCGTCGTCAAGATGGCGATGGATGAACTCTGACAGCGAAGCCAGGAAACGATTGGCCTGAGGCTCGCGATAAACCTTATTGATAATTTCGGACAACTGCAGCCCCGTTTCACGCTCGAAGACACCCCTGATGTTCTGCGGAAGAACACCTGTATAGAGATCGTGCAGCAGATGCTTGCCCAGAACGGCGCCACTGCCCTCATCGCCCAGGATATAGCCCAAAGCGGGGGTATTATGAACAATGGTAGTGCCATCGTACACGCACGAATTGGCACCCGTGCCAAGGATGCAGGCGATGCCCTGATGGCGACCACAGAGGGCGCGACAAGCGCCCAACAGATCGCTATGAGCCTCGACAGCCTGCGCACTGGGGAACACCTCGCGCAGCAGACCTGCCATGCGGTCCTCGACCTCAGGACGAACGCCACTGCCATAGAAATAAACGGCATCTATCTGGGCACCGCCCAACTGGGGCAGCAGTTCGTGCTGGAACACGGAGCGTATCTCATTATCGGACACATGAAAGGGGTTGAGACCCACCGTGTGGACCTCTATCTGTGGAGTATCGCCACCGGGCTGGAGGCATACCCAATCGGTTTTTGTGCTACCACTATCAGCTATAAGAATGGCCATGTCGACGTGTATTAAAGTGGATTTTGGTGCAAAAGTAACAAAAAAAGAGCAAAAATCCAAAACTTATGGTAAGAAAATGCAGAAAATAAGAAAAAAAGCACTAATTTTGCACTTTGGATAAAGAAACATCAGACTAAAAAGTATATGAAGAGATTACTATTGTTTTGCATCTTTGCACTGGCCATGATACTGGAAGCCGGAGCGGTGCTGAAGGAAAAAGACCTAGAACAGACGCTGGGCATACTGCGTACGGAACTGAAGCAATACGACAGTGAACTGACACGACGCTCGGCGGCACGAAAAGACCGCACCAAGCGACTGATACAGCAGCTGATGGGCACCATGAAGCGTGCCGACCAGAACGCACTGATGCTATACTCGCAGCAACAGGACAACGTGTTCGACCTGACATACGCCTGCCACGAGGCCACGCAGCAGTATCGCGACTTCCATCGCCAGCAGCTGCCATTTACCAGCTTCCTGCAGAAGACGGAGAGCGAGATAGCCAGATACGACAGTCTGATAAACCATCTGCAGGGCATACCTGAGCGCATTATGACCAAGTATGGCACGCAGAACCGCGACTCGTGTCTGGTGCTGGCCATGAGCATTCGCGAAAAACTGGCTGACAACGCCAGCACGCTGCAACGCAACATATACCTGTATACCAAAGCTGAGAACCGCCTGAAAGAGCTGAACGAATATGCTAACAAGCGATATAACGAGATACAGCAGAACATCTTTATAAATGGTGGCGACAGCTACCCCACCCTGCTGAAGAACCTGAGCCGACGCTGGCAACAGATGGGCGACAACCTGAGGAAGAAATACAGCTTTAACGCCAACGCCAACTCGCAATGGAGCGCTGAGTGGATATTCGGTATGTTCCTAGGCATACTGTTCTACGTGATAGTGGCAATCATACTGAACGCGCTGTTCTTTAAGTTTGTGCTGCCCAACAAATTCAAGACCGAGGAGTTTAAGAAGAAACGCGTGTGTATCATCATGGCTACCACCACGGTGACCTTTGCCGTGATACAGGGACTGGTAATCAGCCAGTCGAGCCAGAACTTCCTGATAATGGCATCGAGTCTGTTGGTGGAATACTCGTGGCTGCTGGGCGTGATCCTGATATCGCTGCTGCTGCGCGTGAAGGGCGACCAGATAAAGAGCGCCTTCCGCATATACGCCCCACTGATAGCGGTGGGATTTGTGGTGATAGGATGCCGCATCATACTGATACCCAACGAGTTGGTAAACCTGATACTGCCCCCGATACTGCTGGCATGCACCATCTGGCAGTGGGTGGTGATACGACGCCACAACCAGAACATACCGCGCAGCGACATCTTCTATACCTACATATCGCTGATAGTGTTCGTGGCATCGGTGGTATGCTCGCTGATAGGCTACACGCTGTTTGCCGTGCAGCTCATCATCTGGTGGATTATGCAGCTGACGTGTATACTGACCATCAACTGCCTGAGCCGCTACCTGGAGATTTACGCTAAGCGTAAGCGACTGACACAGAAGCCCATCAGCAAGACGTGGGCCTACTATCTGGTGGAGAAGACAGTGATACCCATACTGGGTGTGCACTCGGTGATGCTGAGTATATACTGGGCCGCCAAGGTGTTTAACCTCACAGACATGTGTATCATGATATTCAAGTATAAGTTCATTGAAATGGAAAACCTGGAGGTGTCGATCATCAAGCTGACGATGGTGATCAACGCGTGGTTCCTATTCCGCTACATTTCGAAGACGGTGCTGGCATTCCTGCGTATGCACTACGAGATTACCGACCCATCGACAGCTGCCAGCAAGGAGGTGATGGGACGCAACGTGATACAGGTACTGGTATGGGGCGCATGGCTGATGTTCTCGCTATCGCTATTCCACATCAGCTTGGCTTGGCTGCTGGCCATCTCAGGAGGATTGTCGACAGGTATCGGTTTTGCGTCGAAGGATATCATCGAGAACATCTACTATGGTGCATCGCTGATGGCAGGACGCATCAAGGTGGGCGACTGGATTGACGTGGACGGAACAATGGGTAAGGTGGTATCCATCAGCTACACATCGACCATCATCGAGTCGATGCAGGGCGAGGTGATCACCTTCCAGAACGCGCAGCTGTTTGCCAAGAACTATAAGAACCTGACGCGCAACCATGGCTACGTGCTGGCTACAGTGCCATTCGGAGTGGCCTACGGATCGAACCTGAAGGAGGTGGCCAACATGGTTGAGGAGGCAGTGAACCACATGCACCACCAGTATCTGGACCCCGAGAAGCAGGCTAAGGTGATAGTGACAGAGATGGCAGATTCGAGCGTGAACTTCAAGCTGGTGGTATGGGCCGAGGCGCCTAAGCGCACGCTGGTGATCAGCGACATGCTGAAGTGCATCTACGACACGCTGAATGAGCACGGAATCAACATCCCATTCCCACAAAGAGATATACATATGATTTCATAAATGTAAAGCCTACGGATTATACGGATTATACGGATTAATTAATTCTGCATAAAAAAAATCCGTAAAATCCGTAAAATCCGTAGGTAAATCAATATTTTTAAAAAAAATATTTGGCTGATTTGAATAAAATACGTATTTTTGCAGCGATAATATGAGCAACAAGACAACCATCATAGCAGGACCATGCGTCATAGAGAGTGCCGAACTACTCGACACCGTGGCGCAAAAGTTGCTGGAAATCAACAAGCAACTGGGTACCGACATCATCTTTAAAGCATCGTTCGACAAGGCTAACCGCACGTCGATAACATCATTCCGTGGCCCAGGTATTGACCGCGGACTGCAGATGCTGAGCGACGTAAAACAGAAGTACGGACTGCGTATACTGACTGACATACACGAGAGTTGGCAGGCCAAGCCCGTGGGCGAGGTGTGCGACGTGATACAGATACCAGCATTCCTGTGTCGCCAGACCGACCTGATAGTGGCTGCAGCCAAGACGGGTGCGGTGGTAAACATCAAGAAGGCCCAGTTCCTGAGTGGAAAGGACATGGTATACCCCGTGGGTAAGGCCAAGGACGCTGGCGCCAAGGAGGTATGGCTGACTGAGCGTGGCAACATGATGGGATACAACAATCTAGTGGTTGACTTCCGCAACATACCTGATATGCTAGAGATAGTGCCTACGGTAATTATGGACTGTACGCACAGTGTGCAGCGCCCAGGTGGTAGCGACGGAAAGACGGGTGGCGATCGCCGCTTTGTGCCACAGATGGCCCTGGCAGCCAAGGCCTTCGGAGCCACAGGCTACTTCTTCGAGGTGCACCCCACCCCCGATCAAGGCCTAAGCGACGCCGCCAACATGCTGGAGCTGGATAAACTCCAGGAGCTAGTCAGCAAGCTGATAAGCTAGTGAATAGTGAATAGTGAAGAAGTGAAAAGATGAAGACATCAAAAGAAATCGCGATACAAGCTATAAAGGACGAGGCAGAGGCAGTGATGGGACTGATACCGCAGCTGGACGAAAGCTTTGACAAGGCTGTGGACCTGATACTGAACTGCAAAGGCAAGGTGATAGTGACTGGCGTGGGCAAGAGCGGCCACATAGGCGCCAAAATCGCAGCCACACTCTCGAGCACAGGCACCCCATCGTTCTTTACCAACCCTCTGGACGTGTTCCATGGCGACCTGGGCGTGATGACCAGCGACGACGTGGTATTAGCTATATCAAACTCAGGACAGACTGACGAACTGCTGCGATTTGTGCCCATGGTGCTACACATGCAGATACCTATTATAGGCATGAGCGGCAACCCCAAATCACTGTTGGCCAAATACTCAACCTGCCACCTGAACATAGCCGTGGAGAAAGAGGCCTGTCCGCTGAACCTGGCCCCCACAAGCTCGACCACAGCTACACTGGTGATGGGCGACGCACTGGCCATAGCACTGATGGAGCGCAGAAACTTCCAGCCACGCGACTTTGCACAGTTCCACCCAGGCGGTGAATTGGGTAAGCGCCTGCTGACAACCGCACAAGACGTGATGCGCACAGAAGACATGCCAGTACTGCCACCAGAGATGCATCTGGGCGAGGCTATCATACTGGTAAGCAAGGCCAAGCTGGGACTGGGTATCGCCATGGTGAACAACGAGATAGTAGGCTTGATAACGGATGGCGACATACGTCGCGCCATGGAGAAATGGCAGGCCGAATTCTTCGACCGCACCGTGAGCGACATTATGACACGAACACCTAAGATGGTGAAACCTGAAACGAAGATTACAGAGATTCAACGAATCATGAACAAATATAAAGTGCACTCGGTACTAGTGACTGATGACGAGAAACATTTGTTGGGAGTAGTTGACCATTATTCTTGTATGATATGATGAGTAAGATAAAGAAACTATTAATTGTTTTGATGCTGGCACTACCTGCAGTAGTGGTGGCCGACTATCTGTTTAAAACACTGGAAGCACGCGACGGACTAACATCCAGTCAGGTGAACTGTATACTGAAAGATTCGCGCGGATATATGTGGTTTGGTACACCTGCAGGACTGTATCGATTTGACGGCTACACCTTCCGTAACTTCCAGAGCGACTCGCAGAATGGTAGCTCGCTGAGCGATAGTTACATCAACTCACTACAAGAAACACTCGACGGAAACCTGCTGATTGAGACATCATCGGGCTACTGCATCTATCACCCACAGACGGAGAGCTTTGAGCGCGACATGAAGCAAGCCTTTGCGCGCTGGGGTATCGAGACCATCCCATCGGTGGTATACGTAGACAAGCACAAGAACCTGTGGGGAGCCATACCTAACAAGGGCGTGGTGTGCTACAACCAACAGCAACAGCTGCTCTACGAATTTGGATATACAGACGACTCGCGCGGTGTGCCACAAGGCGTGATATGCTCTATCAGCGAGTGTAAGGAGGGTGCACTGATAGTTTACGACGACGGAAAGATAGCCTGCTGCGACGTGATGCACCAGCAGAACACCATCTGGGTGGTGGAAGGTATACCCGCACTGAAAGACCACAAGACAAAATCGCTACGCGCATTTGCTGACGAGAACGATAACATCTGGCTGTACGGACAGGGCACACTGGTGATGTATGACAAGAAGAAAGAGGCTTGGGACTACACCATCAGTCAGAAACTGGGCGTGACAGGTCTGGGTGTAGACCGTAACATCAACGGTATGGCAGGCGATGCCAGCGGCATCTGGATTGGATCGGACCAGCTGGGACTGATGCACATGGATCTGAACACCCACGAGATAGAACCTGTACAGCCAAGAAACATCAACGAGAAACAGCTGATAACAGACAACGTGAGCATACAGAGTCTGTATATGGACAATACAGGACTGCTGTGGGTGGGAACCGAGAAATCGGGTGTGGCCTATACGGGTAAGTACATCTACCGATTTGGATCGGACCTGATAGGCGACGTGACCGCCATGGCCCAGCATGCTGACGGCTCGATATGGTATGGTACCAGCGACAAGGGTGTGATAGGATACAACGGTCCATTGGCCAGCCTCAAGGTATCGTGCATGAGCAATACGCCTGATGGTAGCATCTGGATTGGTTCGAAGCGCAACGGACTGACTCGCATCAAGAACGGTGTATCGACCATCTACTCGGTGGCCAGAGACAGCGTGCGCACCATCATCGACGACCACATTAACGCGCTGACTACAGATAAGATAGGTAACCTGTGGATAGCCACCAATGGCGGACTGCAGGTGTACAACCCAAGAATGAACTCATTCTCGAGCTACACGCGCGAGAACGGAAAACTGAGCACCAACAGCATCAACTGTCTGTTCTACAAGCAAGATGCCTCAGAGAATAATCTGCTGATAGGAACCAGCGAGGGACTGATCATCCTGAACCTATCGACCACAGAAAAGAAAGTGTATACAGGAAACAAATCCAACCTGAAGAGCTTTACCAACAACTATATTACACAGATATTCCAGGATTCGCGAGGACTGATATGGGTAGGTACGCGCGAGGGACTGAACATACTGAACCTGGAGACAGACGAGCTGGACTACCTGACAGAGAAGCAGGGATTGTGTAACAACAACATCTGCGGTATAGCTGAGGACAAGAACCACGGCATCTGGGTAACCACCAGTCGAGGTGTGAGCCGTATCGTCATCCAGCGTAACCACGAGGAGAGTTCAAACAACTATGGTCTGTATAACTACACCACCGCTGACGGACTGCAGAGTAACGAGTTCAACACGGGTTCGATACTGACCAAGCAGGATGGCGAGGTACTGCTGGGCGGGCTATACGGTGTGAACTGGGTGCTGCACAGAGCTGGGGCTGAGAAGGAAGACCTGCCACGCGTGATGCTGACACAGCTGTTTATAGGCGAGGAAGAGGTGCTGGCAGGACACGAGTATCATGGCAAGGTGATACTGAGCCAATCGCTGAACGAGACCAGCCGCATAGACCTGAGTCACAACCAGAATACATTTACCATCAAGTTTGCTGCTGGTAACTACAACCAGAGCGAACGCCTGCAGTTTATGTACTGGATGGAAGGTCGCGATGAGGACTGGCGCAATGGTGACGCCCTGACTCACGGTGTGACATTCAACAACCTGAAGGCAGGTAACTACGTGCTGCACGTAAAGGCCATCAATGCTGAGGGAGCTGTAAGTAATCAGGAGCGCGTGCTGGAGATATCAGTAGAGCGCCACTTCCTGTTGTCGTGGTGGATGATAACTGCCTACGTCATCGTATTTGTAGTGATTATCTACTTCTGGCGCATTGGACTGAAACAGCTGAAGGCCATCAAGCACAGAAAAGAGGCTGTGATCAAGGAGCTGAAACTGCAGCGCGAGGAGATCAAGGCAGCCAGTGATGACCTGCGCCAGCCTATGGCCCGCATGACATCTATCATAGGAAACCTCTCGGAGAAGGAGAAATCGCTGGAGGAGAAGGAGCAGCTGAACGCCCTCCACTCGCAGATGCTGCAAATCATCACCCGTGTGGCTGATATGCAGATGAATCTGGAACACCCAGAGGAGCGCGCCAAGAACAATGTTCAGGATCGCCTGCAGATGAACAACAAGGGCGAGATAGAGCTGCCAGAGATAGCCAGCGAGGTGCTGACCACAGAGACCACACAATCGCGTGCAGCCATCGACTCGCCAACAGCAAGGTTCACCGTTATCATGATCGACGACAACGAGGAGTTCCTGGAGTTTGCTGCTGCACGACTGAAGTATGTATACAACTTCCACATATATAACGACATTGAGAAGGCTGCTGAGGATCTGGAGCAGATGAAGTGCGACCTGGTAGTTTGTAAGCAGGAGATGTTTGGTATGACGGGTAGTGACCTGTGTAACCAGTTGAAGACCAACTACGTGACACAGAACATGAAGTTCATACTGATGACCGACACCGTGCTGACACCACAGGATATGCGCTCGAAGAACATCACCCTGAGTGCAGATGACTATCTGGCCAAGCCATTCAACATGCAGGAGGCCACCATGCGATTCAACAAAGTACTGGGTCTGGGTGCCGTACAGGTGGACAGCGACCTGATTGAGGGTGCTGAGACACGACGCCTGGAGGGACGCAGCAGCAGTATGACCACCGCATCGGAGACCATGGACGCTGGCGAGATAGATACCACCGCTCTGGCTGAGATAAGTGCTGACGACCCAATGAGCAAGGTAGACACTGCTGTGGTGAAGAACCCACGCAGTCAGACCATGACCAGCAACCTGCCTGAGGGTATCAAGGCATCGGACGATGACGAGGAAGGCGGAGGCAACGACTACTCGATGGTTGACGCCATGGATCGCCAGTTGCTGAAGAACATTGAGCAATACGTACTGCAGAACATGAGCCGCGGACAGATCAGTCTGGAGGAGATGGCCAATGCGATGGGTATGGGCCGTGTACCATTCTTCCACCGCGTGCGCAGCCTGACCAACAAGACGCCAGCTGAGCTGGTAAGAGACATGCGACTGAAACATGCCTGCATACTGCTGAAACGTACAAATATTAACATGAGTGAGTTGGCATCGAACATAGGATTTATGACAGCCGAGAACTTCATCAACATCTTCAAGGAGAAGTTTGGTATGACGCCACTCGAATACAGATTGCAACATCGTAAATGATTATCAGGAAACAATATCATCAGTCAGGAATAGTCACCATGCTATTCCTGCTGATTTCTCTAATAGCACAAGCCCAGACAAGCGACTCGCTGATAGTGAGCCAGATGCAGGATGTGGGCATACACTTCTATCAGCATAATGACGTGAAGCTGATTATGTCGGGCAAGCAGAAGTTCGACATGATGTTTGAGGACATACGCCAAGCCAAGAGCAGTGTGCACCTGGAATACTTTAACTTCCGCAACGACTCGATAGCATCGCTGCTGTTCGACATTCTGCGCGAGAAGCGTAAGGAGGGTGTGGAAGTGCGAGCCCTGTTCGATGGATTCGGAAACGACTCGAACAACCGTCCCTTGAAGAAGCATCACATACAGAGTTTGCGTGAGGATAGCATCGACATACACGAGTTTGACCCCGTGCGCTTTCCTTGGGTAAACCACATCTGGCCTCGCGACCACCGCAAGATAGTAGTGATTGACGGACACATAGCCTATACAGGCGGTATGAACGTGGCCGACTACTACATAGTGGGCACAGAACAGGTGGGCGAATGGCGCGACATGCATTGCAGAATCGAAGGCCCAGTGGTAAATGAGCTTCAGGACATCTTTGCCCGCATCTGGCAGAAGACAACCAAGGAGCAACTGCTGAATCCAAAATACTATCGTGGCGAGGCGAAGGGCGACATGATGGTGGGTATAGCCAATCGTGAGCCCAACAAGACCAACAAGATTATGCGTCAGTTCTACATCGCGGCCCTCGACGATGCACAGGATTCTGTCAAGATCATCAACCCCTACTTCACCCTGACACCATCAGTGAAGAAGGCGATACATCGCGCCATCAAGCGTGGAGTGAAGGTTGACATACTGGTATCAGCCAAAAGCGATATACCCTTGACACCAGACTGTGTGTACTACAATGTGCACAAGCTGATGAAGAAGGGGGCCAACATCTGGCTTTATCAGCCAGGATTCCACCACTCGAAGATCATGATGGTGGACGATAAGTTCTGCACCGTGGGCAGCACCAACCTGGATGCCCGCAGTCTGCGATTCGACTACGAAGTGAATGCACTGATAGTGAACAAGAAGATAACGCAGGAACTGAATAATATGTTTATGCGCGACACCCAGAAGAGCGTAAAGCTGACCAAGGAGGAATGGGACAAGTTCCGTACGGGTTGGCAGAAGTTCCGTGGATGGTTCGCCCATTTGCTTTCACCTTTCTTATAATATAAGCCCATGAACAGAAACACCGTGATATCAATCAGTAAGGGTATAGCCATCATCCTGATGGTGATAGCCCACGCAGAAGCTCCAGGATGGTTGTGCAAATTCATCTTTGAGTTCCACATGCCCCTGTTCTTTATCACGGCGGGCTACTTCTTCTCGCTGAAGTACCTGCACGACGAGGCTACCTTCGTGAAGAAACGCATAAAGGGGCTCTACGTGCCATTTGTGAAATGGAGCGTGATATTCCTGGCGCTGCACAATCTGATGTTCAAGATAGGTGTGCTGAACGAGACATATGGCAACGAGATGGGTGGCGTGACCCACCCCTACAGTTGGCACCAGATACAACAGAACCTATGGAACATTTTTACCGCCATGGGTGGTTACGACCAGTTCCTGTGTGGTGCATTCTGGTTCTTCCGTGGATTGTTTGTAGCCAGCATCCTATACCTTATTATATATAAGGTGTTAGATAGCAGCATACGTAGGGAGAAATGGAAGAAGGCCATCCCCTACCTCATCTGCGTGATTATGCTATTGCTCTGCGGATGGAAAACCTACGAGGGGCTGAAGGTGATTACGCTGGTACAGGGTGGCTATCGCGACATGATGGGCTGTTTCTTCTTTGGTTGTGGATTCATCTTCCGCCAATATGCTGAGAGTTACAACGCCCTCATCAAGCGCTATTACGCCATCATCTGGACAAGCATTGTGTTTGGTGCCATCGTATATGCCTTCTCGTATTATCTGACCGCCAACATGAACTGGCGATCGAGCTACACCCAGTTCCTATCGCTACCAGTACCTGCGCTGTTGGGATTCTTGATGACGTACAACATCAGTATGCTGCTGGACAAGAAGGAGAACTGGCTGAAGCGATTCCTGGTGTATACGGGCGACCACACGCTGAACATTTTTATATTTCACATTGTGGCCTACAAGGTGGTGAGCCTGATAAAGATATGGTATTACGGACTGGACATGCAGCAGATAGGTTGCCACATGGTGATACACGAGCACTCGCAAGAGGATGCATTCTGGGTACTCTACACCATAGCTGGCGTAGGTATACCGTTGGCAGGAACCTGGTTGGTGGAGCGATGGAAGCTCAGACGCCAATCAAGTCGAACATCATCTTGATTTCTTCTTCGATAATATTGTTTTTGTTGAGCAGATAAGCCTCGTTCTTGATCTGGTCGTAAACATTCTGGCCACAAGAACGGAAGCAGCTTGCCGCCTCGTCAATCTTACCCGTAAACCACAGATAGAATCCGCAGTTAAGCATATCGCCTTCAGGTGGATTCTCTACAGCCATTAGTTGGTCGTACAAGCGTCCTGCCTGCTCGAATTTGCTATCGCAAGTAAGTGCCCATGCCAACACACGAGCCACATTCAGATTATCAGGATCCTCGTAGTTAAGGCGGAACAATATCTGTTCGGCCTCATCGTAGCGACGCAGATTGGTGAGACATACCGACTTGTTAAGCTGATAGGATTTCTTATCAGGATTGAGTTCCACCAGCTGACTGTAAAGGTCGAGAGCGCCCTCGTATCTACCCATTCTAAACAGCTCCTTGGCCAAGCCCCACTTAGCACGTTCGCTATCAGGGTTCAGCTCCAGCGCACGGCGGTAGCACATCTCAGGCCCTCTGCCCAGAAAGGCATTCAGCATATAGAAGTCGTAATTATAGTACTTCTCGTCTTCGTAGCACTCCACCACTTTGCGGGCATCACCACAACGATTGCGCTTAATGAGAAAACAGATGACATCGTAGAACTGATCCTGGAGTTTGGTAAACAAGAAGAGCGAATCGTGGAAGAACAAGCACTCCGACATTTCGAACGAGAAGAAGTTGCGGAAGTCGCCACGCTGGGGGAACAAGCGGAAGAAACGGTACAAATCCTGCAGATAGAGTCTGCGGATAAAGGTTGGAGTCATCATCTCTTCAGCATTCATCTTCTGCACCATCTGTGCCTCACCACGATTCAGCATCTCACGAACGTTCTCTGGTATCTGACTCAGCACACTCTCGAAGGCCAGTAAGAACGAGTATTTATCGCTGTTGCAGAATGGGCCATAATCCAAAATGCCATTCAGGAATTTGATATCGCCAAACCTCTCGCGCAACAAGGCCACACCTGGGTGATCCTTATAGAAAGGTGTAAACCAGTTGGATATCTCGTTGAAGAAGGGGAATCGCTTCATCTGCGCAAAGCCTCCGAAGTAGATATCCGAACCCTGTTTCTGCATGTCGATCATACGACGAAAACTTGACTCTACCTTCTCGATATTCTTCTCTTCAGCATCTGGATTAAGGATGTCGTTGAGCACACTCTCCTCGTCCTGTTCCAGCACACCATCGCGAGCGATGTTGTATTGATTGTTAATCAGGTCGGGCATAATCTCCTTCTGTATCATGTCGCGATCTTCCTCGGCACTCATACAGTAGTAAATCTGCTTCTGTAGCTCAGCCAGTTCCTCTCCGCATTTGGGGTCTTCAAGAGCCTTGTTCACCAGCTCCTTCATCTCTGGGAAAAGGCTGGTGTGCACCTCATCGTCGATGGCAAGCACCCAACCCACGAATGCACGCTGGCGCACATATTCGTCGCTACTCTGCTGATAGACGCTCATCAATGTGCGGAACTTCACCATATCGAAACAATTCATCGCAGCCAATGTGATGGCGCTGATGATAATCTGCTGATCGACAGAATCAACGGTGGGCGATAAGAGCAACTGCTGCATCTCTTCGCCTTGGCCATCTGTCCACACATCCGATGTAAGGATGTGGGCAAAGACATCGCCCATCATCTGGTGATGCTGGCGATACAGCTCCTTACGACGTTCCTGTGAGGTGTGAGCTGGCTCAAGATCGAGCATCGCAATGTCAGAGACAAACGCCTCCAACTGCTCTCTCAACACCTGTACCGACCAATCGCGAGGACTGAGATGATCGCGCATAAACAGCGATGCGAGGAATGGCGAATGCAGCACTCGTGCGTTGGTCGACACGTTGGCATAGAGTACATACATGCGACGCAGCAACTTGTCGTATTGCTGTGATAGCTGGGTGTCTTTGAAACCCTTGCGCCAATAGTCCTTCATCACCTGATAATCGGTCTTGATGGCAAAAAGTCGGTCGGAGTTTATCTGGTGCGGATTGATGGCCAGATAATTCTCCATACGCAGAATGGCACCGTTAAGTGCCCTTTCTGTCAGATAATCGTATATATCGTTCAGTGCTTTATCCTGTTTCATGTGTTTACTTCTTCTTTTCCAGCCAGCGTTTGGCACGGTCTATGTCTTTCTGTCTTGGTGCCTGATAGGTGAACTTGAGCGAATCGGGGAGTGACTTGATGGTTTGCTCGTTCAGCCCATAGTACTTCTTGAGTATCTGTTTGTAGTGGGTCACACCAAAGTGATTAATCGAGTCGCAAGCCTGCTTGTATCCCTTCATAAACACCTCCATCTGGTGCTGGCGTGCTTTGTCGCCCATATTCTTGGTACGGAACACGAGTGCGCCCAACTGGATATCCTCCTTACGGGTGTCGAGCAACACGGGATTTTTCCTGGCTACTGCTTGCGATGCCTGGGGCTCAGTAAGCAGCATGGCGTCCATCTCGTTGTTCTCGAGCATCTTCAGACGGATGTTCACATCGTTTATCTGGATACGGAACACGCGCTCTGGAGCCAGCTTGGCACTATCTACAGCCAGATCGCCCAGCAAGTCGGTGGCCGAGTAGCGCGTCATGGCCAGCATCTTATCGTCGAGATGCTTGAAGTTGGTGATACGCAGTTGGCGCTGACTCACCATCAACCAATAGGCGTTGGTGGCAGCAGCATATCGCAGGGGTGTGCCTTCCTTTATCATCTTCTCGGCTCTCACCAAGTCGGTGATGGCACCTTCAACACGGTTTCTTATCAATGCGGTGTCGATATCCATCTGGGCCTTATAGCGCTTCAGGCGGATGTCGACAGCTGTATCAAACATCTGGCGCTCCTTAGCCACGAATACGGGCAGACAATCGAGTGTGGGCATAACGGCAATTTTAAGTGCAGCCGAATCCTCACGCCACAACTTCAAACGCTGCTCACGAGTGAGGCGCTTGCTTTCTTCGTACGATTGTCCGCACCCTACGATTAATAATATCGTTGCAAATATCAGTACTATCTTCTTCATATCGCGTGCAAAGGTAGTTATTTTTTCCTACGGATTGTACGGATTATACGGATTATTTTATTCCGGATGCTTAAAAATTCGTAAAATCCACATAATCCGTAGGCTATTATTATAGCTTTTCGTACCTTTGCAATCATTATGGCAAAAGATAAAACAGCATACGTTTGTACCAACTGCGGACAAGAGTCGCCCAAGTGGGTAGGAAAATGCCCCGCTTGTGGGCAGTGGAACACGTTTAAGGAGATAAAGATTGCAGCCAGCTCGCCAGCTAAGGTAGCTGCTACAAGGGGCGGTCTGAGCAAAGGCTCATCAGCCCAATCATCAGCATTGAACGCTGGCAGAGTTTTACGTCTACACGAGATTTCGAGTCACGACGACCCTCGCATCGATATGCACGATGCCGAGTTGAATCGTGTGCTTGGTGGAGGATTGGTTCCAGGTAGCATCGTGCTGCTTGGTGGCGAACCTGGTATCGGAAAGTCTACCCTCTCGCTGCAAACCATGCTGAACATGCCCGAGAAGAAGATTCTCTACGTCTCAGGCGAGGAAAGCGCCCACCAGCTCAAAATGCGTGCAGAGCGCATAGGTGGGGGGAATGAAAACTTCATGCTCCTTACTGAAAACTCGCTCGAAGCTATTTTCGACCAGATTAAAGAGGTGCAACCAGAGTTGATAGTTATCGACTCTATCCAGACGATTTCTACTGAAGATGTAGAGTCGAGTGCTGGCTCTATCGCCCAAGTGCGCGAGTGTGCCTCAGCATTGTTGCGCTTTGCCAAGACCAGCGGTGTACCCGTCATCTTGATTGGTCACATCACCAAGGAGGGCACCTTGGCAGGACCAAAGATTCTGGAGCACATAGTGGATACCGTCATCCAGTTTGAGGGCGACCAGCACTATATGTACCGTATTCTGCGCTCCATCAAAAACCGCTTTGGCTCTACTGCAGAGCTTGGCATCTACGAGATGTTGCAAAACGGATTGCGACAAGTATCGAACCCATCAGAGTTGCTTTTGACGCAAGATCGCGAAGGCCTTTCTGGCATCGCCATCACCTCTGCCATCGAAGGCATTCGCCCCTTCCTCGTTGAAACTCAGGCACTTGTGTCAACTGCCGCCTATGGCACGCCACAGCGTTCGGCCACAGGTTTCGACCAGCGCCGCCTCAACATGCTGCTGGCCGTGCTCGAGAAGCGCGTGGGCTTTAAACTGGCTCAGAAGGATGTGTTTGTTAACATCGCAGGAGGCCTGAGAGTTACTGACCTTGCGATGGACCTGAGTGTGATAGCAGCTGTGCTCTCATCGAATGTCGACACACCTATCGAGGCAGGTTGGTGTATGGCTGGCGAGGTGGGCTTGAGTGGTGAGGTTCGCCCCATCAATCGCATCGAGCAACGCATCGCAGAGGCTGAGAAACTCGGATTCACGGATATGATTATCCCCAAGTACAATCTGCAGGGTTTCGACCGTAAGAAATTCAAGATCAATCTGCATCCAGTGCGAAAGGTGGAAGAGGCGCTACGTGCAATCTTTGGATAACAATTTGCTACTGTTTTGCCCATTCTGCTTACATAATTGATAATTCAGCGCAAAAAAACGCTAAATATTCTATGGTCAATGGTCAATGTTCAATGATTTTTTAGTAATTTTGCAAGCGCAATTAAATAGAAGTTTTTTCACATTATTAATAATATTAAGATTATGACTATCAACGAATTCAACTTTGC
>NZ_CAMJFM010000005.1 GCF_946404925.1 uncultured Prevotella sp. | reverse complement strand
TAGGATCCTCGTGCTCCAAACGATACTTGTTGATACCAACGATGGTCTGCTGACCAGAGTCGATACGAGCCTGAGTACGTGCTGCAGCCTCCTCGATACGCATCTTTGGCAGACCCGTCTCGATAGCCTTAGCCATACCGCCCAGCTTCTCAATCTCCTGAATATGCTCCCAAGCCTTGTGTACCAGCTCGTTAGTCAGGGTCTCAACGTAGTAGCTACCAGCCCATGGGTCGATCTGCTTGCACACCTTGGTCTCATTCTGAATGTAGATCTGGGTGTTACGAGCGATACGAGCAGAGAAGTCGGTAGGCAGAGCGATAGCCTCATCGAGGGCGTTAGTGTGGAGCGACTGAGTGTGACCCAGCACAGCAGCCATAGCCTCGATACATGTACGACCTACGTTGTTGAAGGGGTCCTGCTCTGTGAGCGACCAACCAGAGGTCTGAGAGTGAGTACGCAGTGCCAGCGACTTAGGATTCTTAGCGCCAAAGCTCTTCACAATCTTAGCCCAAAGCAGACGACCAGCACGCATCTTAGCAATCTCCATGAAGTGGTTCATACCAATAGCCCAGAAGAACGAAAGTCGAGGAGCGAAAGCATCCACATCGATACCAGCATTCACACCTGTACGCAGGTAGTCCATACCATCGGCCAATGTGTAAGCCAACTCGATATCAGCAGTAGCTCCAGCCTCCTGCATGTGGTAGCCAGAGATAGAGATTGAGTTGAACTTTGGCATCTTCTGTGAGGTATACTCGAAGATATCAGCGATAATCTTCATAGAGAATGCAGGTGGGTAGATATAGGTATTACGCACCATAAACTCCTTGAGGATATCGTTCTGGATGGTACCTGCCATCTCCTCGAGCTGAGCACCCTGCTCCAGACCAGCTACGATGTAGAATGCCAGGATAGGCAACACGGCACCGTTCATGGTCATAGACACAGACATCTTGTTCAAGGGGATACCAGAGAAGAGCACCTTCATGTTCTCCTCGTTACAGATTGATACACCAGCCTTACCCACATCGCCCACAACACGAGCGTTATCGGGGTCGTAACCACGGTGTGTAGGAAGGTCGAAGGCTACAGAAAGTCCCTTCTGACCAGAAGCCAGGTTACGGCGATAGAAAGCGTTTGACTCTTCAGCGGTAGAGAATCCGGCATACTGACGGATGGTCCAAGGCTTGAAGGGGTACATCATAGAGTAAGGACCACGCAGATAAGGAGGAATACCAGCTGTAAAGTCGAGGTGCTCCATACCTTCGAGGTCTTCCTTTGTATAAACTGGGCGTACCTCAATGTGCTCTGGGGTCTTCCAGTTAGCCTCAATCTTATTGTCGCTAATCCACTTGGCACCATCTTGAGCCTTGATGCCTGCATAGATATCAATATCTTTAAACTGTTTACGCATAGCTTTTAATTTTAACCACCCCTAGCCCCTCCTTCCAAGGAGGGGAGTACGGGGAGGGTGTTAGATACCAAGTTTCTGATTATATTCTTTCAAAGTCTCAAGCACGTTGCACTTTACGTGAACAAAGTTCTCGATGCCAGCAGCCTTCAGATCCTCCATGCATGCAGGAGCACCAGCTACTACGAACATAGCGCGACCATTCAAGTACTTAAATGCAGGGATAGCGTACTCAGCATACTCATCGTCGCTAGAGCAGATTACTACGATATCGGCTTTAGCCTCGAGCGCAGCATCAACACCCTCCTCAACGGTCTTGAATCCCAGGTTGTCAATCACCTTGTATCCAGCACAAGCCAGGAAGTTACAAGAGAACTGGGCGCGAGCCTGACGCATAGCCAGATTACCAATAGTCAACATGAATGCCACAGGAACCTTCTTCTCCTCAGTATGGATGCGGAGATCCTCGAAATCAGCAGCCAGACGGGTGCTCTCGATAGCCTTGAAGGCTACGGTCTCATCGCCCTGATGGTGAACACCACCACAACCGCAATTCTGCTTGTAAGCACGCTTGCCCTCGCTCTTCTCTGTGAAGTTAGGGAACTGGTTGGTGCCCAACAAGAACTCCTTGCGCTTGGCAGCATCGCCATGACGCTTCACGTTGGTAGCATTGATATCGTCCTGAATGGTTCCAGCCTTGATAGCAGCCAGGAATCCACCCTCATCCTCAACCTTCAGGAATATCTTCCAAGCCTCCTGAGCCAAAGCATCAGTCAAGTGCTCGATATAATAAGAGCCAGCACCTGGATCGACGATACGATCGAAGTGGCTCTCTTCCTTGATAATCAACTGCTGGTTGCGAGCGATACGCTCAGAGAAATCGGTAGTCTCCTCGTAAGGTGCATCGAATGGCGTAACCACCATCGAATGAACACTACCCAGAGCAGCACTCATAGCCTCAGTCTGCGAACGGAGCAGGTTTACATAGCTATCAAACAACGTCTGATTATAAGTAGAGGTGGTGGCATTGATTATCATCTTGCAAGCGCAATCGCACTTTGGCTCGTACTGCTTCACAATCTGAGCCCAAAGCAAACGTGCAGCACGGAACTTAGCAATCTCCATAAAGTAGTTCTCGCTAACGCCCATATTGAACTTGATGCTCTTGGCAGCCAGGTCTACATCGACACCAGCATCAACCAACTGCTGCAGATACTCATTACCCCAAGCCAGAGCATAACCCAACTCCTGAACGATATAAGCACCAGCATTGTTGAGTGCATCGCTATGAACGGCGATTCCGCGGAAGTTTGGATACTCCTTGAGCGACTCGGCCAACTTAGGACCAAATGCGAGTACAGGTGAAACATCCTTGCCCTTGAGCACCATCTTCTTCATGGGGTCCCACTCGATAGAGCCAACAATCTTCTCCTTGTCGTAGCCCTTCTTCTGCCAATAGGTCTTCAGGATTTCAGCCAACTCGAGCGAATGACGCTGGCAAGTGGTGAAGTTAACCTCCACACATTCGCAATAGATATTATCAAGCAGCGTCTCGATAGTTTCCATAGATACCAGTTTTCCTGGAACCTTGAAGCCAAGAGAGTCGATACCCTTGTTCAGGATATCGAGTGCCTTCTTGTTGGCCTCTTTTGGATCATCGACTACAATGTTCTGGCGGATGTACCATTCGTTAGAATCCTTCTTGTTTCCACGTACGAATGGGAACTCTCCAGGGAGAGCATCAGGTGTTTTTAGGTTCGCCAAGTCTTCGCGGCGATAGAAGGGCTGCACATTAAAGCCCTCGTTTGTTCTCCATACCAAGCGCTTCTGGAAGTCGGCACCTTTCAGGTCGACCTCAATCTTGTCCAACCACTCTTGTTTGGTTGGCGCCGTGAACTCGGTAAAGAGTTTTTCTTTGTTTGCCATAGATTTGTAACGTTTAATATTATATAAGTTATGTTTTAAGTTTATACTAACAGGTGACAAAGATACAACTTTTTGGGACAAAAAAGCGTTTTAAAGTGTGAAAGAAATAAAAAATCACTATTTATTCAAAATTTGATGCACAAAAATGATAAAAATGGGCAATTTTTAAGTAACTTTGCACTCGAAATTTGAGATATTATAAAGAATAGGTATTATTAGAGTAATTTATGGAATCATTTCAGTGGTTAAAAGACCTTTTTACGACAACTGACTCAGTGGCGCATATCGCGTTGCTCTACGCTATTGTGATAGCGATTGGTGTTTACTTAGGTAAAATTAAGTTTTTTGGTGTTTCTTTGGGTGTAACCTTTGTATTGTTTGCAGGTATTCTGGCTGGACACATCGGATTTACCGCTCCCACACCCATTCTTACGTTTGTACAGGATTTCGGACTGATCCTCTTTGTGTTTATGATTGGTCTTCAGGTGGGTCCTGGATTCTTTGAGAGCTTTGGTACACAGGGAATCAAACTAAATGCAATGGCAGCAACCGCCATCGTGCTTAACATCCTTGTGATGTTTGGTTGCTACTACATCTTCTTCGACACCAGCAACCCATCCAACCTGCCTATGATGGTTGGTACACTGTATGGTGCCGTAACTAATACCCCTGGACTTGGTGCTGCCAACGAAGCTCTTTCTACAGTATTCGGCAGCAACGCTCCACAGATTGCATCGGCCTATGCTTGTGCCTACCCACTTGGTGTGCTTGGCATCATTGGCGCTATTATATTAGTAAGGTATATATGTAAGGTTAAGCTGGATCACGAAGAGAAGCAACTGGAAGCTCTCGATGAGACCAACGCCAACAAGAAGCCTTACAAGATGCACCTTGAGGTAACCAACAAATACTTGGAGGGAAAGACTCTGCTGCAGGTTCACGACTTTATGAATCGCGACTTCGTAGTTTCTCGTCTGGTTCACGAGGGCGAGCTGTTTATCCCTAACCGCGATACCATCTTCCACGTTGGCGACCAGATGCTCATCGTATGCGCCGAGGCCGACCAGGAGGCTATCACCGCCTTTATCGGACCAAAGCTCGACATCGACTTTGAGCAGCAGGATCAGCCAATGGTTTCAAAGCGCATTGTGATTACCAATCCTAAGGTAAATGGTAAGACGTTGGCTTCGCTCCACTTCTCGAGTGTTTATGGTGTTAACGTAACCCGCGTAACACGTCACGGTATGGACATCTTCGCATCTCCTACCCTGCCTCTGCAGGTGGGCGACCGCATCATGGTGGTTGGTCCAGAGGATGCAGTTGACAACGTAGCTGGCAAGATGGGTAACTCTATCCGTCGTCTGGATGCGCCAAACATCGCCACCATCTTCGTTGGTATTTTCATCGGACTCATCTTCGGTATGTTCCCAGTAGCTATTCCTGGTATGCCAGTACCAGTAAAATTGGGTCTGGCTGGTGGTCCGCTGATTATCGCCATTCTGATTGGTCGCTATGGTTATAAGATACATCTGGTAACCTACACCACCACATCAGCCAATATGATGCTTCGCGAAATAGGACTTGTGCTCTTCTTGGCATCAGTAGGTATCAAGGCAGGAGCTGGATTCTTTGAGACTGTGGTTCAGGGCGATGGATTGCTCTATGTGCTCACAGGTTTCCTCATCACCATTATCCCAATCCTGATTGTAGGTCCTATCGCACGTCTTAAATTCGGTTTCAACTACTTCACCTTGGCTGGTATGTTAGCTGGTACCTATACCGATCCCCCCGCATTGGCTTATGCTAACAGCATCTGCTCGAAGGAGGCTCCCGCCTTGGGATATTCTACGGTATATCCTTTGGCTATGTTCCTCAGAATCTTTACAGCTCAGATAGTTGTGCTGTTCTTCTGCGGATGACAAAAATAAGAAAATGAATCTTATTTAATAATACACCAACAAAACAAATGAAAAGAACCAAAATCCTGCTCAGCGGACTATTGCTGGTAAGCGCCACGGCGATGATGGCACAAGGAGCCAAGAACATTCGCATTAACGAGGTGCTGACCAACAATACCGCCAGCATTCAGGATGATTACGGACAGAACCACGCATGGATTGAGTTGGAGAACACCTCGTTCACAACTTACAACGTGCGTGGTATGTATTTTACTACAGACAAGTCCGTTCTCGATCCAAAGATGAGCGTTCCAGAACGTATCAAACGCATGAGCGTTATCCCAAGCGGAGATACTCGTACGCAGATAGGTGGACGCCAGCACCTGATCTTCTTTTGCAACTCTAACCCTGCACAGAGTAAGTTGCATCTGTCTCTCAACGTCCCCATGTCGGAGCCACTCTGGCTGGGATTCTTCAATGGTAACGCCACTGAATTAATCGATTCAGTAACCATCCCTGCTTTGGCAGCCGACCAGAGTTATGCTCGTCAGACCGCCAACACATGGGCTGTAAAATCAGCAGAAAATGTTACACCTGGTATCGAGAACTTCATCAAGACCGATGAGACCAAGGATGCCAAGCTGAAGCGTGAGGATCCACACGGATTCGGTATCACCCTGCTGGCTATGGGTATCGTATTCTTCTGTCTGGCTGTACTATTCATTTTCTTCTGGGTATTCGGACTCATTATGCGTAACATCGAGACGGCTAAGAAGGTGGTTAACACCCAACCAATCAAGCCTATCACCAAGACCGTTGAGGTGACTCACGACTTGGCACACGCTACAGGAAACATCCTGCAGGATGGTCTGAAGACCAAGGGTATCGACAAGGAGGTTTACATCGCCGTTATCTCTATGGCACTCAAGCAGTATCAGGACGATGTACACGATGTAGAAAGCGGTGTCATCACCATCAAATCGAAAGATACAGGATGGGCAGATGAGTCGAACCAGATGACGCACTTCTCTAAGCCCGTCATCCCAACATCGCACAATGCTCCTAAGATTCCTACAACCCCAGTGATTCGTTAATTTCAATTTATTAGACTATGAATAAGTATCAATATAAAGTACAAGGCGTAGATTACGACGTAGAGATAGAAGAAGTAGAGGGAAACGTAGCCAAAGTCATTGTTAACGGCGTGCGTTTCGATGTTGAGCTCAAGCAGCCCATCAACCCCACAAGTACACTGAAGAAGGTTCACGTAGAGGCTCCAAAGACGGTGGCTCGTCCAACTGTTGCTCCAGCTGCAGCACCCGCTGCTGATAAGCCTATGGCTGCTGGAACTGGTTCGCCCGTTAAGGCTCCACTTCCTGGAACTATTATCGACCTGAAGGTGAATGTTGGTGACACCGTTAAGCAGGGCGATGTGGTTCTGGTGCTCGAAGCCATGAAGATGCAGAACAACATCGAATCTGAATTCTCAGGTACCGTTACCTCTATCACCGTTAAGCCAGGTGAAAGCGTAATGGAAGGAACTGTCATGATGACCATAGGATAATTAAGATTTTAGAATTAAGAGTTTACTATGGATTTAGGACAGTTTATCATACAGAACTTTCATGAGTTTCTTACCTACACGGCCTTTGCCAATGCTACGGTAGGAAATCTTATCATGATAGCGGTGGGAGCCTTCTTTATCTGGCTTGCCATCAAGAAAGACTTTGAGCCACTCTTGCTCGTCCCCATCGGATTGGGCATCATTCTTGGCAATATCCCCTTCCGTGCTGACGCAGGATTGGAGATTGGACTATATGAGGACAACTCGGTATTAAACATCTTCTATCAGGGTGTTCGTCAAGGTTGGTATCCTCCACTTATCTTCCTTGGCATTGGCGCTATGACCGACTTTACAGCTCTGCTTGCTAACCCCAAGCTGATGTTGATCGGAGCTTCGGCCCAGTTCGGTATCTTTGGAGCCTATATGGTTGCACTTGCTATGGGATTCGAGCCATCACAAGCTGCTGGTATCGCCATCATTGGTGGTGCCGATGGTCCTACAGCTATCTTCCTGAGTTCTAAACTTTCGCCCAACCTGATGGGTGCCATCGCCGTATGTGCCTACTCTTATATGGCCTTGGTTCCAGTGATTCAGCCATTCATCATGCGATTGCTCACCACCAAGAAGGAGCGCGTTATTAAGATGAAACCAGGACGCGAGGTATCGCAGACGGAGCGTATTCTGTTCCCAATCATCGGATTGCTGCTTACCACATTCATCGTGCCTTCAGGTCTGCCCTTATTGGGAATGCTGTTCTTTGGTAACCTGCTGAAGGAGAGTGGCAAGACCACCCGTTTGGCCAAGACCGCTGGTGCTGCACTGAATGATATTGTGGTGATGCTGCTTGGTTTGACCGTAGGTTGCTCTACCCAAGCCAGCGAGTTCCTTACATTCAACACCATCAAGATCTTCGCTCTTGGTGCCATGGCCTTTATGATTGCCACAGCATCGGGCGTATGTTTTGTAAAACTGATGAATCTGTTCCTGCCTGAAAGCAAGAAACTAAACCCACTGATTGGTAACGCTGGAGTGAGTGCAGTTCCAATGGCAGCACGTATATCAAACAACTTAGGTCTGGAATACGACCGTCATAACTTCCTGCTGATGCACGCTATGGGTCCAAACGTGGCTGGTGTCATCGGATCGGCTGTAGCAGCAGGAGCATTATTAGGATTCTTATCATGAACAATAGACCCAAGATAGCTATCATCGACCCCAATACCCTCTCGGCGTTGGGGTTGAAGGCTATCCTGCAAAATGTCATGCCCATCTTAACGGTTGACACATACGGATCGTTATCTGAACTACAAGCAAACGATCCCGAGAGTTATTTCCACTATTTCACAGCGATGGCCATCGTGCTTGAAGACATGCAGTTCTTCACTGAGCGTAAACGTAAGACAATCGTCCTAACGCTCTCGCTCGACACGATGTCGCAACTATCCGATTTCAAGTGCCTCTGCGTAAATGTTCCAGAGAAGGAATTAGTACGTTCGCTATTGATGCTTGAACAACATGCTCACGGCAAGGGCGAGAATCTGCCCCCTATGCCCGAGATACTGAATAAGAAGATACTCACGGATAGAGAAATCGAGGTGATGTCGCTGATTGTTCAAGGATATATTAATAAGGAGATAGCCGATAAACTTAATATTGGCTTGGCTACAGTTATTACCCATCGTAAGAACATCATGGACAAATTGGGCATGAAAAGTGTATCAGCTCTTACCATCTATGCCGTGATGCATGGGTACGTAGATATCAACAAAATATAGCGTAAAGGTTTCCGTTGTTTTTTAAGTTTTTAGTTTCTATAAATTTGGAGGTTTCGCAAAAATGGTCTATCTTTGCAATCGCAATTCGGAAACAAAATAGTAACAATTAAAACAATATTAAAAATGAAACCACTAAACAAACAGTTTGCTCCAAAGAGCGTAATGCCTGAGAAGGTGATTCAGTTTGGCGAAGGCAACTTCCTCCGCGCATTTGTTGATTGGATTATCTGGAACATGGACCAGAAGACCGACTTTAACGGTTCGGTAGTTGTAGTACAACCTATCGAGAAAGGTATGGTAGACTGGTTGAACGCTCAAGACTGTCTGTATCACGTAAACTTGCAGGGTCGTGAGAACGGCAAGCCCGTAAACACCCTCGAGCGTATCGATGTGATTAGCCGTGCGCTTAATCCTTACACACAGAATGCAGCCTTTATGGCATTGGCCGATCAGCCAGAGATTCGTTTCGTTATCTCTAACACAACCGAGGCCGGTATCGCATTCGACCCATCATGCAAACTGGAGGATGCTCCAGCAAGCAGCTATCCAGGCAAGCTGGTTCAGCTGTTGTATCGTCGCTATCAGACTTTTAATGGCGACAAGACCAAGGGACTCATCATCTTCCCATGCGAGTTGATCTTCCTGAATGGTCACGTTTTGAAAGATTGTATTTACAAATATATCGAGCTGTGGAACCTTGGCGACGACTTCAAGAAGTGGTTCGAAGAGGCTTGTGGTGTATACGCTACCCTCGTAGACCGTATCGTTCCAGGATTCCCACGCAATGAGATCAAAGAGATTCAGGAGAAGATCTGCTACCGCGACAACTTAGTTGTTCAGGCCGAGAATTTCCACCTGTGGGTTATCGAGGCACCAAAAGAGGTTGCCCAGGAGTTCCCCGCTGATAAGGCTGGATTGCACGTACTCTTCGTACCATCAGAGGAGCCATACCACAAGCGTAAGGTAACCCTGCTCAATGGCCCTCACACCGTATTGAGCCCAGTAGCATTCCTGAGTGGTGTTAACATCGTTCGCGATGCTTGCAATCATGAGGTTATCGGTAAGTATATCCACAAGGTACAGTTCGAAGAGCTGATGCAGACACTCGACCTTCCAATGGACGAACTTGAGAAGTTTGCCAGCGACGTGCTGGAGCGTTTCGACAACCCATACGTTGACCACCAGGTAACCAGCATCATGCTGAACTCATTCCCCAAGTTCCAGGCTCGCGACCTCCCCGGTGTGAAGACATATCTGGAGCGCAAGGGCGAACTTCCAAAGGGTCTTGTATTCGGTCTGGCTGCTATCATCACCTATTATAAGGGTGGTAAGCGCGAGGATGGCGTAGAGATTGTGCCAAACGACGACCAGAAGATTATGGATCTGCTGAAGGAGCTCTGGGCTACCGGCGATACACAGAAGGTGGCCGATGGTGTTCTGGGAGCCGAGTTCATCTGGCAGGAGGACCTGAATAAGATTCCTGGTCTGAACGACATGGTGAAGCAGGATCTCGACCTCATCAAGAGCGTTGGTATGCTCGAGGCCGTAAAGAGTATTTTATAATGAATGAATGATTCAATAGAGATAAAAGGGGCAAGAGTCAATAATTTAAAGAACATTGATGTCAAGATTCCCCGTAACCAATTCGTAGTAATTGCCGGAGTCAGTGGCTCCGGCAAATCTTCTTTGGCCTTCGACACTCTGTATGCCGAAGGCCAACGCCGTTATGTAGAGAGTTTGTCGAGTTATGCCCGTCAATTCCTTGGTAGGATGAACAAACCCGAGTGTGATTTCATTCGCGGCATCCCACCAGCAATAGCCATCGAGCAGAAGGTCATATCACGTAATCCACGAAGCACCGTAGGCACCAGCACCGAGATTTACGAGTATCTCCGATTGCTCTTCGCCCGCATAGGTCACACCTATTCGCCCATTAGCGGATGCGAGGTCAAGAAGCACTCCACCGAGGATGTTGTGCAGAAGATGCTTGAGTTCTCAAAAGGAACCCGTTTCGTGGTGATGTCACCTATCCATCTGCACGAAGGCCGCACGATGGAACAACAGCTGAAGACCTATCAGTTGGAGGGTTATGCTCGTATCTACGTCAATAACGATTTCCAGAGAATTGATGATTACTTGGCTGGAGGTAAGTTCGACAACGAGGAGATTTATCTTGTTATCGACCGCATGAGTGTCGATGATACCAAGGATGTCATCGCCCGCCTTGTAGACTCAGCAGAAACTGCTTTCTACGAGGGGCATGGTGAGTTGAGATTGCTCTTCCCGCCAACCATCTTCTACGATTTCTCGATGAAGTTCGAGGCCGATGGTATGACATTCGAGGAACCTACCGACCAGATGTTCTCGTTCAACTCGCCCGTAGGAGCTTGTCCTAAATGCCAAGGCTTCGGACGCATTATCGGTATCGACGAGAAGTTGGTTATCCCCAACACCACTCTATCCGTTTACGATGGTTGTGTGGTATGTTGGCACGGCGAGAGGATGAAGGAATGGAAAGATTGGTTCTGCCGTAATGCGGCCAAAGACGATTTTCCCATCTTCGAACCATACATGAATCTGAGCCAGAAGCATAAAGACTGGTTGTGGCACGGACTCCCATCTGACAAGGGGAATAAGGAGAGACCATGTATCGATACCTTCTTCGATATGGTGCGCGAGAACCAGTATAAGATTCAATATCGTGTGATGCTGGCTCGCTATAGGGGCAAAACTAATTGTCCCAAATGCCACGGTACACGTTTGAAGCCAGAGGCTGATTACGTCAAGATTGGTGGACGTAGTATCACCGACCTTGTACAGATGCCAATCATCAAGGTTAAGGAGTGGTTTGAGCGATTAGAACTCGATGAGCACGATGCAGAAATAGGCAAACGCCTACTTACTGAAATCAAGAGCCGACTCCAATTCCTGCTTGATGTAGGTCTCGGATATCTTACGCTTAACCGCCTTTCCAACTCCCTTTCTGGTGGTGAGAGTCAGCGTATCAACCTCTGCACATCGTTAGGTAGTTCGCTGGTTGGTTCGTTGTATATCCTCGATGAGCCAAGTATCGGTCTCCACTCAAGAGATACCGACCGCTTGATTCATGTGTTGAAAGAGCTCCAATCATTAGGCAATACCGTTGTAGTGGTTGAGCACGACGAAGAGATTATGCGTGCGGCCGACCACTTGATTGATATCGGTCCTGATGCTGGACGACTTGGTGGCGAAGTGGTGTTCGATGGCGATGCCAAAGAGGTGAACAAAACCTCGCTCAAGAAGTGGCCCAAGAGCTATACGGTGAAATATCTGCTCCATCAGGAGGAGATTCCCGTACCAGCATCTCGCCGCCCTTGGAACAGATTCATCAACATCAAGGGAGCCCGTATGAACAACCTTAAAGGCATCGACGTCAAGATTCCTCTTAACGTGATGACCGTAGTTACAGGTGTTTCTGGCTCTGGAAAGTCGAGTCTGATAAAGGGCATTCTCTACCCTGCTATGCGTCGCCGTATTGGTGAGGCTTGCGATGCTCCAGGTGAGTATCTCGGACTTGAGGGCGATATGGATGCCATCAAGCATATTGAGTTTGTAGACCAGAATCCTATTGGCAAGAGCACCCGCTCTAACCCCGCCACTTACGTCAAGGCCTACGATGCCATCCGCGAACTCTATGCCGAGCAACCACTCTCCAAGCAGATGGGATTCACCCCACAATACTTCTCGTTTAATGCCGATGGCGGACGATGCGAGGAGTGTAAGGGTGCTGGTGTCATCACCGTCGAGATGCAGTTTATGGCCGACTTGGTGTTGGAGTGCGAGGCGTGTCATGGTCACCGATTCAAGAAAGAGATTCTCGATGTAAACTTCCACGGAAAGAATGTCGACGACATCCTGAACATGACAATCACCGAGGCTATCGATTTCTTTAAGGAACACAATGAAGCCACGATTGTAAAGCGCCTCAAGACGCTCGAAGATGTGGGTTTAGGATACATCAAACTCGGACAGAACTCGTCATCACTTTCTGGTGGTGAGAACCAACGAGTAAAATTGGCCTACTTCATCGGACAAGAGAAGCAAGAGCCCACGCTCTTCATCTTCGACGAGCCCACCACGGGTCTTCATTTCCACGATATCCAAAGGTTGCTTAAAGCCTTCGATGCGTTGATAGCACGAGGCCACTCCATCCTGATTATCGAGCACAATATGGAGGTGATAAAATGTGCCGACCACGTGATAGACCTTGGTCCCGACGGTGGCGATAAAGGCGGAAGCTTAGTCGTAGCGGGAACACCCGAGGACGTCGCGGCATGCAAGGAAAGCCTAACGGGCAAGTACCTGAAAGAGAAATTAGCATAAAAAAGATAACTTGAGATACGATCAACTATTCACCAAATTACTACTGACCTTCATGCTTTCGGGCATGACCATCAGTATGTCAGCGGCCAACAAGAGAGACTCGCTGATACTAGGTCGTATCTACGATTATCAACAAGCTAACTCATCGGCCATCGATAGTCTCGAAGATCAGGTGTATGCCAAGTTCCGCTATCATGTCGACAAGCGTAACTCTCTCCTTTGGCTCATCCCGTCGATGTACGTGATGGCCAAGGATCCAAGAGACTACATCCGCGAGTCGTATAGCAAGGTGTTGTTCAAGAACGCGCACGACTACGACATCACCAACCAAGTGCTTTCGGGCACCATCAGGGGCAATCGTAGAGCCATGCCTACCCTACTCGACTACATGACGCCCAACATCTACGATATTGCGCTTTACGATGGCCACATGCTTTCGCCTTTCAACAAGTGCAATCGCCGATACTACCGTTACACGCAGAAACTTCAGAACGATGGAAACACCCGACTCGATTTCCATCCCAAGAACTACAACACCCAGCTGCTTAACGGCTATGCTATTGTCGAGACCGAAACGGGCCGCATCATCCGCACCGTATTAAATGGCGAGTACGATATGGTTACCTTCCGCACCGAGATTTTACAAGGCAAGGAGGGCGGCCGATCTATCATGCCATCCCGTTGTACCACCGCGGCCGCTTTCAGGTTTGTGGGCAATAGGATTTCGGTACTCTTCGATGCCAATTATCATTGCAATCAATCACTTCCCGATTCCATCACCACCACATCGAGCAGAGAGTTGATGGACCAAGTGCGCCCTATCCCACTCTCCGAAACCGACAAGCAGATTTACGAGGCTTACGATATCAATCGCCACCAAGACTCCTTGGTTCAGGCTCAAGACACCACGCCCAAGAAGCAGAAGCTCTGGAAGAAAATCTTCTGGGATACCATTGGCGATAACCTTGTAACCCCCATCAGCGCCGAATCCGAAGAGGCATCGTTCTCGATGTCGCCCATCATCAATCCGCTTTATCTGAGTTATAGCCACGACCGAGGTGTGCGATACAAGATGCGCTTCCGCTCGCGATACACCTTCTCAACCTATCGCTATCTCACGTTCAATCCCACTTTCGGTTATACCTTCAAGGACCGTCAGTTCTATTTCACGGCCCCACTCCGTATGACGTATAACCCTAAGCGTAACGGCTATGCCGAGGTTATATGGGGTAATGGCAACCGCATCAGCAACTCGAGCGTGATGGATATTATCAACGAGGCACATCAGGACACCATCAACTTCGAGAATACCGATATGGATAGGTTCCGCGACCATTATCTCAGCGTGAGCAACAACATCATGCTGTTCGATTGGTTCGATGTCGAGGCCGGCTTAATCTATCACCGCCGTACGGCCATCAATAAGAATCTGATGCTCCAATACGGCATGCCCGCTGAATACCGGAGTTTTGCGCCCATGATCGGGTTCAAGTTCCTACCTTGGCTCAATCGCGGCCCACTCATTTCTATCGACTACGAGCGCGGCATCAAAGGCGTTTGCAAATCCGACTTGGAGTACGAGCGATGGGAGGTTGATGCGCAATGGAAGAAGAAGATTCCAGGACTCAGAGTCCTGAATCTGCGTGCAGGTGGCGGATTGTATACCAACAAGAAGGACAACCTTTTTGTAGACTTTGCCAACTTCCGCGATGAGAACCTTCCCGAGGGATGGGACGATGACTGGAGCGGCAACTTCCAGCTGCTTAGAAGCCGTGTCTACAACGAGTCTGATTACTACTTGCGTGGTAACATCTCTTACGAGTCGCCCATGCTGGCGGCCACGTGGATTCCGTATTTGGGCAAGTATATCGAGAAGGAGCGTTTCTACCTCAGCGGTGTATTGCTCGAGCGCTCACGCCCCTATTTCGAGTTGGGCTATGGCTTCACCAACCGCTATATCTCCGTTGGTGCCTTTGCAAGTTTCAAGAACGCTCGTTTCGACCGAATCGGCGTTGAAGTTGAATTTGAACTTTTCAGAAGATGGTAAACGAATCTATCAAACCACTCACCGTATATAAGGCCAGTGCTGGAAGCGGAAAGACTTTCACACTTGCCACCGAGTATATCCGATTGCTCGTAGAGAATCCTCAGAGCTATCGCAACATCTTGGCCGTAACCTTTACTAATAAGGCTACCGAGGAGATGAAGATGCGTATTCTCAGTCAGCTCTATGGCATCTGGAAACAGCTACCCGAGTCGGATGGCTATCTATCGCACATTCAAGAGAAAACGGGCCTCGCACCTAATGTTATCAGCGAGCGTGCGGGCTTGGCACTCAACAATCTCACACATAACTACAACTATTTCCGCGTTGAAACCATCGACACATTCTTCCAGAGTGTGCTCCGCAATATGGCCCGCGAGCTCGACCTCACCACAAACCTCCGCATCGGACTCAACGATTACCAAGTCGAGGAGTTGGCGGTCGATCAGCTTATCGAAGACCTCACCACCACCGATGTGATGCTCCAATGGATATTGAAGTATATCATGGAGAACATCTCCGACGATAAATCGTGGAACGTGATAGCCCAGATCAAGAAGTTCGGTCAGAACATTTTCAAGGACTATTATAAAGAGGTGAGCCTCACGCTCGAACAGAAGATGAGCGAGGCGGGATTTTTTGAGAACTACACCACTTGTCTCCGCGATTTGCGCAAAGCGGCCGAGGACAGGATGAAGACCATTGGCGAGAGTTTCTTCGAGACGATAGAGGCCGAAGGACTCACCATCGACGATTTCGCCCAGAAAAGACGCGGCATAGCCAGCTTCTTCTTAAAACTTACCAATTGTGTTTTCGACCCCTCTATCGAGAATCAAACGGTAGCAAAATGTCTTGAGGATTCTAAAAACTGGTTTGCCAAGACTCACCCGCAACGCGATCACATCCAGCAATTGGTCGAGAGCACGCTTTTAGAGATACTACGCTTTGCGGTCGACGAGCGCAAAACGCAATGGAGAATCTACCAATCGGCCCATCTCACACTCCGCCACCTCAATCAGCTCCGATTGCTAAGTAGCATCGAGAAGAAGGTGCGCGAGCTCAACGAGACCGAGAACCGGTTCCTATTGAGCGATACCCAGCAGCTGCTCCATTCGCTCATCGATGGTAGCGATTCGCCATTCATCTTTGAGAAGATTGGTACCCAACTACAACACGTCATGATCGACGAGTTCCAGGACACCTCTACCATCCAGTGGCAGAACTTCAAGGTGCTACTTGCCGAAACGATGAGCCATGAGGATGGCAGCAATCTGATTGTGGGCGACGTGAAACAAAGCATCTACCGTTGGCGTTCGGGCGATTGGCGATTGCTCAATGGCATCGAGCATCAGTTTGATGCTATGCTGATGGAAATCAAGTCGCTCTCCACCAACTACCGCTCCACCCGCCACGTCATCGATTTCAATAACACCTTCTTCCGTCACGCGGCCCAGGTAGAATACCAAGCCCTCGAAGAGTTGGAGTGTGCCGAGCGCGAACAACTCGCCAAAGCCTACGCCGATGTAGAGCAGAAAGTGCCCGATGGCAGAAAAGACGAAGGCCGAGTGGTTATCGAGCTGCTACCTAACGATGAATATCAGGAAACCGTTCTGGAGCATACCGTCAATCATGTCAGCGAACTTATCAATGCGGGCATTAGTCAGAAGGACATCGCCATCCTTGTGCGATATAACTTCCACATTCCGCTCATCGCCCAATACTTCCTCGAGCATCTGCCAGAGGTCAGCATCGTGAGCGATGAGGCCTTCCGCCTCGATGCTTCAAGCGCCGTTTGCTTGATGATTCAGGCCCTCCACCTCTTGCTCCACCCCGACGACCAACTCACCAAGGCGGCCATCGTCAAAACTTGGTTGTGCACCGTTCAGGGCAAGGAGCTCACCGACGATCAATATATGATAGCGGGCAACGATCTCGACGCTTATCTGCCCGAGGCCTATATCGCCCATTTCGACGAGTTGCTCACCTTGCCGCTCTACGAGCTTGCCGAGAGGATTTACTCTATCTTCGAGCTGCATCGTCTTGAGGGGCAGGGCGCCTATCTTTGCGCCTTCTACGACCAATTGGCCAACTACGTCAACGAGAACACTACCGATATCCAGTCGTTCCTTGCCGAGTGGGACGAAACCCTCAGCAAGAAGACCATCCAGAGCGACGAGACCAATGGCATCCGACTCATCTCCATCCACAAGTCTAAGGGTCTTGAGTTCGACCACGTCATCATCCCCTTCTGCGATTGGACCTTAGAGAAGTCTACCGACAACATCATCTGGTGCCAACCCAAGGAGGCCCCGTTCAACGATCTGCCCATCGTGCCCATCGACTATAGTCAGAAGTCTATGATAGGCACCATCTACGAGCAGGATTTCCTACACGAACATCTGCAGAACACCGTCGACAACCTCAATCTGCTCTACGTGGCCTTTACCCGTGCGGCCGATAGCCTCTATGTCATAGGTAAGCGCGGGGGCGGCAATTCGCGTTCGGCCCTCATCGAGTTGTGTTTGCCGCTTGTGGCTGAATCTATTCCCGAGTCGCTATTAGAGGGCATGGAGGACGATCAATCGCCCATCGTCTTCGAGTATGGCGCTTATGCCGATAGCCAACGCAGATTGGCCACCGATTCTGACAAGGCGAGCCTTAATCCCTTCCTCCAGAAGTCCGAGGCCATCGGCGTTTCCATCCACACTTACGATAGCAAGGTCAACTTCCGCCAGAGTAATCGCAGCCGCGATTTCATCGAGGGCGAAGATATCGACCAGCAACGCCGATATATCCAGGCTGGTAGCGTGCTCCACGAGATTTTCTCTACCATCCAGACCGAGAAAGACATCCCCGAGGCCCTTCAGCGATTGCAGTTCGAGGGTATCCTCTACGACGAGGAGATGACCGCCGACCGCATCACCTCCATGCTCCGCAAGCGCCTCGCCGACCCACGCGTAGCCTCGTGGTTCTCGCCCCGATGGACGCTCTTCAACGAGTGTACCATTCTCTCTGTCGAGGATGGCGACGTGCGCGAGCATCGCCCCGACCGCGTGATGACCGATGGCAACGAGTGGATTGTGGTCGACTTCAAGTTCGGCCACCCCGACCCCGAATACCACACTCAGGTGCGCCATTATATGGACCTGCTCGCGTCTATGGGTCACCAGAACATCAAGGGTTATCTGTGGTATGTTTACAGCAACAAAATTGAAGAAGTATGAAGAGTTTCCTTGAACATGTAGCCGAAGATCTGCTCTCCCGATATGGCACCAACCTCTCGCGCGTAGCGGTGGTGTTTCCTAACAAGCGTGCCTCGTTGTTCCTCAACGAGCACTTGGCCCGATTGGCCGGCAAGCCCATCTGGAGCCCGTCGTATATCACCATCAGCGATTTGTTCCGTAGCCACTCGTCGCTACAGGTGGCCGATCCCATCCTCCTGGTGTGCGAACTCCACCGCGTGTTCACCGCTTGCACGGGCATCGACGAGACGCTCGACCACTTCTACGGATGGGGCCAGCTTTTGCTCTCCGATTTCGACGACCTCGACAAGAATATGGCGCCCGCCGATAAGGTGTTGGCCAATCTGCGCGACATCCACGAGCTCGACGACACCTCGTATCTCACGCCCGAACAACGCGAGATGATCAAGCGATTCTTCAGTAATTTCAGCGATGAGCATAACTCCGAACTCAAGGAGCGCTTCCTCCGTTTGTGGAGTCATATTGGCGAGATTTATCATCAGTACAACGCCCAACTCGCCGAAAAACAGTTAGCTTACGAGGGTGCACTCTATCGCCAAGTGGCTACCGACGAGAGCATCGAGTTCGAGTACGACACCTATGTGTTCATCGGCTTCAACCTCTTGCAGCAAGTAGAGCAAACACTCTTCCGCCGTCTTGAGCGTCAAGGCAAGGCGCTTTTCTATCAAGACACCGACGAGGTTCCACCGCAGCATATCAACTACATCTCGGCACCCACCGAGAACATCCAAGCCCGATACATCAGCGAGTGGCTCACCCCCGAGCGCATCCAAGCCGGGCGCCGCACCGCCATCGTGCTTTGCAACGAGGGATTGCTGCAAACCGTCATCCATTGCTTGCCCGAACATGTAGACAAGGTCAACATCACCACGGGCTATCCACTCAGCCAGACGTCGATTGCCTCGCTCGTCAACACCCTCATTAATATGCAGGTTCACGGCTACTCGCTCCGCAAGCAGATGTTCACCCGCCGATGGGTTGAGAGCATCAAGCGCCACCCGTATGCCAGCATCATGCCACAGGATTTTGCCAACGAGCGCCATACCGAGATTCAGCCCTTGCTCCATTGGCTCATCAACATCACCCAGACCATCGCCACGTCAAAGAGCCCCATCATCGATTCGCCACTCGACACCGAGAGTCTCTTCCGCATGTACACCTTACTTAATAGATTGAGCGGATTGGTTGATAGCGGCGTGCTCAAGGTCGATATCATCACGCTGCAACGCCTTATCGGTCAGCTCATTACGTCAACCTCTATCCCCTTCCACGGCGAACCCGCCGAGGGTATTCAGGTGATGGGTGTGCTCGAAACGCGTAACCTCGACTTCGACCACGTGTTGCTGCTTTCGTGCAACGAGGGCAACATGCCGCGCGGCGTCAACGACACCTCGTTCATCCCCTACGCCCTCCGCAAGGCTTACGGCTTGACCACCGTCGACTACAAGGTGGCCATCTATCAGCATTATTTCCATCGCTTGCTGCAACGCGCATCCGATGTCACCATACTCTATAACAACGCTACCAGCGATGGCAAGACGGCCGAGATGTCGCGCTTTATGCTCCAGTTGATGGTCGAGAACAAGATACCTATCACGTTCCTCACGCTCAAGGCGGGCCAGACGCCCCAGCTCCACGCGCCCAAGACTATCCAGAAAACGCCCGAGGTCATCGCCCACATGCAGAAGCACTTTTCTAATAAAGAGGGCGGCATCAGCCCTACAGCCGTCAACACCTATCTGCGTTGCCAGCTGCGATTTTTTTACCGCTACGTGTGCGAGATAGCCGAGCCCGATAGCGCCGACGATGACATGATCGATAACCGCTTGTTCGGTAACATCTTCCACAAGGCCGCCCAAGTCATCTACACGCCGTTCATCTCCAACACCATCACGTCGACCATGCTCGACGAGTTGCTCAAAGAGGAGGTCACCATCGAGCGTGCCGTCGACGAGGCCATCAAGCAGGAGTTTTTCAAGATTACCGACCCCTCGCGCCCGTTGCCCCCTCTCGATGGCTTGCAGCTCATCAATCGCGAGGTCATCATCAAGTACATCCGATTGCTGCTCGAGGTCGACCGCCGCTTCACGCCTTTCCGCATCATCGACCTCGAAAAGTGGGTGTACACCGAGATTGGCGGCATGAAGGTGGGTGGCATCATCGACCGTCTGGATAGCATCTACAATCCCGAAACGGGCGAAGACCACATCCGCATCATCGATTACAAGACCGGTTCGCGCCACATCAAGCCTCTGCCCGATGTTGCCTCCATCTTCACGTCCGAGGCCATCAAGGATCATAGCGACTACTTCCTTCAGACGTTCCTCTACGCCCACATTGTGCGATCAAAGTCGTCCGATAGCGTGTCGCCATGCCTCATGTTCATCCAGCATGCGGGCGGCAAGGATTACGACCCCACCTTAGGCATAGGCCGTGAGCCCGTAGCCGATATAGCTACGTATTCTGATGAGTTTATAAGCTTGTTCCAGAATCTGTTGGCCGAGATATTCAATCCCCAACTATCGTTCACGCCTACCGACGATCGTAAGCGGTGCGAAACATGTCCGTTTGCCTCACTCTGCCGAGGCTAACGGGCCGTTCTCTTCGCGCTCCACAAGTTCTCTACGGTGTTTCAGCTCTTCCATATAGCCCGCGGTAATGATACCCGAGGGCAGGGCGATGATGGCGATACCCACAATCGATGATAGGATACTGATCACGCGTCCGGTGTTCGATATAGGATACAGGTCGCCATATCCCACGGTGGTTAGCGTACATGCGGCCCAATAGAAGGCATCAAAGAAGTCGCGGAACAGGGGTTGTCCCGTAGCCGGGTTTATCAGCTCCTCGGCATTAAACATGATGAGGGCGGTAATGAAAATATAGAACAATGCCAGCGATGCCACCGTCCATAGTATCTTGCTTTGGCGACGTATCACGGCCACGATAATCATCAGCGGCTCAAAGTATCTTATTACCTTGAATATACGCAGCAGCTTGAGTAGTCGCGACACACGAACCACCTTGAACGTAGGCGATAGCAGATTGAATACAGGCAGGATTGACAGCAGGTCGATAATGGCCATGGGTGTAAACGGATACACCACGTAGGCGCGCCAATCCTTGTATTTCGATTCGTATTTGGCGGTCCACCATCTCAGTATATAGTCGATGATGAAGAGGAGACCCGATATCAGGTCCATCCACCAGAACACGCTATTGTAATGACGGAACATCAAGGGATACACACCTATGATGATAGCTATCAGCATCACGCCGCCATAGATGCGCGACCCCGTACTAACCTTTGGGGTCTTAATGATGTCGTGTACCATTTTGCGCAAATTCGTTTCCATAGTTTTAAGTTTTAATTGTTATTTATCTGTTTTTATTATTGGTAAACCACTTGTGGGTAAATTGATACATCACTAAGGCCAGTATCGATAGCGCCAATGCCGTGATGAGTGCCGACGTGGTGTCGCCTTGGAACACGGCTATGCCTAAGCCCACACCCCATGCTATACCACTCTCCCATCCCAGTAGGAATGTGCTCTGCGATGTGCCTCTCTGGCAGTGGCGACTCAGCTTGATGAAGAACAGCAGGAATCGCGATCCTATCAGTCCGGTGCCCATGCCTATAAACAGCGGTGCGGCTATCATCACGATGGGCAGATTGCGGGTTATCATCATCAGTAGTGCGGCGGCTATCAGTATCAGCCCCGTCACCACCTCGCTCTTCAGTTCGGCATCCTTAAACACAAATCGCTGCGATAGGATGGCAGCAGCAAATCCCATCATCATCATCGAGTAGAAGTGCTCATCCAGCACCACCGATAGGATGATGCCCACAGCCAGCGTTATCAGCTGCAGATTAACAAACAATGGGAATCCGTGAGGCAGGAAGAATCGGTCCAAACTCACCGTTGGTATATCATCCTGAGGCGCACGGAAGGGGAAGTTTACTGTTAGCACCAGCACGGCTACAGCCACGGCGCAAACGATGGTGGCCAGCAGCACGTAGTGAAATCCCATTAGGCGGCCTATCAGCAATCCAGCCATAGGTCCCATCGATAGTGCAAAGCGCGAGAACCAAGCGGCCGAGTGGTTAGCCTCGGTGCGCTGGAACGATTCGCTGGTGTCTATAATCAGCGTGCTGGTAAGCACCATCTGTGCTAGTCCGAAGGCAGCACCCTGGGCCAGTCTGTGCACGATGATAATCGCAGGATCGTTCACACGCATGTGTAGTCCGTCGATATAATATAGCGCTCCTATAATCAGTGCCTCTATCAGCACGGCATATATGCACACCAGGTTTCGGCGGTAGTGCTGAACCAGATATGATGTGAATGCGCCTAATGCAAACAACCCCACGCCGAAGGCAGCCATGGCGATACCGGCATAAACCATGCTCAACTGTTGTGATTCTATCAGCCATTGGGGCATGGTGGGCACCAGCATATACACCGTCATAGCAAGCAGAAAGTTGGCTATTGCCATCAGCCAGAAGTCCTTATGCCACAATCTAATATGTACGGGCGTACTCTGAGAATTCATTCAATTTTAATAGTTTGACATTAATTCGGGTGCAAAATTAGTATTTTTTTGCGAGATATTTGCTATTTTCGGGAATTTAGTGTAATTTTGCGCAAAAATTAGTGCAAATTATATGTCAAATAGACTTTATTTTACGTTTCTCGTGATGTTTGTGGCCATCCTCACGGGTTGCCGCGACGACAACGAGAGCAAGCTCACCTTCGAGATGCTCGAGGCCGAAAAGTCGGTGAAACTTTCCAACGAGCAGCTCTCGCCCCAATGCAGCGTAAGCCTCAAGATGGCTTGCGCCACCAAGGAGAGCGGCGAGGTGGGTCAGAAGATAAATGCCGAGGTGGTATACCGTCTTTTCAATCAGGAGGGTGTGGGCCTTCAGGGCGCCATGGATCAGTATGTCGAGGAGTACTGTTCGTCTTATCGCGCCCACATGCTGCCGCTTTATAACGAGGATCGTGCCGACACCACCAAGCGCTCGTGGTACGAGTTCCACTACATCATCAACACCACTACCGAGGAGACGTCTCGCAACACGCTGGTCTATCTGGCCACCGTCGACTATAGCGAGGGCCACGCCCACAGCATCCACCAGCTGCAGCCCATCAACTTCTACAGCACTACGGGCGATTACATCAAGACGAGCGACATCTTTGTTGATGGCTACGAGACCCAGCTTGTACCCATTCTGCTCAAGGCGCTTATGGAGCGCGAGGAGGTGGGCAGCATCGAGGCACTCAAGGAGAAGGGCTATCTGCAAACGGTCGACATGTACGTACCACAGAACTATATTGTGGGCGATAATACCATCACGTTTATCTTCAATCCATCTGAGATTGCCTCACTCGAACTGGGCACCATTCAGCTGGTACTTACCTACGCCCAGATGAAACGATTTATCAAACCCAAATTCTTAAAGTCACTACAATGAACGCAGAGATAGTTTACAAATACTTCCCCCATCTTTCTGACGTCCAGCTGCAGCAGTTTGCCGCCCTTGGCGAGCTCTATCGCGACTGGAACACTAAGATCAACGTCATTTCGCGCAAGGATATCGACCAGCTCTACCAGCACCACGTGCTCCACTCACTGGCCATCGCCAAGATCATCAACTTCCGCCCGGGCACGCGTATTCTCGACTTCGGCACGGGTGGCGGATTCCCCGGTGTGCCCCTCTCTATCCTCTTCCCCGAGTGTCAGTTCAAGCTCATCGACGGCACGGGCAAGAAGATTCGTGTGGCTCAGGAGGTGTGCGATGCCATCGGCCTTAAGAATTGCGCCCCCACCCATCTGCGTGGCGAGGACGAGAAGGATAAGTACGACTTCATTGTGAGCCGTGCCGTCATGCCCCTGCCCGATCTGGTCAAGCTCATGCGCAAGAACATCTCTAAGACCTCGCAAAATGCCCTGCCTAACGGTGTGCTCTGCCTCAAGGGCGGCAACCTCACGGCCGAGCTTCAGCCTTATCACAAGATTGTAGAAACCACCGAGATTTCGCAGTTCTTCAGCGAGGAGTGGTTCAAGGAAAAGTATGTCATCTATCTCCCCCTGTAATGCTTAACATCAAGACTTTCTGTTTCAATCTCCTGCAGGAGAACACCTACGTGGTGAGCGACGACACCCAGGAGTGTGTCATCATCGATTGCGGCGCCTACTACGATGCCGAGCGCGATGCACTTGTCAACTATATCAACGACAACGGTCTCAAGCCAGTACACCTCTTGGCCACCCATGGTCACTTCGACCATAACTTCGGCATCAACACCGTGTTCGACACTTGGGGATTGAAACCCGAGATAGCTGCCGAGGACGAGTGGCTCATCACCGACCTCTCTGGTCAGTTCGAGGCCATGGCGGGTGTCAAGCTGCGTTGGCAGTATCCCGAACCCGACCATTTCTTCGCCCCCGACGAGGTGATTCGTTTTGGCACCCATCAGCTGCAGATACTCCGCACCCCGGGCCACACCCCGGGTGGTGTTACCTTCTATTGCGCTGAAGAGAAGATAGCCTTTACGGGCGACACCCTGTTCCGCATGAGCATAGGCCGCACCGATTTTGAGCGCGGCAGCTACGAGCAGATGCTCAACAGCCTAAGCAAAGTTTTAGCTCAACTCCCCGCCGACACCAAGGTTCTCTGCGGCCACGGCCCCCAAACCAACATCAGCGACGAAGCAAAATACAATCCGTATTTTGCAGAAGCTAGAAGCTAGCTTCTCACCTCTCACCTCTAAAAACAGTTGGCCTTACGCCAACTGTTTTGCTCTCGCTAACGCGAGATTGATATGCGAGCAGATATTCTCCTCGCCCAGCATCTGGTCGAATCCGGCCTTATGCAGCACAGCCTGCACCTTAGGATTAACACCCGACAGCACTACCTGTATACCCTCCTTCTGACTCATCAGGCAGAGGTTAGTCAGGTTGTGGATACCCGTTGAGTCAACAAATGGCACCTTACGCATACGGATGATTCTCACCTTCGGACGCTTGTGACCCATGGTAGCCATCAGGTCTTCAAACTTGTTACCGGCTCCGAAGAAGTAAGGACCGTTAATCTCGTACACCTCTACGCCCTCAGGTATGGTCAGGTGCTCCAGGTTGCCCATCTGGAAGTCGCTCTGCTCCTCCTCGGGGTCAATCTCGTCGCTGATTACCTTCACATCGGTAGTCTCGGCCATACGGCGCATAAACAGCAAGCAAGCGCAAATCAAGCCTACCTCGATGGCGATGGTCAGGTCGAAGATCACGGTCAGCAGGAAGGTCACGCACAGCACGATTACATCGCTCTTGGGGTTCTTCATGATCGATGCAAACGAGCGCCATCCGCTCATGTTGTAGCTCACAATCACCAGCACACCGGCCAAGCAAGCCATAGGAATATACTGGGCCAGCGGCATCAGGAATAGGAATATCATCAGCAGCACGGCAGCATGCACAATACCGGCCACAGGGGTGCGTCCGCCATTGTTGATGTTGGTCATCGTACGTGCGATGGCACCTGTAGCAGGTATACCGCCAAAGATGGGGCTGGCCAGGTTTGCCACACCCTGAGCTATCAGCTCGGTGTTAGAGTCATGGCGATCGCCAATCACACCATCAGCCACCGTGGCCGAAAGCAAAGATTCTATAGCACCAAGAATGGCGATAGTGATAGCTGGCGACACCAAACCCTTTATCACGTTCCACGATATCGATGGCATCTCGGCCTCGGGCAGCTGGTTCGAAATGCTGAATCTGTCGCCGATGGTCTCAACGCTATCCACGCCCGCATACTGCTTCAGCAGCAGCACGGCCACGGTCATCACAATGATGGCTATCAGGCTTCCGGGCAGTTTCTTCAATACATTATTATATTTAGCCACCATAGGCCATGCGGCTATCACGGCCACCGAGCCTATGCCCACGCCGGCACTCCACCAGTCTATGGTGCCAAAGTCGCTGATGTAGGCTATCCACTTCTCAATAAAGTCGCTGGGCACGCTCTCCATCGTCAGTCCGAACAGGTCCTTGATCTGAGTAGTAAAGATGGTCAGCGCAATACCGCTGGTAAAACCCACCACTATGGGGTAAGGTATATACTTGATGATGGTGCCCAGGTGCAGCACACCAAACATAATCAGGAATACACCCGCCATCAGCGTGGCTATGGTCAGTCCCTCAAATCCGTACTGCTGTATAATGCCGTAGATGATAATGATAAACGCACCTGTAGGTCCGCCTATCTGCACCTTCGATCCGCCCAGCAGCGATACTATCAGACCAGCTACGATGGCGGTGATGATACCCTTCTCGGGGGTTACGCCCGATGCGATACCGAAGGCGATGGCCAATGGCAGCGCCACGATACCCACGATGATACCGGCCAGCAGGTCGGTGGTAAATTGTTGTTTGTTGTAATGTCGAAGTGTCGACAGTAGTTTCGGCTTGAATGCAAATGTTGTCATCATTCTTCTATTATTATTACCTTGTTATCTTGAAAAAACGCGTGCAAAAGTATAAAAAAAATAAATTTTCAGCAACTTTTGCGCCATTGTATTGCAAAAAAATGTATTTTTGTTGCCAAATATCAAGTCAAATTTATTGTTTTACTTAAAAATCAAAGCATTATGAAAAAAATTCTTTTCGCAGTAGTGGCTTGCTTAGCCATTGGTTTCGCATCTTGTGGTAACAAGACTCAGGCTCCAGCCGAGGTAACCGACAGTGTTAGTGTAGATGCTGCTAACGTAGACGAGGCAGTGACCGAGATTACCGCCGCCCTCTCTGAGCAGATTGAGGCCAAGGATGCCACCAAGCTCCAGGAGGTTCTGGCCACCGTACAGGAGAAGGTTAAGGAGTTCCTCACCACCAACCCCGAGCTGGCTAAGGAGTATGTAGCCAAGGTACAGGAGTTCCTCAAGGCCAATGCCGAGCAGATCAAGGCCTTTGCTGGCGATAACGCTGCTGTTTCAGCTGCTGTTTCAGCCATCGCCGAGACTCCAGCCGAGACATTTGTCAACACCGTTAGCGCCGCAGTAGGTGGTGTTCAGGAGGCAGGTCAGGCCGCTGTCGATCAGACTGTTGATGCAGCCAATGCAGCTGTTGAGGGAGCCAAGAAGGCTGGTCAGGATGCCGTAGATAACACCAAGAAGGCCGCCGAGGATGCTGCTAACGCAGCTAAGGAAGACGCCAAGAAGAAGGCTAACGATGCCATCGACCAGGGCGCCGATAAGCTGAAGAAAGGTCTCGGCCTCTAAAAATAAATTATGCTAAAAATTTAATTTTAACTCTACTGGGCAGTGATCGCTGCCCAGTATTTCTGTATGTATACGGGCATCATCCATCTTCTCCCTCAGCCTATTGCTGATTACAAAGTAGTCTATACGCCACCCTGCGTTCTTCTGGCGGGCTTGGAATCGGTAGCTCCACCACGAGTAGGTCACCTGTTCCGGATATTTATAGCGGAATGAGTCGGTAAACCCTGCGGCCAGCAGCGTGCTGAACTTCTCGCGCTCCTGGTCGGTAAATCCCGCGTTCATGCGGTTGGTCTTGGGGTTCTTCAGGTCTATCTCCTCGTGGGCCACGTTCAGGTCGCCGCACAGTATCACCGGCTTCTTCTGGTCCAGTCGCTGCAGATAGGCGCGGAAGTCGTCTTCCCACGTCATGCGATAGTCCAGTCGCTTCAGCCCGTCCTGCGAGTTTGGCGTGTAGCAGCACACCAGGTAGAAGTCCGCCATCTCCAGAGTGATGACGCGGCCCTCGTGGTCGTGCTCGTCCTTGCCTATGCCGTACGTCACGCTCAGCGGCTTGTGCTTGGTGTAGATGGCCGTGCCGCTGTAGCCCTTCTTCTCGGCATAGTTCCAGTAGCTCTCGTAGCCTGGAAACTGCAGGTCCAGCTGCCCTGCCTGCATCTTCGTTTCCTGCAGACAGAAGAAGTCGGCATCCAGCTCGCGGAACGCCTCACTAAATCCCTTTCCCTCACAGGCCCTCAGGCCGTTCACATTCCAACTTATCAGTTTCATATATCCTTAATATCTTCTTTTTCTCATTGTTACATACGCCACAGCCACCAGAATCAGCATGGCTATCATGCCGAATGCCATAATCCTCAGCGCATACATCACGCCTATCATGTCTATCGTCTGGCAAGGCACCACCGTCACCATCATCCAGTGGGTATACTTCAGTGGTGTGTAGAAGAAGTAGCACCTCTCGCCGTTAAACTTGTAGCTCTCGTTGGCCTCGTTCTCGCTCAGCAGTCCCGCCTTCATCTTCTTTTCCAGCTTGGTTTGCTGGCCTAACTTGTCGCCCAGCACGTAGTTATAGAACACGCCCTCCAGTCGCTGTTCGCTCTCCTGGTGGGTAATAAACGTGCCGTCGTAGTTTATGATAAAGCTCTGCGCCTTCAGTCCCATCATCTTCACCGCCTGTGGTGCGTGGGCGTTGTAGGCACTATCCGTCTCGGCCATCTTGCTGGTCAGCCATTCCAGCGACACGTCGGCACCCAGCACCGCCACCGGCCGGCCCGTTTTGTCGTGTATGGGCACCATATAGGCAGCCAGCTCCGTGGTGTTGTCGTAGCCGTCGTAGAAGGGCTCGCTCCACAAGCAGGTGTCGCCCTCTATCACGCTCTTAAACCATTTCGTGTTCAGGTAGTCGAAGTGCTTGTCGCCCTTTATCTCCGTCAGTATCTCGTTGGGGTTATTGGGGTTTCGCCATGCAAAGGGGCAGTATTTTTCGCCCTTCTCAGGATAGTAACTCTTAATGAAGTTCATGCCGCAGCTGGTCACTCGGTTTCCCGTGCCAACGATTCGCGCCATCGCGTCGATGTGACTCTCCGTCTTGTCCAGCGTGTTCTCTATGTAGTACACGTTGTTAGTCACCTGCACATACACGTCCGACAGCACGCGTCTTGCGTACTCATAGTTTATCAGCATACGCATGTGGCAGTTCTCAGCATACTGGTGCTTAATGTCCTTCAGCGTGTGGTAATACGACACCACCCCCATGCACAGCGTGATACCCACTGCCCATATCAGCAGCCTCACCGCCATCTTTGCAGCAACCGATCTGTTCCGTCCTTTCATATCTTACAAAAACCACCTTATATTTCTGAGTGCAAAGATACGAAAAAAAATCCAAAGTACAAAATAATAATAAATAATTTTGTAAAGAAAAAAGCTAATTGGATACAGAAATACAGAATACAGTTTATTTAGCGAGCTAATACACACTAAGAAGAAAACAATACTATTAAATATTATTATATTATATGTATTATAATATATATAATATAATAATATTTTAAGCCGCATTTTACCCTCACACAATAAAACTGTATTCTGTATTCTGTATCCAACACCTAGTATATCTAAAAAAAATTATTCGTTTTTGAAAAAATACTTACATAAATATTTTGTAATCTCAGAAAAAAGTTGTACCTTTGCACTGTCAAAATAAGAACGGAATAGAGCTCCCACACGTAGGAAAAATATTTCTCACGTGCACTAGGAAAAACTTCCACGTGTGGCCGCAAAAACGAAGTTCGAACGGCAGCAACGAAATACAAGTAAAAGTATCTTACAAATTACTACCAACACAAAAACATAATACATAAGTTTAAAGTACAAATATGATGATGAAAAATGATACATATATAAACTAAATAGGATAGAGCGCACGTTCGAAGGTGAAGAAAAAAACGAGAAAAAACACTTGAGTTAGCAAAAATTTCGTACCTTTGTCCCCAGATTAATCAATAACTAATTAAAAATAGAAAGACTATGGGAATTATAGGTTCGATTATTATCGGATGTTTGGCTGGCTTTTGTGCTGGTAAGTTGATGAAAGGGGGCGGGTTCGGCTTTATCATGAATCTGGTGTTAGGACTATTTGGTGGCGCACTGGGCGGTTGGCTGTTTAGTCAGCTTGGCATACAGTGGGGCGGCGTGTTAGGACAGCTTGGCACGGCCATCATTGGTGCGGTGGCTATACTGTGGATAGCATCGCTGATTAAGAAATAAAGAAAATAATAGGTGGGCCTGCTGCCCACCTATTATTATATTAACGAAATACGATACGTTCGAGTAGCGTCTTCATGTTGTCGTACATGGCGGCGTGGGTCTCCTCCATCGGGAGGCGCAGGGGGATGGACAAAGAAAAAGACCTGTCATCGCGGCAGGCCTTTATTTTTTTACTAATTTACTTTCGTCATTTCGAAGGTAGAGGTGAAGGTGGTGCCATCTTCTTTCTGACGCAGGGCCTTCCACTTCATCACGCCGTCCTCGATGGATTCAATCTCCCACCATTCGCGCAACTCTGTTCCGGCATTAATCCAGCGGCTGCAGAGCAGATTGCCGACCACGAAGTACTCGTTCAGCGTATTGGCACTGGGCACCCAGTTGTCGCCATCCTTTATATAATATACATAGGTACCATCTGCCTTGTATTCCCAACGATGCAGCAATCCGTCGCCGTAGGTGTCCTGCTCGCTTGTGACATGCCCCTCCCAAGTGCCAAGGATGGCGGCGCTATAGTCGGCGGTGACACGTCTATAAATTCTAGTGTCCTCTTCCGTGTTACGGACTTTGCCATCGTTCATAATAACAATTTTGAAGTTACACGACATATTATTATCATCGATAGATTTGATATTCAGTGTGAATACTTTATCTAAATTGGATGAATGGGATAATAGGGTGACGGTGTTTCCATCAATTGTCATGTCGCATTCCTCTTTTGCATACCACTTGGGCACGGTCTCATTGTAATCAACTCGCGATGTACTATTGTTTGCCTTAGTGGCAGACAGAAAAGTGAAAACATCTTTATCGTTGGTGAGCGCAGGTTCACCATCTCTTTCTGCCAACATCCACTTTCCTATAATCTTCTCGGCCACACCCAAGTCGGGCTCAGATACGGGGTTATCATCATTTGTACACGATGTGAACACACTTGCACTGCAAATAAGTGCTGCTGCAATCACAAAATAAAATAGTTTCTTAGTCATACTGGTAATAAATAAAATTGTTACAATAATCTTGGTTGCAAATATACAAAAAATTCACATACATACAACAAAATAGCGATTTTTTTTCGCTATTCAGGCAGGGGATGCCGCGCGGCGGGGCGGCAGCCCCTTAATAATTTGCTATTGCTATTTCGATCAGCTCCCTATCGGCCATAAAGCATTTATAGCCGGTTTTAACCAAATCCCAGTTTCTTGTAAGCAACCATACGCCGAAGCATTTCTTGATGGTAGGCCAGAAAGCATTACGATTTGTACGCATAAAATCCTTGATGATTTCCTCATCGCTCACGCCATATGATTTCAGCAATGCCATACTAGCTATGCCTGTACGGTCCTTTCCTGCCGTACAATGACAGAGGGTGCAAATACCTTTCTCGGCATTCTGACGCATTACTGCTACTGCTTTGTCGAGGTTGGCACGAGAATATTCATCAGTAACTATATCTTTGTATAGTACCTTGAAATCGGGCACCATTTCTTTTAGTTTCTCAGGGTGTTTGCGGAGATTGCGGATGATGGTCATAGCATCAGAACCTGTTTCGTGCGTAATGCCAACTGCAGCATCTTTCAGAAGCGGGATTTGCAGATACTCTACACCATCTGGCAATGGGTCGGGGAATTCGGCTGATTCGATGGGCGTACGTAGGTCGATAACGCACTTGATGTCATACTTACGGCAAAAGGCTGCGCATTCTTCCTCTGTAAAGATGCTCAGCTTTCCGCTACGCAAAAGCAATCCCTTTGGAATGCCGCACTTACCTCCTATATCTCTTAGATTCAGCTTAAATAGCTTATTCATAACTATTATTTGAAAGCGCCATTCCACCCCATACGGCCAAGATACCGATGACAACGCTAACACCAACGTAAAGTGCCATCTGCAGAACATCGCCAGCTTTCATCATCCCAAATGATTCGTTGGCAAACGTGCTGAATGTGGTGAAACCGCCACAGAAACCTGTTACCATCAATAGCTTCATCTCTGGAGATAGTACGCCTTTGCTAACCAGACCGACTAAGAGTCCGATAAGCATGGAACCAAGGATGTTGACGGCGAAAGTTCCCCAAGGGAATGAGGTGTTTATGCCGGAAAGCAGATAGCGCAACACAGAACCTACTGCTCCTCCAAGTGCTACTAATAACAGATTTCGTATCATTATTCTTTCTTTTGTGGATGCAAAGGTACGAAATTAAATTCTAAAAATAACTGAATATTTGGCAAAATACTTCTCAGTCTGCTATATTTTTACTATCTTTGCCCAGATATGAAGATGAAAGATTTGATAAAAGATATAGATTTCAGAAGTGAGAAGCTGGAACAGGAATATATCGGAGTGACCTTTGACCACTGCGATTTCACTGAGGTCGTGTTCGGCGATGTACTGTTTGAAGACTGTGTGTTTACGGCATGCAACCTCAGTTTGTGCAAGAGCCATAAAACATCATGGAACGGTGTTCGCTTCGAAGGCTGTAAGATGACGGGTATTAATTTCAGCGATGCCAATCGGTTTACCTTTCGAGCTGGCTTCAAGGATTGTCAGTTGCAATATGCATCGTTCCAAGGTTTAAGTTTGATTGGCACCCGTTTCGAAGGTTGTTTGTTGGAGGAGTCGAACTTTGCAGACTGCATCCTGAAGAAAGCCGTGTTTAACGGATGTGAACTGCGAATGGCAGAGTTTACTCGTTGCAATCTGGAATATGCTGACTTCACCACTGCTCATGGTTATGTCATCAATCCCAATGAAAATCGCCTAACCCATGCCAAATTCTCTCGTTATGGCGTGGAAGGACTATTAGCAACTTATAAGATAGAGATTGTATAATATGATAGCGGTTGATACAACAAATATGTGCTCGCACTTGCAGAAGAAGCTATTCGATGAGTAAACAACCGAAAAGTTCTAAAAAAAATTGCATAATACTCTGCAAAGATACTGAATTTGCAGCATTTTGTGGTAATATGATGAGAACCTGCTTATTCGCCAAGTGCTTGGTATGTAATCAATTATAATGTGTAGCCTTTTCTATATGCTATTTCGAGATACTTGTCCCAGTTTGTATGTCTAGATTCAAGTGCTTTAGACATACCTCCAAAAACAACGAAATCTGACTCTTTTACACGATTATAAAGTCTATCGCCAAGCATTACTTTCTTCATACTTCCAAGAAGTCCAAGCTCCTCCAAATATTCAGTATTCTTTCCTGCAGTACAGAGAATAATGGCTTTGTCGAGAACCTTCATTGTTTTGTTGCCATAAGCAAATCCATACGACCATACGCGGTCGAACCATCCAACAAGCTTGGCTGGGGCTTCCGTCCAGAAAACGGGATAGATAAAGGCAATAGCATCTGCAGAGTTTATCTTTTCTTGTTCTGCAAGAACATCGCTTTCCAAACCTGGTTCTGTACTATAGTTAGAATCTCTGAGATATTCTTTTTCAGACATATCTGTTCTGAAATTCATCTTATACAAATCAGATATTACGTATTCATTTCCAGAATCAACAATTCCTTTGATAAATGAGTCGCGTACATTTCTTGTAAACGAATCCTCTGACGGGTGACAATATACGATAAAAACTTTCATTATGAATATATAAATATAGGTTTATGTTGCCATTTTATAGTTGTTTTTATGGCGCAAAGATACATATTATATTTGAATAACAAAACAAATTTACTAAAATACTTGGAAGTTATCGAAATACTTCGTATCTTATAACTGCGATTAAGCCCCTCCCCTCAAGCCTACAGTGAGTGTTAGCTTGAGGGGGATTTTGGATAAGTTTAATATTTTTTGCACAAACGCTTGGAACTTTTAAGGATAGTTTGTATCTTTGCGGAGTTTTACGAATCTATTTAAAATTAACTTAAAACAGAATATGATGAAGAAAAAGTATACGACGACCATTGCAACAACCTTTTGCAGCATTTTGCTGCTAACATCGTGTACAGTTGATAATGCTGACATACCTGTGACTCCTACTGACGAGTACACTATACTTTACTACGGACACGGAGGTGGAAACAGGGAAGGATTTTATCTATCGAAGATTAAAGACTTCTACAATGCTGATGCCGATGTATATAATCGGGTGAACGTGGTGGTGAATTACAAATTCTCGACAACTGAAAACTTGGAAGAACAAGACGTATTCGATGACGAGACACGAAAGGCCTATGGCAGCAAAACCATTCGCTGGGCCATCGACCCCACAAAAATGTTTGAAGAGCAGACTTCCGCCCCAATCTATGGTGCTGATAATGCCGACATCACTAACCCCGACTCGTTGGCCAACTTCATAAAATGGGCCGTAAAAAAATATCCTGCCAAGAAATACATGCTGATAGTACACGACCACGGTGGCGGCTATATACCGTACATGGATTTACCTGACAACAATACTGCCAACACGCGAGGCATGTTATTTGACGATGGACACGACGACAAGCACTTCACAGCGAAAAGCTTCCGCAGGGCTCTGACAACCGCCAATGTTCACTTTGAGACCATCTTTATGGACGCCTGCATGATGAACAATCTGGAGTACCAATTCGAACTGCACGATCTGTGCGACTACGTGATAGCCCCAACCTACTCTAAGCCTTCTATAGATGGTGCCTATCGCATGATTCCGCAACTGCTCGGCCAGCCTTCGGTAGATATTGAGCAGGCACTCGACGCATACTGCAAAGCCTGTGTGGAAAGTTGGGATGAGGGCTTGGAACCAGATGACGACTCACCATTCTATACCGACATGACCGTGACACGCACCGCCAGTATACCGCACCTGGGCGAAGTGCTGCGCGAGTTTACCGACCGTCTGTGTGACACCTACACTAACGGCACTGATGCCCAGCGTGAAGCCATCGACTACTGTACAGCCAGCGCCATCAAAGTGCAGATAAATGAGCCCGTCTATGATGCCATCAAATATATGCGCTCGATTATACTCGCGCTACCCGAGGTATATGACGAAAATTTCTACAACCGGATGAGGGAAGCCTTCAACAACTGCATAGTAGCGCAGTACTTCAGCCACTACCTGACTGTTCACGAATATATGGTGGACTATGGTGTGCTGCTTGGCGCCGAAGGAGCTTACACCGTTATCGATTGGAGTGACAACGAAGAGACCGGTATTCCAGTTCCCATCGGGGCAATAGTATATGCCGACAATGGTGAGCAGTATGATTTAATACTCACGCCAACAGACGACCCGAACTACTATAGCGCTGAAGTAGTAGGTGAACTAGGAGAATGGGGCTCGACACTGGCCGACACTTATGAGCAACTGGCATTCGACCGCGCTACAGGATGGAGCCGCTGGCTAAGACTGAACAAACAGTGGCCCAACATGTTCTGCCCGAGTGGACTAAACTTCGAACTGCCCATTCCTCAAACCGAGCCGCAATAGAAATAAAAATAATAGGTGAGCAAGATGCCCACCTATTATTATATTAACGAAATACGATACGTTCGAGTAGCGTCTTCATGTTGTCGTACATGGCGGCGTGAGTCTCCTCCATCGGCAAGCGCTGGGGGCCGGCCTTGAGCGTCATGATAAATACGCCACCATCGAGCGGGGTTGACACCGAGAGGATGATGTTGGAATGGCTATCGGTGCGATCGTAGACGGAGAACACTCGACCATAGACCTCGACATCGGGACGATGCTTGGCACCCTCCTTGACCTGCTGCTCAGCATAGGCCTCGGGCTTGAGCTGAGGGGCGGTGGTGAGGTAGGCCTCGGTGTAAGGGGCTCGGCGCAAGTGGAGCATGCACGATGAGCCCATCATGCCATTAGAACCTGCACGCCAATCGGCGGGGATATCAATAGTATAGGCCTGCCCGGTGAGGGGCTCGGCCTGTACTGTATCTGCCGGAACCTCGGGAGCGAAAACACCACCCTGGGTTACCTCGGCATGAGGTTGCTTTTTGCCGCCGCAGCTAACCAGCAGAGCTGCCACAGCGGCTACGCAAAGAAAACGCTTCATTTCTTTGCCTCGGCTTTCTTTGCTGCGGGCTTCTTCTCGGCCTTGGGCTTAGCAGCAGCCTTTGGCTTCTTCTCCTTACCCTCCATCTTCTCGATCTTAGCCTTGAGGCGGGTAATCTCCTTATCCTTCATCTCGATCTCGTCGCCCTGGTTCTTGATGGTGGTGAGCAGGCCTTCGAGCTCGTCGTTGTCGATGTCGAGCGGATAGAGTGCATTGACACGATTGATGAAGTCGCCCAAGATGTTCATATAGTTGGTGAAGGCATCGAACGGACCGCTATAGATGCCACGATCGAGACCTACGTTAGAGGGCTTGGTGGTCATGAAGCGGAAGTTGTTAGAGGCCTGCAGATAATCCCAGTCCTGATTGATGCGAGGATCGTTGGCGATGCGCACGCGATCGGCTACCGAATAGAGCTTAGAGAAGGCCTCGCGCTGCATGGCGTTACCCAGCCAGCATGAGCAGTCGCGCTCCTCGTCGACCCACGAGAGGGTGTCGGGCACGTCGAGCTGAGAAACGCTCTTGCAGGCCTTGCATATCTCGGTAGGTGTAGAGAAGGTGATACCCTTGGCCTTGGCCTGAGCGGGCAGCGCCTTGAGGAAGTCGAGGATATTGCTTGACAATGGCTGAGCAATGCCCAGGGCTGAGAGCTCCATGAAGATGTTGATGATCTGCTCCTCCTCGGGGAAGTGGGCGATGCGATCGATATAGCCATCGGCAAAGAGTGGATAGCCATCCCACTCGGAGTTGTTGAAGCGCAGAGAGATATCGTCAGAGAGTTCGATGTCGCGCAACAGGAGCTTGAGGTTAGGTGCCTGATTGCAATGATATACATAGTGAGGCGACTTCCAACCGAGCACGTGCTTGGCACCCTCGGTAAGCATGCCCTTGAAACCCATAGAGGCTACCTGAGCACCGATGTCGTCGCTATAGATGAGCGATGAGTTGCGGAGTACGGTGGGTTTCTTGCCAAACAGCTCTTCGATCTTGGCGCACTGCTTCTTCACGTCGACAGCAAAGCTATCGGGATTGGCCAATGATGAGAGGCCGTGGCTATAAGGCTCGGCCAGGAACTCTACGCAACCGGTCTCGTTCATGGCCTGGAGCTTCTCCAGCACCTGTGGGGCGTGCATCTCCAACTGCTCGATGCCCGTGCCCGAAAGGCTGAAGGCCACCTTGAACGACTTGCCATGCTCGAGGATCATGTCGTGCAGGGCATTGAGTGCAGGCATGTAGCTGCGCTCGGCGATATCGGTGATGCTACGCTCGTTCTCGTAGTCATCGTAGTAATAATGATCGGTACCGATATCGAAGAAACGATAACGCTTCAGATGAATAATCTGATGTATCTCGAAATATAAACAAATTGTTTTCATAATGCTTTTAATCTTTAATGTTTAATGTTTAATCTTCCCATCCCAGAGTGCGGCGGTAGAGTGTGCGGATCCAGGCGCCCACCTTCTCCCATGTAATCTGGTCGACCTCGCGCTTGCCCTCGTCCTTGAGGTAGTTGAAGAGCGACTCGTTGTGACAGATAGAGTAGATGGCATCGGCCAGAGCGTGGATGTCCCAATAATCAACCTTGATACAGTTGTCGAGAATCTCGGCGCAACCACTCTGCTTAGAGATGATGGACGGCGTGCCACACTGCATGGCCTCGAGGGGCGAGATACCGAACGGCTCGCTCACTGAAGGCATAACATATACATCGCTGGCCTTGAGGCACTCGTAAACCTGCTTGCCGCGCATAAAGCCCGGGAAGTGGAACCTATCAGCAATGCCACGCTCGGCAGCCAGCTGGATCATGGCGTCCATCATATCGCCCGAACCTGCCATACAGAAGCGAACATTGCGGGTGCGGTGGAGCACCATGGTAGCGGCCTCGACAAAGTACTCGGGACCCTTCTGCATGGTGATACGACCCAGGAAGGTAACCACCTTCTCCTTGCCCGTATGGTCGGGGCGAGGAATGTCTTGATACTCCTGTGGCAGGGGATAAACGGCATTGTGGACGGTGAAGCACTTGCGTGGATCCTGATGATACTGGTTGATGACCGTCTGGCGGGTCAACTCGGATACACACATGATGCAATCGGCCCAATCCATACCGTTCTTCTCGATAGAGTAAACGGTGGGGTTAACTTTACCACGCGAGCGGTCGAAGTCGGTGGCGTGTACATGGATGCACAGAGGCTTGCCGCTAACCTGCTTGGCGTGGATGCCAGCGGGGAAGGTGAGCCAATCGTGGGCGTGGATGATGTCGAACTCCTCGGCACGGGCCACCTGACCTGCAATGATAGAGTAATTATTAATCTCCTCGTGCAGATTGCCGGGATAACCACCCGCAAACTCCATGGCACCGAGGTCGTTAACGTTCATATAGTTGAAGTCGGCATAGATATGCTCACGGAGCTTGAAATAGTAATCAGGATCCATGATGTTGCCCACACGCTGCTTAACATAGTCGTAGCTTACATCGCGATAGGCAATAGGTACTGCATTCATAGCCACAATGCGGCACGCATGCTGACTCTCATCGCCAAAGGGGTGAGGCAAGCAAAGCACCGTCTCGATATCGCCCTGAGCCTTGAGGCCCTCAGAGATACCATAGTTGGCAGTGGCAAGACCGCCGAATACGTGAGGAGGATACTCCCATCCAAACATTAATACTTTCATAGCTGGCCCTCCTTACTTTTGATATGAATACTTTTCCATCAACTTAAGCGTGCGCAGAATCTCGGCCACGTTCATAGCAAACGACATGGCTCCACGACCGTGGAATGGCGGGTTACCATCGAATAGCTCAGAGATGGTGCCGATAGCGTGATAGTCCATCTCGTCTTCATAGCCCACCAGCTGGCGCTCGATGAAACTGAGGCGCGAACGCTTGTAGAGCTTGAGGCATGCCTCCATATAGAATCCGCCCAACCAAGGCCATGCGGTGCCCTGATGGTAGGCGTAATCGCGCTGAGTCTGCGGCCCCACATAGATAGGGTTATAACCGCCACTCTTTGGTGAGAGCGAGCGGAGTCCCTTTGGTGTGAGCAACTCGCGTGTACATATATCAACCACACTCTTCATCTGCTGCTGAGAGAGCGGCGAGTAGTCGAATGCTACAGCAAATATCATGTTTGGGCGAACGCTCCAATCCATCATGGTACCATCGACATAGTCGAGCAGATAGCCGTACTCGTTGACGAATGTCTCAACAAACGAGTCCTTAACCTGGGCGGCGAGTGTCTCGATGGTGGCGGCGCCCTTTACATCGCCCTTCTCGCTGGCCATGAGGGCGCTGAACTTCAGGGCATTGTACCACAGGGCATTAAACTCTACGATGTAGCCCGAACGTGGCACTACTGGTTTGCCGTTGGCCGTAGAGTTCATCCAGGTCACAGCCTTGTCGCGACCATTGCTATATAGCAGTCCGTTGTCATCAAGACGCAGGTTAGGATGCTTGCCGTCCAGGATATACTTGATAATATCCTGCAGCAGCTTGCCGTACATCTCGTAGCACTTGTCGCGGCCCACCTCCTTGGCGTACTGCTGCATGGCCCATACGGCCCACAGGGGCACATCGGGCTGCTCAATCTCGTAGATCTTGCCCGAGCTGGGTTTGCCGGCCATAAACTCGCGCAGGGCGCGCTCGCTGGTCTGCATCACCTTCTCGAAGTAATCGATCTCGCCAATGGCAAGTGTCAATCCGGGCAGGGCGATAAACGTGTCGCGGGCGCGGCACTTGAACCAAGGATAGCCCGCCATGAGGTAGCGGTCCTTGTTGCGCTCCTTGCGGTGGAACTGGTGGGCGGCGGTAACCAGACAATGGTAGAAGTTATCGCGTGGCACGCGGTCGGCCACCTCCTCGTCGAAGAGTTTCTTGAGGCCCGAAGTCTTGGTCTGCGAGGTAGAAGCGGCAAAGATAATGCTCTCGCCCTTCTTGATAGGCATCTCGAAATAGCCGGGCACGTAGAGGTCCTCGTTAGAGGCATAACCACGCTCCTGCTCCTTGGGATACTCTATGCCGCGATACCAGTCGGGCATGAAGATGAACTCGTTTTTCTTGGAGAACTGCATGTAGAGATCGGGGTAGCCGGCATACATACAGGTCTTGATGCCATTGTCGACCTCAGAGTACTCGCGACTTGCCGTAGAGTTCTCGTGGGTGAACTGGCGAACCGAACGGAAGGCCAGGAACGGACGGAAACGCAGCGTGGTGGCTGAGTGGGCATCGACCAATGTATAACGAATCAGGATGCGGTCTTCGTAGTGCTGGAAGACTATCTCCTTCTTTAAAATAACACCACCAACACGATAAGTAGTAGTAGGCACTTCGGTGGCATCGTACTCACGAATGTACTTGTGTCCGTTAGGACTGAAATTGTTGCCCTGATACTTGTGCAGACCGAGGTTGAACTCGGCTCCGTGCTGGATAACCGTACAATCGAGCGATGACAAGAGCACATGGTTCTCATCGTCGAGCTCGGGTACGGGAACTACCAGTAATCCGTGGTACTTACGCGTGTTGCAGTCTACAAGTGTAGAGCTGCTATATGCGCCCGAACGGTTGGTTCGGAGGAACTCACGGCGGAGACTGTCCTGCAGGTTAGTCATCACGGCTTTCTCTAATCGTAGATAGCTCATAGTTCCTGTCTAAAGGTATTTATTATTAGTGAATATTAGTTTTGATTTTCCAAAGGTAGGAAAAAATCCGCATAAAACAAGGTTTTGCAAAGGATATTTAACATTTATTGGTAATTAAAAGAAGAGGCCCGCAACAATTGCGAGCCCCATTTTATCAACTTGGTATCAAAAAATTTACAACCTCTTGTTCTACATTTATCTTGTAGCTACCCACGGGTGTTTTCATCAGTCGGCCGTCGATACCTACGATGGCTTTCTTGGCATATTCCACCTCGACCTCCTTGGTGCGATAGGGGTGCACACTACGGTGATTGAGGAAGCGGCCGGCCACCAACAGCCACAAGCCCTCGATGAGCTGAACCACCTCGGGGTGATACACCACCGATACGTCGAGCATGCCGTTATAAGGCACTGCATTAGGGGTTTGGCCGTAGCCGGGGCCCGAACCAATGCACACCGTCATCACCTTGCGATCGATGACGTCGCTATTGATTTTGAGCTTCATCTTATACTCCATGCGGTGGAACAGCATGACGAATACCGACACGATGAAAGCCAGGGTGTGAGAGCCGAAAAGACGGCGCGTCTGGCGGCGCAGATTCATGATGTCGGCGGTGAGGCCAATGTTAATACAATTCAAGAAATAACGATGGCATTTGTCGCCCTTCTTGTTGGTATAGCGAATGCAGCCCAAATCGATTTTACGGATGCGGCGCTGCATGAGCCAATCGATGGTCTGTTCGATCTCGTCGCCATCGAAATCCCAGAACTTGGCGAAGTCGTTGAGCACACCATTGGGGATAACGCCCAGGGCTATTTCTTCGCGAATGGCTTTCTCTTCCATCATCAGGCAGTTAACGGCATCGTTAAGGGCCGAGTCGCCTCCCACGATGACGATGGTCTTGTAGCCATTCGTTATCATCATCTTGACGAGTCGCTCCACACTATCGGCGGTTTCGCTCTGCACAAAGTCGTAAAGCACATGGCGCTCGTCGAGCACCTTCTGAATCTTCTCCCAACGCTTCTGCGGGTTGTAGAGGAATCCTGTCTTTGGGCAATAAAGTATGCCCCATCTTGTTGATTCTACTGCCATCGGTATATATTAAACATTAAACATTAAACATAGAGCTTTAAGATTTCATTTATCTTCGCCTCCATGGGTAGGGTGGCGTCAATCCAATGGATGGTGAAGCCACGGCGCTCCATGCCGCGGAACCACGTCATCTGGCGCTTGGCAAACTGATGAATGGCTATTTCGAGGCGACTGAACATCTCGTCGTAAGTGAGCTGTCCGGTAATGTATTCTGTCAAGAATTTATACTCTAATCCGTAGTAAATCAGGTCTTCGGGCGCGATGCCTTCGTCGAGCAAATGGCGCACTTCGTCGACCATTCCCTCGTCAAGTCGGGCCTTGAGGCGGCGGGTGATTTTTTCACGACGCAACTCGCGGTCGATGTCGATACCGATGATGAGCGAATCGACGGGCGGCAACTCGCGACGCGGCACGGGGTTTTCGAGATTATACGTCTCGATCTCGATGGCGCGGATGGCGCGTTGGCACGAGTCAACATCGGTGGTGTTGTGCATATTCGTGCCCGTCTTGGCCTTGAGGTCTTCAAGCATCTTGGTGAGCTCAGGGAGCGACTTGCCCTCTAAGCTATCACGGAGTGCTTGGTTCTGAGGCACGGGCGAGAGCTTGTAGCCCTTGAGCACGGCCTCGATATAAAGGCCCGTTCCGCCACACAGAATGGGTACTGCTCCCCTACTCTGTATGTCTTGATAGGCATCGAAAAAGTCCTGCTGATACTGAAACAGATTATATTTTGTTCCAGGTTCGCAAATGTCAATAAGATGATAACGAATATTTCGCTCGGCTTTGCCGCTTGGCTTGTCCAAGAATGTTTCATTTTTAATATTTAATCTATAATCGGCCAAGTCTTTTCCTGTTCCCAAGTCCATGCGGCGATATACTTGGCGCGAGTCGGCGGAGATGATTTCTCCACCGATCTGGGCGGCCAAATGGGCGGCTACGGGCGTTTTGCCCGAAGCCGTTGGCCCTAATATCGTTATCATCCTCTTGCTCATCGGCTACACCTATTTATTATATATTAGAGCGCGATGAGAATCCACCCTTCAGGTCGTCGACGGTGAGTTCGGTCAATTTATCCTTATCCAGATTCTTCTCGTTAGCCAAGCGGTTGGCCTGAGCCTGAATACTCTTCTCGAACACGTTGCGGGCGTAACGGGCGTTACCAAAGTTGCGGTCCTTATGGGCCACAGCATATTCGAAACGCTCCTTCAGATACTTCTCAGCCTCGGCAGAGAGGGTGTACTGATTCTTCTTCATATACATCTTGAAGATGTCGCTAAGCTCGCCGCCCGAGTAGTCGGGGAAATCGATGTAGCGATTAAAGCGCGACTGGAGTCCGGGGTTAGAGTCGATGAATCGCTGCATCTCGCCCTTATAACCAGCCACAATCACTACGAGTCGGTCGCGATAGTCCTCCATACGCTTCAGGATGGTAGAGATGGCCTCCTGACCGTAGTCGTTGCCTGCACCAGCCTCGGGAACCAGCGAGTAGGCCTCGTCGATAAACAGCACGCCATCGAGCGCCTTGGCGATGACCGAGTCGGTCTTAGGACCGGTCTGACCTACATACTGACCACAGAGTCCGGCACGGTCGGTCTCTACGGTGTGACCTCTCTTGAGCACGCCCAGATCCTTATAGATGCGGCCCACGATACGGGCCACGGTGGTCTTACCGGTACCAGGCGATCCGTAAAACACCAGATGGTATGACACCTTGGCGGTCTTCAATCCCTTGGCCTCGCGCTCCTTCTGCAGTCTTACGAAGTTAGCCAGCGAGCGCACCTCTTCCTTCACACTACCCAATCCGATCAGGTCGTCGAGCTCCTGATAGGGGTCGCCCTCCAGCACATCGTTTACTACTACCGAGTCTTGCTGGGTTTTCTCGCTCTCAACTCGCTCGTTCAGCTCTTTCTTCAACTTCTCTACTTCCTCATCGCTTGGATCGGGCGCAAAGATACCGATGATAATCACCAGCAGAAAAGTACCAACGCTCAAGCATCCGCAACCTTTTAAAAACTTCGATGTAAATTCCTTAAAATCCATATCTGTTTATTTCTTTTGTTTTTCGTCAAAATCTCTCCACCAGATGGAGATTCCCTCTGGCAGCAACTCGTCGAGTGTATTACCGGCGCCATCCTCTACGGCTATCAGCTTCCACTTGCCGCCCACCTTGGTAAACAGGGCGCCATGCTTATCGTCTTCAGCTCGCAGCCACATCTCCGTCTTGTTGTCGTCGTCGATGTCAATCCAGCGATACTTGCAGAACTTATACTTCTTGTTCTGAGCCGAGAAAGCCTCGTAGAGCTTGGTCATCTGGGCGATGTCCTTACGCCACAGGGGCTCGTCTTCATCATTCAGCGCTTGGTAGACCACGTAAATCTGGCGCGTCATCTTGCCATCGCGAACGTAGAACATACCCGTGGTACAACTCTCGGGAGCCCACTTGATGAAGGTAGCCTCAAGCGTGCTATCGGGACCCTCGAACAGGGTGACGTCGCTGTTGTAATACTCGCCATCATCATCGGCATGCCACGTGGGCTGACCATCGATGATGTAACCCTCAACGGGCACCGAGTACACCTTGTCGCCATCGGTAATCACCTCGAGCGCCAAGCACTTGTCGTACTTCTCGCCACCCTCCTTCACGGTTCTGTATTTGCCCGCAAACTGCAGTATGCCGTAGCTGTACTTGTTGCCCTTCTTTGAGAGTATCGAGCGGCTGGTCTTCATCTTATACTCGGCCTCCAGCTTCTTAACAACATCCTTTGGCAAAGGGCGGTTATCGTCTATATGGCCCATATCTATGAGTTTGCGAGATGCCAGATACTCATCGGCCACCACTACATACATGCCGCCCATGTTGCGCGCATTGAACTTCTGGTCGGTAAATGCAAACTGAAGTCCAGCGGCGGGTATATCCTCACGACCATGAATCTGGCCGCGTGTGGCTGGGTCGCCATCGGGATCGTACAACTGCTCGCCAATACACGTCACGCCCAGGCACTTATTCTCACCGTTGATGAGTTTGGTGTACAAGGCGCGATTGCGGCGGAAGTCTTGCTCCAGCGAGTCCTCAGAGTCGTAGAGCAGCATGATGTCCTTGGGGTTGTGGATATAGACAAAAATGGGCTTGGGGGTGGTATCAATCTCCTCCACCAGCGCCATCGAGTCGATAGCCACCGAGTCGCTGTCAACGCCATCGCCGGCACCGGTCTTGCCATTATTGGTGCAAGCCATCATCATGCCTACGGCGCATATTGCTATGATCAATAGTTTCTTCATACTTACTTGTTTTGGTCGGGACCTACGCCACGACTGGTTATACTGGTGTCAAGCGGGTTGTCGATAAACTTCGAACCACGGTTTACACTCTTGTCCATCGTACCCAGATTCTGCTTGGGGTGATAAATCTTACAGTTAATCAGCGAGAATACCGAGTCGAAGAAGAAGAGCTGCGAATCGCCCCAGTTGGCGAAGAAACGGCAATCGTCGAACTTCACGCCGTTGTTGCCCCAACCTTCTATCAAGCCGTACTCGCGATTGTTGAAGAAGTCGCAACGCTCAAACGATGTCAGGGTGCAGTTGTTCATCTGCATGATGCCATAGGTGCAATCGTGCACGGTAGAGTTGATGAGCTGGAAGCCATAGGTATCGCGGAGATCAAGTCCGTAAGTACCGCAACCATACAGGTCGCAATCCTTCACAATAACGCTCGACTGCTCTACGCCAATCACACCTCCTGAACAGAAACCACCCACGGTGTGTCCGATGGTGAGGTTCTCGACCGAGCAATTGGCACAATTCACAAACCTGAGACAGAAGGCATAACGCGGATTAACCTCGATGCTCGAGTTGCGTGTGCCCTTAATCTTCAGGTTCGACATATTGACTAAGGCCAGCTGTTGTCCATCGGTCTCAGGCTCGCTTACAATCAGCGATTTCGAGCCGACCAAATCACTAGCCTGCATACCCCAACGGCGGTCAGCGTAACCCTCAAACGCCTTCTGGATCTCCAATATATCCGAGAGATTGATGTGGGCGTCTTCGGCCAATACGATGGTGCGATCGCTACCCAGCGCGTTGATAAACTCGCGGGCGGTGTTCACGGTCCATGTGGCCACGCCGTCAATCTCTTCGGGACCGCGGCCGTCATCGGCCAAGCCACCTGCCATATAGTCGCCATCCACAAGTTCCTTCAAGTCCTGATTATACTCAGGGCCTTCAGCAAAGTTGCGCTCATCCTCCAGCGGGCGTAGTTCGGCCAGCGTCTTGGTGGTGAGCTCCAACTGATGGGTCACCTCCCTTTTGCGGTTCAGTATGCGGAGGAAGGTGTTACTACCCTCGCGCACCAACATCACCTTGCTACCCATGTTGCCATTTACGGGCATCACGGCATCGGGGTTATCTTTAGTGAGATAATACAATCCAGCGGCATCGGCTTTCGATAGGCAGAACTTCTTGTTGCCATCGGCCTGGGTAATGCCGTTCATCACCACGTCACCTTCCTTGTCGACGGTGGCTGTATAGAGCGCCTTGCCGTCCCACCACTTGGTGCCGTTTTTCACAACCTGTGCCCGCACGCCAAATACGGCGCACAGGCACAAAGCTATTGTCAGGAAAAGAGTTTTCTTCATATCGGGTTTACTCTGCTGATTCTGGTACTGTTGCTGGCTCGGCACCCTTGGCCTTAGCCTTGGCGGCCAGCTCCTTCAGCTTATCCTTGCCCTTGAATGCGAATACCCAGATGAGGAATGCGGCAAGTACCAACAGAGTGATGCCCAGCAATGGGCGATAGAACAGCCATGCGATAGCGATGACGATGAGACTCCATACAACACCAACCACGGTGCATACGATGCCAACACCCCATCCGAAGATACCAGCGATGAATGGAACCACCTTGAGGATGGTCTCCAGGAATCCGAAGATACCCTTCAGACCGCCTACAACCATCATGATACCTACGATACGCAGAATCCACAGGAACATATTGTTAGCCTCTTTCTCGGCCTCGATGATCTCGTCGCCACTCTTCTTACCCATTACCAAGGTCTGGAAACGCTTACCGTTCTTAGCCTTGAATGGCTTGAAGGTGTCGCCATCAACCACGGCCATTACGGTAACCTTGGCTGGAACCACCTTCTCGAATGTTACGCGAACATCACCCACCTCAGGACTTCCGGGCACACGGCCGAAGTACAGGATGTTGTTAGCCACGTGTACATACTCCAGATCCTTCTTGTTCTGGGCAGCCTCCATAGCCTTGTTAATGCTGTCGTTGACGGCCTGCAGCGAGTCGAGCTTAGCCTTGGTAGAATCGGGCAACTGAGCCTTGATTGAATCGGGGATGGCAGCTGGCTGCTGGGTGTTAGGTGTAGGCTGATTGTTCTTCTGCACACCGTAGAAGCGCTCGTAAGCGGCCTGGGTGTTCTTGTCGAACTGCTTCAGCATATCCTCGGCGATAGCCAAGTCGAGTGCCTCGTTCGAGCGGATGCTGTGAATCAAGCTCTCGTTCAGCTTGTAGGCACCCCACGATACGTTCTCGGCATACTGCTCGGCATCCTCAACGGTGGTCAGCACCATGTTCTTGTTCTGATAAGCGGGATCCTTGAACTCGCTCGACTGTACTGGGCTGCTTACCCAGCTCTTGCTGTATGTATATTCGCGTGTCACTTCTTCTGAACCGCCAAGCTTGTCTTTCTTGGTCTCCTTCACGTGCTCTACCCACTGGTAGTACTCCACCTTACGTGTCAACGCGATGGCCTTGGCACCAATGCCAAACTCATTGTCAATCAGAGAGTCTTCGGTAGTTGCCAATGCAGTACCGCAAATCAGCTCGCCCTCCAGCGATGCATCCTTCTTGTTAGGATTTTCCATCTCGACATAGGCGCTTCCGGCCTCATCGAGCATTTTTTCAGTTTTCACGGCGCGACCTTCGTTCCACCACAGCAATGCTGTACCAGCAAGGAACAGCACGATGCCACTACCAATCGCCTTAAACGAGTTACCTACTCGGGTTCCGTAACCCGTTGTTGTTACTTCTTTGTAAGCCATAATGTCTTAAGATTTAAATTGATGTTTTGATTGTTTATTTAATAATTTTAGTTTCATTCGGGTGCAAAGATACACTTTTTTTGTTAATCTAACACCTATTTATAAAAAATATATCATTTTTCGCTTAATCTCTTCACTCCCTGATAGCTCACGTGGCCCTGATGCTCCAGATAATCCATGATGAGCTGGGCGGTAATCTTGCCGATGCCCGTGCCGGGATCCTTGCGATTGGTGGGGCTGATGGCGGTGGTGTAGCTATTGGTCATCACCTTATAGGTCTTCTTGGGGTTCAGTTTCTTGCCGTCCTCGCCCGTCAGCACCAGCTTCTTGATCTGCTTGGTGGCGGGGTCCAGAGTGTATTCGGCCGTCATGCCGCCCACGTAGGGGAATATCTTGTTATCGTTGTCGTAGCACTTTATCATCATGTCCATCAGCTCCTTTCCGGTCAGCTGCAACTCTACGGCCTCGTTCTGGAATGGGTCCAGTCGTAGCACATCCGATACGGTGAAACCGCCCGTGGCGTGGGTGTCGTAGCGCACACCACCCGCATTCTGGAAACTCAGGTCGGCCTTACCCTCGGTCTTATAGGCGTCGCACATCAGGCAGCCTAATTCCTCGTAGGTCTCAAATGGGGTCTCCACCTGGGCCAGCACGCGGTGGAAGGCAGGATTCTCCGAGAAGTAGCGCACCAGCTCGGCTATCACCTTGTTCTCGTTCTTGCCGCCTTTTATCTCGATATTCTCGGCCATACGCTTCACCACCTTACCGTCTTCTACCACGATGGTCGAATGGGTAGCGCGCTTCAGTCGGTTGGTGTTCTGGGTGATAAAAATGCCATTATGCACCTCGCCGCCCTTCAGCTGGGTGTGACTATGTCCGCCCACGATGATGTCAACCCAAGGCAAGCTCTTCGACACCTCTACATCGCTCTCGTAACCCAGGTGCGACAACAGCACCACCACATCGCACTTCTCGCGTAGCCAGCGGTACTCCTGTATGGCCTCCAGCGGGGCATCAAACTTCATGTCGGTAGTATTGTTGGGGTGACTCTCGGGTATGCCTAATGGACTCAATGCCACGGCACCTATCACACCCACGGTCAGCCCGCCGCAATCGTACAGCTGGTAGGGCTTTACGTGCATGTTCCACTTCGATGCGGGATGCACGTTGGCACACAGCGTGGGGAATGTGCTCATGTCTATCAGCTTGGCCAAGCCCTCCTGACCCGAGTCAAACTCGTGGTTGCCAAGCGTTGTGGCGTGGAAGCCTACGATGTTCATCAGCGCCACCATGGGGTATGCCGGTATCTCGTACATATCGTTCAGCGGCTCGCCCGATCGGTTGTCGCCCGCCGAGAGTATCAGCAGGTCGGGATAGAGTGCGCGTAGCGAGTCGGCCACGAATCCCAGTCGGGGCATGCACTCTATGGCTGCGTGCATATCGTTAGTACTCAGAATGTGCAGTTCCTTCTGCTCTCCAGCCGATGCCGATACACTTGTCAGCATCAGCGCCAATGCGATAATAGATTTCTTCATAGATTGAGTTGATTATTCCGTTTTATTTGATGTTCACTCTGCTTGTGCCCTGGTAGCTCACCTTGCCCTGATGCTCCAGGTAGTTCTTGATGGTCTCAGGCGATGTCATGGTGAGGTTGCGGCCCTGATCCTTGCGGTTGGTGGGGCTTACGGCCACGGCATAGCTGTTGGCCACCAGTCGGTAGGTCTTCTTCAGGTTCAGCTTCTTGCCGTTATCGTCCAGCAGCACCAGCTTCTTGATCTGATTGGTAGCAGGATCGAAGGTCACATCGCACTTAAATCCGCTCACGTATGGGAAGCGGTGCTTGTCGTGTTCGTAGCACGATATCAGCATCTCGGCCAGTTCCTTACCCGTGATGTTAGCCTCTACCAGTGCGTTCTGGAATGGGTCCATCTTCAGCACGTCGCCCACGGTCATCTCGCCAGCTGGCACGTAGTCCATGCGCACGCCACCAGCATTCTGGAAACTCACGTCGGCCTTGCCCTCGGTGCGGTAGGCATCTACCACCATGTTGCCTAATTCCTCGCGGGTAGAGAATGGTGTCTCGGCCACGGCCAACACGCGCTTAAAAGCAGGATTCTCCGAGAAGTAGCGCACCAGCTCCTGCAGCACCTTGTTCTCGCGCTTCACGCCGGCTATGGCTATTTTCTCGGCCTTCTTCTCTACTATCTTGTTGCCCTCGAGCACCAATGTAGAGTGTGTGGCATAGGGCAAGCTCTTCATGTTCTGGGTGATGAGTATGCCGTTGTGCATCTCGCCGCCCTCCAGCTGGGTGTGGCTATGTCCGCCCACGATGATGTCTATCCAGGGTAACTCCTTCGAGAACTTCACATCCGTCTCGTAGCCCAGGTGCGAAAGCAGCAGCATCACGTCGCACTCCTTGCGCATAAACTCATATTTCTTGATGGTCTCCAGCGGGTCCATAAACTTGATCTCGCTCACACGTGTGGGGTGGCTCTCGGGTGTACCCAGCGATCCCAGGGCCGTAATACCCAGCACGCCCACCTTGATGCCGCCACAATCAAAGTACTTGTAGGGCTTTACGTGCATGTTCCACTTGGCGTCGGGCTCCATGTTGGCACACAGGGTGGCAAATGCGCCCAGGTCTATCAGGCGTGCCAATCCGTCCTGGTTCGAGTCAAATTCGTGATTGCCCACTACCGTAGCCTGAAAACCTATCTGGTTCATCAGCGCCACCATGGGGTAAGCGGGTATCTCAAACATATCGTTCACGGGGTCGCCCGAACGGTTGTCGCCTCCTGATAGAATCAGCAGGTCGGGATACAGGGCGCGAAGCGAGTCGGCCACGTAGCCCAATCGCGGCATATTCTCGATGGCCGCATGAATATCGTTAGCACTCAGTATGTGGAGCTCGCGGCGCTCTTGGGCCGATACAGCCAAGGCCATCATCGCAGCCAAGGCCGAAAGTACTATCTTTCTCATTTTCTATCTTTAAATTTTATTCTTATTTCTCTATGCTCACTCACCGGGGCCCCTTGGTCTATCTCGTGTCCCCACGCGTCGGTCACCTCCAGCTGGTCCAGCAGCTTCACGCTCATGCGTCTCCGCGCCAGATACGTCAGCAAGGCATGCCTCACCTCCGCTCCCTCAAAAATATCTACTACACACCGGTTGACCTTTAGTTTCATATCTCAAATCTCAAACCTCAAATCTCAAACCTCAAATCTCAAACCTCAAATCTCAAATCAGCGAACGCCTCCTCCGCCGCCACCACCGTGGAATCCACCTCCACCGCCGTGGAACGACGAGTGTCCGCCTCCGCCACGGGCTCTGCTCTCGCGTGCTGCCTTGTTTGCAGCCGCACGTGCCGTGCCGCTATGCATCACCGAATAGATGGTGGGCAGCGTGATGTCGTTGGCCATCTGTCCGGCCACCTGGTCCATATTAAAGTATTCTGGGTTTATCTTCTTCATGTCGCGTATCACCTGATCGGCTATGCCAAACAGCGTGGCGTAGATCATATAGTCCTTCCACAGCTTCACCTCGTCCACGCCTCGTTCGTCCATCAGCGTAAACTCCTTCAGGTATTTCTTCAATCCGAACACCTGTCGCACCTCGTCCTCGCGATTCTTGAATTTCGATATCGAGGTCTGTGTATGCAGCGCGCTCACGAACGCATCCGTTATCTTCGAGTTGAAGCTGCTCCTCATATACTGCTTCAGTTCCTTAGGTTCCAGCACCTTGTCGCCACCCGCAGCTTGCAGGAATATGTTGTACATCTGGCGTATCAGTGCTGGTTGTTTGTCCTTGTTTGGCAGAGCGTAAATCGTGAAGTTAGGCTCCAACTTGCCCTTCATGTTGGGGTGTGTCTCTATCTTGATGGCGCCCATGTCTATCAGCTTCAGTATGCAAGCTGATAGCAGATTGTTGTAGTCGGCATTACCCCATTTATAGGCGTTCAGCATGTTGTTAGCCTCCTGCAGATTGCCGTCCAGCGGTATGTCGCGATACCACAACAGGTCCTTGTTAATGCGGCGACGTGCACGCCACTTGTAGATAGCAGCCCAGATGGCGCCTATGATTGGCGCTATAAAGGTAAACATCACCACGATCACGCCCAGTATGGTCTCAGGGTCGCTCCAATCCACCTCGTCGGCATCATAGTCGCTCCCCTGGAAGGCTTCGTTCATCTTGTTTTCAAAGCTGTCGTCTTCCCAGTTGGTAGGTTCAAACAGCCCTGACTGGAATCGCGCCATAAAGTATATCGCAGCATCGCGGCTCATGGCCTCGGTGGTTTCAGCCACCATGGCGCCATTCTCAAACCACAAGTCGCCATGGAATCTGAATCCCCAGATGCCGCAGCTATCCGGATTGAACACCATCGTTGTATCCTCGCCTACGATAGTCACCTTGGCGTGCCCAGGCTTGGGCGATACCTCTTGGTCGAGGAACACGTGGCGCATGCCGTCCACACCGTCGGCATAGCGATACACCATGCTCGTCAGCGTATAGGTGGTCGTATACGTTCGCTCGCCGCTGTCGCCAAGGCCCCAGCATATCTCGTAGCCCTTAGAGGTCTTTACTATGCCGCATTTCAGTGTTTTCCAACTGCGACTCTCGTTGATGTCCCAATCTACGTTCAGGAATTTAGCGCCCGTCTCGTCGGTCACCTCCAGATCCTTCACCACGCTGGGGCCAAGGTTAGCCAAACCGATATAGCACTCTGTTCCCTCGCTATCGATGGTCATCTGTCGCGTTTCCGTAATGCGCGCATCACCATTTCTACTCAGCACCACCCGTATATCCAGATCGTGCAACTGCGGATAGCCAAACACATTGATGGCCGCAAGCAGTAATATAGTTATTAAAAGTTTAGGTCTCATTCCAGCGTGCAAAGATACAAAAAAATACCCACGCACCGCAACTTTTTACGCTAAAAATACAAAAAGACAGCAAAACTAGCCATTTTGCTGCCATTGAGATATCGTTTTTACTGATTGCTATTACGTTTATCCGCCAGATACATACCAACCAGGATGAGGGCGGTGCCGAGAACGAAGTAGAGGGTAATCTGCTCGCTGAGGATGGCCCAAGCGAAGATGACGGTGACTACGGGGTTGAAATAGACGTAGTTGGTGACGATGACGGCGCCAAGCTTCTTGAGCACCCAGTTCCAAGCGAGGAAGCAGCCCATAGAGGCCACGCAACCCAGGAACAGAAGGTTGGCAAGAAGCTTGGGTTGACTGAGAACAATGTCGACCCCAAGGCCAGGATAGACCATGAAATAAGGTATCATGGAGACAAGGCCGTAGAAGAACACCTTGCGGGTGATGAAAACAGTGTTGTAACGCTTGCCTGCGGGAATCATTAGCAGACTGTAGAACGCCCAGCAGAGGCACGCCATAAAGGCGAGGCAATCGCCAAGAGGCGACAGGTGGAGCACAAAATGTCCGTTCAAAACCACAACCGCCATGCCAGCCGCAGCCATCAGCGTACCAATGGTCTGAATGCGATTCAAGCGCTGCGACTTATAGACAATGCCTATGAGGGCGGAGGCAAACAGCGGACAGAGGCTAACGATGATGGAGGTGTTGGTAGTGGTAGTGTAGTTCATGGCGTTGTTCTCGGTAAGGAAATAGAGCGAACCGCCAACAACACCAAGCATGGCCATGAGCAACTCATGTCGCCAAGAGCAGGCAAACAACCTGCCGCCCTTATAGAGCGAATAGGCCAACAGCAGCACGTAGGCTATGGCAAAACGGAGCACAAAAATCTGGGCTGCGGTCATGCCTCCAAGCAACAGCAGCTTAGTGAAAATAAAAGTAGAGCCCCAGATGGATGCCACCAGGAGCGCTACTATATGATAAAGAAAGCGATGACTTTTCATTTAATTTTTGTCTATATTCAGTATTCGGGGTGCAAAGGTACACAAAAATACGCTATAAACAAAGGATAAGTCAAAGTATTTTTTTACAATTTGAAGAATCCACCGATGAAGGTGGCCGAGATACGGGCACCACGCTGAGCACGGGCTGTGGCTACATCGGTACGATAAATATAGAGGCCATCGGCAGTAGAGACTGGCAGATAGACACTGCTACCATCAACGAGACAGGCGAAACGACGACCGCCATTGCCATTATGAACGGGGATACCCTCGACGTCGGTAACTATCTTGTTTACAAGGTCGATGATGCAGCATTTAAGACTCTTATCGCCCCAACGATCGGCAGCTGTCTGAGGATTAAGGGTGCTGACCTCAGCAAACACTTTGCCGTCTCCGATATAGGTGATGTGGGCGGGCTTGAGTCCACCTGTGGCTGCCTCGAAGTCGAAATAGTAGTCGGCATCGAACTGGGTTGCACCCTTGTTGATACGGAGGAAGGCAGCGTGCTTGGTGCTCTGAGAATAGCCGTTAGAGAGGGCTGAGTTTGACATTACATAGATGTTATCTGACTCGTCCTTAACCATGCCGTTGAAGGCGTTCCAAGAACCACCAGGGCCCATCTGAGAGCTCTTCATGAGCGTAACGAACTGCATATCGGGATAGCTATATACTGCCACAAAGCAGGTGTCGGTATAGGCTGTCTCGAAGGTGAGGGGGTTCATTGGGGTGTAGGTTACGTAGAGGTTGCCACCGCTATACTGCATGCCAGTGATGCTGGGCCAGTCGAGGGTGCTGATGGAATCGACACTTACCGTGGTGTTCTTGCCGAGAATGGCAGCGCTATTGGCATCGACGGTATAAAAGGTGAGCTGCTGACCGCTCTGCTTGGTGGCTGGCAGCTCGAGACCAACCATTGTGTTGGCATCAACCTGACAGAGACCATCGAGCGAGCTGTCGAAAACAAACTCTCCCTGCTCCTTAAGCAGACCATCGGCACCACGAACAACGGCTGTGGCGTTGGTAACTCCCATGCCTCCGATACAGAACACTGAATTACTGCCCTGCTGGTAGTCGTGATAGCCTGTCTGCTCGATGCCCTTACCCACGGCATTGATGGTGCCCGACATGAGGTCGGCAGTAGAAACAACGTAGTAGGTGGTGTTGCCGTTTGAGGTTACGCCCAGACTGAGGACGTAGGGGGCACCAGGCTGCTCCTGCTCGTCAGAGAGGTTATCGTCGCACGATGTGAAGGCTACTGCAGCCATTAGGAGCATTATATTGAGATAAATATTTTTCATTTCTTATATATTGTATTAAAAACGTATGGATTACTTGCTGAGATAATAACGGAACTTGAGCGAGAACGAACGACCTGGCTTCTGCAGACGATAGTTGTCGTAGAGCTTGGCGTTGGTGATATCGGTGCACTCGAGCACTACGCTGTAGCGACCATCGCAAAGGCTGTAGCCTACAGAAACATTGTGCGACAGCTGCTCAGGGATGACCTTCTTAGTGGCCTTGGCACCCAGACCTGTGAACGAGAGGTAATAATCGTGAACATACTGCAGATCGTAGTTCAAAGAGAGGGTATTGCCCTTAGCACCGAAGTTAAAGAACTGATAGTCGGCATGACCATTCATAAACAGGTAAGGGATATTAGGCAGGCGTTGACCATAGGTAATATTCTCGATGATGCCATCGCCAACGAAGGTATTCTCGGTGGTCTGGTATTGTTGGTCGTCCTTGATGTTCTGATAGGTAAGATTGCCGCTTACGTGGAGGGCATCGCGATATGAATAGCCCAGCGAAGCCTCAACACCACGGGTCTTTACACGTCCGATATTTTCGTAGCTTGTAGTTGGATTGCTTGAGAGGCTTACACCACGCAGGATGAAGTCCTTAGTGTCGCGGTGGATGTAATTTACCTCAGCCTGTAAGCGGTGAGCGCTGAAGGTCTGGTCGAACAGAAGTCCGATGTTGAGGTTGTCGCTGCTCTCAGGACGAAGGTCGGGGTTGCTCTTCTGAATAAGTCCGTCGCCAAACATCTCTACAGCCTCAGGCATACGGTAGGCATGCTCGAACGATGCCTTGGCCTGCAGCGAAGGCAGGATATAATAGGTGGCAGCAGCACCATAGCCATAGTTGTGCTTGCGCTCAGAAAGCTTCTCCCAGCGCTGATTATCAGTAAACTGGTCCATAAGCTTATTGGTTGAGCTATACAGGCGGTACATCTTACCGAACACGTTGGCGTTCCAACGGCTGTAGCGAATCTGATAGCCCAGACCAGTGATATTCTTGGTGAGCTGCTGGGGAACATTGTTCATCTCGTAGTCGGGATACATCTTGTCATCGCTCTTGCGACGGAGAGCCGAGAACACATTGTTGAGCGTAACTGAGTGATGATCGGTGATGACGTAGTTTAGGTTGGCATTTACCTGCCACTGGCGCTCGCTGATGGTAGCATCGGTGAGGTAGGCCTCGCCAGCCGACGTACTGGGAAAACTCTGACCAAGCCAGTTGTAACGACGTGCCAGGGTATCGACATTGTGGGTGTTCACCATGCTGTAAGTGCCATAGAGCGAGAGTGAGAGACCAGACAGCAGGAGGTCGTCCTTCTTATACCTAATAGTAGGTATAACCGACCAGCTGTTGTTCTTAACACCACCATAGACGGCATCCATTGTGGCACCTGTCTGCACGTTGCGCTTATCGGCCGAGGCAATGACACCAAGCAGCAGATAGTCGGCCCACGACTTAGCTACAACACCTGTTTCGAGCTTGATGCCGAAAGAGCGGTAGCCATCGTTGAAACGGCGTACCCAGTCCTCGCCCAACTGCTTATTGGTGGCAAGGTCAACGATAGGTGCATAGACCTTGTAATCGTTATCGGAATAGTTGGCAAAGGCGTTGGCACGCAGTGTGAAACCGCCCTTTGAGGTATAGACACCATTGAAAGCGGCACGATGGGTGTTATATGAGCCTACTGAATAGGTGGCATCAAGATAGTTGGCATTGCGGCGGGTAACGATGTTTACTGCTCCGCCAAGGGCATCGGAACCAAGATATACTGGCAGCACGCCCTTGTAAACCTCTATGCGATCAGCCATGTTGGCTGAGATATTGGCAAGGTTGAACGACGAGCCGAAGTTATCCATGGGGATGCCATCGATGAAGAACTTTACCTGATTGCCTGAGAAACCGTTCATTGACAGGCTGTAGTTGGATCCCAGTCCGCCCTCCTCACGTATCTTTACTGAGGTAACGGTGTTGAGAACCTTGTTGAGCGGAGTGGCTGACACATACTGCTTGGCCAGATCGACTACTGAGATGGCGTAGGCCTGCTCCTGCATACGGCGAGCCTTTGACTTGCCCACAACTTTTACCTCTTTTAAATCGATTGAATCGTGAAGATCCTGCTGTGCCTGGGCCTGATTGCAGAAGGCAACGAGAGCCAGAGCGCACAGCGAGTGTTTTGCGTTGAATCTATACATTACTTATATTCTAATTATATTAATATTATCCTGAGCAGTTTTGCGGGTGCAAAGGTATAATATAATTAGAATATAAGCAATACCTAAAAATAATGAATTTATTTCTGTGGTTCGATTACACGGTAATGTCCGCTGAGGTGCATGAATGCGAAGAGTCGCAGCAGACCGTCGTAGTAGGCATCAAAGTAGCCATCGTCGAAGGGCTCGTGCTTGGCATTCCAGAAGGCATCAACAAACTCCTTCTTCTTGGCATGATCGCAGAGAACGGAGGCGGCGGCAACGGTACTTACCAAGCCGATGCTGTGGCGCAACTTGCGGAAACCACCTGCGGGCAGAATCTCATCCTCCTCGGGCAATGAGCCATCGGGGCGATACTGATCGACAAACTTATCTACACCCTTGGCGTAGAAGAAGTTCTGGATGGTTTCGCCATACTGCTTCTGCCATTGGGCATCGGCCCCACTCCACTCGTAGTCGAGGGTGATGTTCATAGGCACGCGCCATGAGTCGTAGCGGAAATTGTTGCTACCATTGCGGCGTGGCTTGGCTCCCTGAGGGCGCTGTGGCATACCAGGGAAACGGGGCATCTGCATCTCAGAACCATCATACTGACACATATCGGCATTCAATCCTGTCTTGGGGTTGATGGCTTTGTGCAGGAACTCGCGCGAAGCCTGGGCACACTTGAGCCAATAGTCGGCACGACCATCATCGGCCCATTTAGCCCAAACCTCGTAGAAAGCTGGGATGTGGTAAGAAGGGTCGGTATATCGCTGACCGAAACCATCAGGGGTAAAGGTAATCAGATTGGTGGTAGGGTCGATGAGGTACATCTTCTGAGGGCCCTGCTGCTGGGGACCGAAGCCGGGGAAACCGCCCTGACGTGGCTCGGGGGTGTACTCCTTGGGCTGGATGCAGTTAAGAATGTGCTGGGCCTCGGCCTTATAGTTGATACCAGTATCATTACCCCAGAGGTTGCTGGCAAAGATAAGGGCGGTGATAAAATACAGCTCACCATCGCTGGCTGCACCCTCGGCATTATGGGTGCCATCGGTCTTACAACTCCACGCAAAGTAGCCCTCGCGATTGCCACTCTGGTGCTGCATATACTTCTTGCTCCAGCGCCACAAGCGGTCGAAGATATCCTTCTCGCCAAACTGCACGGCTATCATCATGCCATACGACATGCCCTCGGTACGGGCATCGTGATTCTTGATATCGCTCACGTAGCCCATAGAATCGCCTACCTCGAAGTAGACCTTATTGGGGCCGCGGAACACCTCGTTGAAAACCTGATGCAACTTAGCTTCGACCTGGGCGTGATGATAGCCCAACTCTACAAAAACATTACGACTCTCGGCACGCATCGACATCGACATGGCCATGAGAATAGTGACAATAAATAGTTTCTTCATTATACAAAAATAGGGTTTATTCTACAATTTATGACGAAAAAAGCGCCGAAAAGTTTAATAATTGGTGGGAATTTAGTACTTTTGCATCCAAAATAAAAAAGAAAATGATAGTCTGTATAGCAGAGAAACCGAGTGTGGCTCGGGATATAGCAAGAATCTTAGGGGCTAACAGCTCGCACGATGGATATATGGAGGGCAACGGATACCAAGTGACGTGGACCTTCGGACATCTGTGTACGCTGAAGGAGCCCGGCGATTATACTCAAGCATGGAAACCATGGGCGCTAACCCAGTTGCCTATGATTCCACCACGATTTGGCATCAAACTGATTAACGATAAGGGCATTGAGAAGCAGTTTAAGATTATTGAGGGCCTGATGCAAAAGGCCGATAGCATCGTGAACTGCGGTGACGCGGGACAAGAGGGAGAACTGATACAGCGATGGGTGATGCAGAAGGCTCAGGCCACTTGTCCGGTGAAGCGATTGTGGATATCGTCGATGACAGACGAGGCCATTCGCGAAGGATTTGCCCAACTCAAGGATCAGCAGGATTACCAGCCGCTGTATCTGGCGGGATTGAGTCGCGCTATTGGCGACTGGCTGTTAGGCATGAACGCCACACGACTCTACACGCTGAAATACGGACAGAACCGCCAAGTGTTATCAATAGGACGTGTACAGACGCCAACCCTGGCGCTCATTGTGAATCGCCAGAAGGAAATTGAGAACTTTAAGCCAGAGCCCTACTGGGTGCTGGCCACGGTATATCGCGACACCACCTTTACCGCCACCAAGGGTAAGTTTACCTCGAAAGAGGAAGGCGAAAAGGCGTTCGAGACCATCGAGGGCAAGCCATTCACGGTGACCAAGGTGGAGAAGAAAGAGGGTAAGGAGCAGCCACCACAGCTGTACGACCTGACATCGCTGCAGGTAGACTGCAACCGCAAATACGGCTACTCGGCCGAGATGACGCTGAACCTGATTCAGAGTCTCTACGAGAAGAAGTACACCACCTACCCTCGTGTTGACACGCAGTATCTGAGTGATGACATCTACCCCAAATGTCCGCAGACGCTGAACGGACTATATCAGACCAAGTTTGCTGGTGTGGCACCTTATGCTGAACTCATCAAGCCCATAGGCGGCAAGGCACTGAAGAAGAGCAAACGCGTGTTCGATACATCGAAGGTGACCGATCACCACGCCATCATCCCTACGGGTGTGATACCACAGAACCTGAACGATGCCGAGCAGAAGGTGTTCGACTTGGTGGCCCGTCGTTTTATCGCCGTGTTCCTGCCCGATTGTAAGTTTTCGACAACAACTGTTTTAGGAGAGGTGAGAGGTGAGAAGCTAGAAGCTAGAGAAAACTCTGCTGCAGATGAAGTCGTAGAATTTAAGGTTACTGGTAAGGAAATACTTGATCCGGGTTGGCGCGTGGTTCAGGGCAAAGATAAGCAGAAAGAGGAAGAAGAAGACATATCTCTCACCTCTAACCCCTCACCTCTCACCTCTGAGAAAGACGAGGAGCGCACGCTACCAACTTTCGTGAAGGGCGAAAGTGGTGAGCACAAGCCAACGCTGACTGAGAAGTGGACTACTCCCCCACCTTATTATAATGAGGCCTCGCTGCTTCGTGCGATGGAAACAGCAGGTAAGTTTGTTGAGGATGAGACGCTACGTGCGGCTATGAAGGAGAACGGCATAGGTCGCCCATCAAGTCGTGCTGGCATCATCGAGACGCTGTTTAAGCGCCACTACATCAAGCGCGAACGCAAGCGACTGATAGCTACTCCTACAGGTATCGAACTGATTGACCTGATACGCGAGGAGCTGTTGAAGAGTTGTGAGCTCACAGGTATCTGGGAGAAAAAGCTCCGCGACATAGAGCACCAAAAATACGACCCACAGCAGTTTATCGACGAGCTGAAGCAGCAGGTAACTGAGATAGTGAATGAGGTGATAGCCGACCCAAGCAATCGCCGCGTCACCGTCCTAACCGATGCCGAGCTGAAAAAAGTAAAATCCACAAAGAAGTAGAGATATATTTCAAGGCTATTTCATAATAAAACATAAAATGCGAGGTGTTTTTACTATATAATAGTAAACATCTCGCATTTTTTCTTTATATTTGCCCAAAAATCAAACTATAATATAACTTTATGAAAAGACTACTATTACTATTTTCCGTTTTGACAACGTTTATTTCAGTCACGTGGGCTCAAATTCAAATACCAGAAGGTTATTACAAAGTCGATGGTGGATCAATGTTTCATCTCTACAGCTGGACACCAGAATATGCCAAACCTGGAGATATTGTAACCATTACAGAGAGTACGGGAGCTAGTAATTTCAAGCTAAAAGTGTACAAAGTTAGTGGAGAGCTTAACAATCTATACGAACCTATTAGCACATCAAAGGTTGAAGGTGAAGAACACCAATATACCTTTGTGATGCCTACATTTGATTACGCATTAAACTATGTGGAGGTTTCTGGCGAACAGATTATGCTGCAACCGGTTGTTATTCTAAGTAAAGATCTCAAGACGCTTACCCTCCAGGGTGTAGAACCTGAGAATTTCCAACAACTAAGCCAGCAGGCTCGTATGGTTTCATATGCCAGTTACCAGCAAGAGCAAATGGGTAACCATCAGGATGATGAAACTGCACAATTTGTAGCTGATTGTCAAAACAATGTAGAATCAGTGGTTATTGAGCCAAGCATGTATAATGTTGGAAGGATGCAGATGAGTCAGGGAGGCGCACGCATGTTCAATGGATTTAGCAAATTAACATCCATCTCAGGAATAGATAACCTGAACATGCGTAATTTCACATCAACGCAAGAGATGTTTGCTGGTTGTAGCAGCCTGACGAGCTTGACTATAGGTAGCAACTTCTATGTTCCAGAGAATTTTTTCGATGCATCCGACATGTTTAAGGGATGTGATGGCTTGGCGAATGGTACGCTGATCGTGAAGGGTACGACGCCGCCAGTTATCGAGCAGTATATCTTCAGCTGCTTCACAAGCGGTACACTGATGACGGAGCCTATAGACCTGCTTGATTATAGTGTGACGCGCGATAATATGGGCAACGTCTATTACTGCAGCGGTACGTTTACGAAATTCAACTCCACCGATGAGCCCTACGTATCACTGAGTAGCGACGGCACCATACTGACCTTCATAAATGGCGAGAAGCCGACGACAGGACAGGTCTGGGACCTGACAGCCGCCTGGAGTACAGCCACGAATGGCAGTGTGACAACGGTGGCCTTTGACGAGTCGTTTAAGAACGTTCCTATTACAAGTTGTGAAGGCTGGTTCAGCGGATTTACGAAACTGACGACCGTTGATGCCCGTTTCCTCAATTTAGGAAGATGTAGCTCCACGAAGGAGATGTTCGCAGACTGCAGCAGTCTGAATGACCTGACCATCGGTGATAATTTCTTTATTGGTCAGGCAGACACATACAACACCACCGACATGTTCAAGGGCTGTACGGCTATGGCCAGCGGAACCGTAACAATCGTAAACACCTCACCTGCTTCAGGCGTATATCCCATCATCAACCAGAACATCTTTAACGTTATCACAAGTGGTACGTTGATGACAGGCAATGGTGTCGACCTCAGCACCTTAGTCGAAGACAAAGACGACGGTTTCAAATGGCTGGGTGGTAATTTTACCACTTACAACGGTCAACAGAAATACTCTATCCGTCCTGCCGATCCGACGCAGGCGGCCAGCAAGGATAATCCATATATTATAAACAATGTGGATGACATGGTTATATTATCGAAGGCTGTGAATGCCGGTGAGGATTGGACGAAGAACACTTGGATTAAAATAGCTACGGCAAACGAAATCTTCGACTTCGACGGAATTACAGAATTCGAACCCATCGGAACATCCACGAACAAGTTCACCAGCAGTTTCGACGGCAACGGTGTGACGATTAAGAATCTGAACCTCTCGGGCACTACCTATACAGGTGTGTTCGGCTATGCAAGTGGCGGCTGGACGCACACGATAGAGAACATCCGTATTGACAAGAGTTCCTCATTCGCCAGCAGCGGCAACTATTTAGGTTCGCTTGCCGGCTACGCCGAAGGCATCACCATTTCCAACTGCCATAACGATGGGGCACCAGTTGCGGCATCAGGCACCGCTACGGAAGTGGGCGGTCTGATCGGTTATATGCTCTCAGGAACCATTTCAGACTGTTCAAGCAATGCCAACGTCAGTGGTTATACCGATGTAGGTGGTTTGATGGGCCATGCTGGCTACGGAAACGGCAAAGTTGAGATGAACAACAACACAGTTGGAATGGCACTGGGCAAGGATGAGACCATCAGTATCACTGCCACTGCCGGTGCCGTTGGAGCGATTGTTGGCTCAGTCAACACTTGTAGTGGCACAGGCAACTACTATAATGGTCAGGCTATTACTGCAAAGCAAGGGGCCAAAGAACTTACAGGATATGGGTTTGGTGTTAACCTGGCAGATAATGCATACATCATGTCTGCCACAGGAGGACTGTTCGCCACAGTTAATCCTGGACATACTGGCAAGACCCTGACATGGAACTACGACCTCTATACGAAGACCTTCACCATCGCCGGCACACCTGATCCTGGCTATGAGGTGACCTCAGTGACGGTGAGCTACAAGGATGCAAATGGCGATGTACAGAACCTGGTTCGCAGCAAGGAAGAGCTGGATAAGTCGTGGACATTCGAAGTACAGAACTATCCCACGAACGTAGAAGCCACCTGCGAGACGGCATTAAAGCTTGCCGACCCGACACAACCAGCCAGCAAGGAGAATCCATACCTAATATATAATGTGCAGGATATGGTGACGCTGGCGAAGGCTGTGAATGTTGGTACGGCTTGGACCAGAAACACATGGTTTAAGGTAGCGAAAGAGAATGATGTCTTCGACTTCGATGGCATCACCGACTTCGAGCCTATCGGTAAGTCAACGAGCAATAACACCAAATTCACAAGCCGTTTCGATGGTAATGGTGTCACCATCAAGAATCTCAGACTTACAGGAAACGAATATGTAGGACTCTTCGGATGTGGTTATTACACAACCACTACATCTTATATAAAATCTGAGATCAGCAACATAACAATTGACGCTAGTTGCTCGTTTACAGCCAATACCAACTATGCAGGTGCCATCGTCGCCTCAACGAACTATACCGACATCATCAACTGTCACAATATGGGTGCAACCGTTATTGCGAACACATCATACGCTGGCGGTATTGTCGCTCAGGCAGGGGCAGGTACTACTATTTCCGGATGTACCAGCAAGGCCGACGTGACCGCAAAATCGTATGCCGGAGGTATTGCTGGACTGGCAACTGCCACAACCATGACCAACAACCTCGTTGGTATGGATTTGGCTGAGGGTGAGACCATCACCATTAATTGCGGCAACGGAGGCGGTGCAATCGTAAGCAACATCAACAATGTTAGCGGTTCAGATAACTTCTACAACGGAATGGCTGTGATACTAAATGCCAGCAATGCCACCTACCAGGGACACGGATACGCCTACTGGCGCTCAGACAATGATGTCCTCAAGTCGGCAACAGGCGGATACTTCCCAGCCATCACAGGACATCAGGCCAATGGTCTCACATGGGACTATAACCTCTACACCAAGGCATTTACCATCAACGGCGCACCTGATCCCGGCTATGAGGTGACCTCAGTGGCGGTGAGCTACAAGGATGCAAATGGCGATGTACAGAACCTGGTTCGCAGCAAGGAAGAGCTGGATAAGTCGTGGACATTCGAAGTACAGAACTATCCCACGAACGTAGAAGCCACCTGTGAGACGGCATTACGGCTTGCCGACCCGACGCAGCCTGCCAGCAAGGAGAATCCATATCTAATTAATAATGTGAACGATATGGTGACACTAGCCAAGGCCGTCAATGCCGGTCAGGCATTTACCAAAAACACATGGTTTAAGGTGGCAAAAGAGAATGACATCTTCGACTTTGAGAACGTCACCGACTTCGAACCTATCGGAATATCAACGAGCAATAACACCAAATTCACCAGCCGTTTCGATGGTAATGGTGTCACCATCAAGAATCTCAGACTTACAGGAAACGAATATGTAGGACTCTTCGGATGTGGTTATTACACAACCACTACATCTTATATAAAATCTGAGATCAGCAACATAACAATTGACGCTAGTTGCTCGTTTACAGCCAATACCAACTATGCAGGTGCCATCGTCGCCTCAACGAACTATACCGACATCATCAACTGTCACAACCTGGGTGCAGCCGTCGAGGCAACCAAATCATACGCTGGCGGTATTGTCGGACAAGCAATGGCAGGTACTACCATTGACGGATGTACCAGTAAGGCCGACGTGACCTCGAATTGGTATGCAGGAGGTATTGCAGGACTGGCGTCTTACACGACCATGACCAACAACCTCGTTGGTATGGATATGGCTGAGGGTGAGACCATCACCATTAAAAGCGGCAACGGATGCGGTGCTATCGCAAGTAACATCGGCAATGTTACCGGTTCTGAGAACTACTACAACGGAATGGCTGTGATAATTAATTCCGGCAATGTAACATACCAGGGACACGGATACGGCTACTGGCGCTCAGACAATGACTTCCTCAAGTCGGCAACAGGCGGATACTTCCCAGCCATCACCGGACATCAGGCCAAGGGTCTCACATGGAACTATAACCTCTACAACAAGGCGTTTACCATCACAGGCGCACCTGATCCTGGCTATGAGTTGACCTCAGTGACGGTAAGCTACAAGGATGCAAACGGCGATGTACAGAAACTGGTTCGCAGCAAGGAACAGCTGGATGAGTCATGGACATTCGAAGTACAGAACCATCCCACGAACGTAGAAGCCACCATCAAGACGGCATTAAAACCTGCCGACCCGACAAAGGCTGCCAGCAAGGACAATCCATACCTGATACACAACGTGCATGACATGGTTATTCTTAGCAAGATAGTCAACGCTAAGGTATCTTGGTCGATTGGTTCTTGGTTTAAGGTAGCGGATGAAAATGCAGTCTTCGACTTCGAAGGGATTGAGGACTTTGAACCCATCGGAACAAATAATTGTTTCATGAGTTCCTTCGATGGAAATGGAGTCACCATCAAGAATCTCCATGTGGTAAAAGATAATTCGGATTATGTAGGGCTATTCGGATCAATACTTCCCGACAAACAACAAAACTCTTCATTACCGGAAAAGATATACATTAAGAATATTCGCATTGATTCCAGCTGTTCTTTCCAAGGAAAACGTCATACAGGTTCACTTGCCGGATATTGTGATGGTCTTTATTGCCACCTATATATTGAGAATTGTCATAACGAAGGGGCGACTGTAATTAATACAAATGGAGTAGTCGGTGGCCTTATCGGTTATGTGATGAACTGGGTAACCATAGATAACAATTCAAGTTGGGGTGATTGTACAGGAACAACTGTCGGAGGTCTTATAGGGCATTATTACGCCCCTAGAAGTTCCGGATATTCCTTTGTTCAGAACAATCAAGTAGGTTTGACCATACCAGAAGGTAAGACCATGACCTTGACTGGAAACACGGTTAGTGCAGTTTTGACGTATAGACAGGCGGTTTCACTCGCCAATAACTATTACAACGGAGCCATAGTTTTAAAAACAGGTGGAAAAGAAAATACAGGACACACTTCAGATACCAATGGTATATCGTGTGCAACAAGTGGCTATTGCGGTATCTCGACAGAAAATAGTGGCAAGAACGTAGAATGGAAGTATGACCTCTACACGAAGGACTTCACAGTCTTTGGTACAGGTGCGACAGCGGACTATACGGCAAGTATGGCACCCAGCATTGTGAAGGACGAAATAGAGACGCTGACCATCAGCGAGGGCGTGACAGGCATCGGTGCCAAGGCCTTCAGCGGCTGGACAAGTCTGAATACCGTCACCTTCGACGGTTGCACACTGACCTCCGCCGCCAGCGACGCCTTCGACGGTTGTACTGCGATGACAGAGGGAACGGTTATTATTAATAAGGCAATCCCAATAGGAGATGGTGTGGGCACCGACTTCTTGAGCATAGTTACCAATGGTTCGCTAAAATGCGACGCCACCAGTAACTTGAAAGCAGAAGTGGAACGCCAAGGCGACACATTCCTTTGGAAAGGTGGAACCTTCGGCACCTATCAGCAAGAACTGACCATCGCCGACATCAACTTCGGAGAGAACAAATTCTGGACAACCTACTATTCGGATGAGAATATCACAACACCTGATGGAGTAACAGCCTTTGTTGTGAGTGACATCGAAGACAACACAGTAACTGTTAGCTCTATCGATTATATACCTGCTAATGTGGGCGTGCTTCTATACAGCGAAACATCGGGCAGTATACAGAAATCTTATTTGTTTACAGGTAGCGAACAAAACTATAACAGTATGCTGGAAGGCTCGCTTGACGGAATGACGCTGACAAAGGAAGCTGGTTACATTCTTCTGAATAATGAGTTTGTACTGACATCAGGTGGCCAACTTGCAGCCCATCGCTGCTATCTGCCCATTGCCAAACGTTCGAATAAAATATTGGCCAGAGTGATGAGTATTGGTTGGGGTAGTCAAACGGGAACCACGGATATCGAAAACATTAATAGTGATGATAAGACTACCGATGATCATTGGTACACACTCGACGGAAGAAAACTTGACAAGGCTCCTGTACGTAAGGGACTATACATTCATGGCAGACGCAAGGTCATAGTAAAGTAGAGAAAAAAACAAACAAAAACATATAAGAGATATGAGACAGAATACGAAACACATCATGATACTCATGCTGCTCATGTGCATAACCACGATGGTAAGAGCTGGAGGAGATGTAGAAATCGTAGCCACTAATGGCACGGTGACAGCATCCGTATCCAAAACTGAGAATATTTGCACACTAACAGTAAAACCCGATAACGACTACTATATCACCCGCTATGATATAGTAATAAAGAAGATGGCCGATGCATCACATGCTGCAACTCGCGCATCGGGCAATGGGCCTGGTATCAGCAACACTTTAACTCTCGAAGGCGAGGATCCATCCGACTTAGGTCAGGAACGCACCTATACGTTCCAGCTGCAAGGTGATGAGTATAACTATAAGGTAGAAGCCACCTTCAGACAGAAAAAGATAGAGGTGGACGACGTACAGACTAATGCCACCGACGGCAGTAGCAGTACAACACCTCAGGCATCGTTAGAATTAAGTGTGAGCCAAGATAACAATGTGCAACAGAAAGAGGTTACTGTGGTTGACGAGAACACAGGTGTAGAGACAACGAAAACAGTCAATGTGGTAGAAGTTAAACTCGATAACCTGTCGATACCAGAAACAACTACTGGTGGCGGTAATCCACAAGAGGTTGCAGTGGCCATCCCTGCCACAATCACCAGTAGCGACGGCTCTACAGAGTATGCCATCAAAGAAATAGGAACTGGCGTACTAAGCAACATATCAGCATCTGTCACAATCACAGAAATTTCACTACCCACGACCGACGACCCGCTGAAAATTGCGACTGATGCTTTCAAGATGGATGACCTGCCCGCAGGCGATCCTAACCACAAGGTGCTTACAATCAAATCACCACTTGAATTGCTAGACGATTACACCCTCGCCGGAAGTCTGCAGGAGAACGTTGAATCGGGCAAACTGAAGGCTACCGTTACCCCACCCAACCATTATTGGACATTCTCTTGTGGAGTGGATGTAATTGTACCCGATGGCATCACTGTTTATACCTGCAGGATGACAAGCAATACCCAGGTAGATATTACTCCTATAGACGATAGTGATTTATTAATTAATGGTGTACGAATTATTAAAGCCAACAACGGCGTACTGATAGCCTGTACCGACAACAGCGATCTTAACGCCTATGAAATAGTAGCTGCAACGACAAACGAGGCCACAGGCAACAGACCTGCCACCGGCGATGCTAAAAGCTATGGAACCCAGAATTTGCTGGAACCTGTTATTGAGAGAAAGAATTACAATTCGGAAGAATACTACGTTCTAAAGGACAATGAGTTCCATTCTATCTTGAACAACAGTTCTAAAGTGCCTGCTTGCAAGGCTGTATTAAAGAAACCCAATCATTAAAAGGAGGACCAACTATGAAGAAGAATTTTATTTTAAAAATAGCTCTTTTGCTGTTGTTGATGGTGGGTGCCACATCGTGCTGGTTCGATGACAACCCTGTAGTAGAACAAACGAATATTACCCCTAAGCCCAGCAATGGAGATGAACCAGCCCACCAAAACAGCTCCGTTGGTGTTGCCAGCACCACTGTCGACCAATCGGATGCTGATTAGAAAAGGAAATAAAGGCATATTTGTGCAATAAATCTAGTGTCCTTCCGTTGTATATTAAGTATGAGGAAGGACTTTTTTATTATAAATATAATAATGTGCACCCTGCTGATGATGAGCTGCGGGGTGGATCAGGCTGTGAAGAAGGGCGATAGATTCTGGGCTGTGGGCGAATACTACGATGCGGCCGAGCAATATAAGAAAGCCTACACACAGACTCCTAACAAAGAACGCACCACTCGCGGACAACGCGCCAAGAAACTGGCTGAATGCTACCGCCGACTGAACCAAACCAACAAGGCGATATCTGCCTATAATAATGTGGTGAGATACAAGCAGGCAGATTCATTGACTCACTTGTATCTTGGTCAGCTATACATGCGAAACGGAAACTACAAGGAAGCTGCGAAGCAATTTGCTGTCGCAGTTGACAGCTTACAGTGTACAACGGATAGCGCCAACCTCCAGCTCGCAAAAGTCGGCTTGGAATCCGCCCAGAAGGCACCACAATGGAAAAAGGAAGGCTCGGCATATACCATCAAGAAGATGGACTTGTTTAACTCTCGCCGCGACGACTACTCACCCATGCTGGCGGGCGATGCAGACGACCAACTCTATTTCACCTCAACCCGCAATCAAGCCCAAGGCGATGAGTTGAGCGGCATTACGGGCACCAAGAGCGCCGACATTTTCTATAGCCAAAAGGACGAGAAGGGCAAATGGGGCAAGCCACAGACCATCGCCACCGAACTCAACTCAGCCTACGACGAGGGCGCTTGCTGCTTCTCGCCCGATGGCAAGACAATGTACCTGACACAATGCACCACCGACCCCGACTATCCGCGATACGCAAAAATCATGGTATCAACCCGTAGCGACGCCTCGTGGAGCAAGCCCAAGGAGTTGGTGATAGCCCACGACACGCTATCGAGTTTTGCCCACCCAGCCGTGAGTCCCGATGGCGAATGGCTCTACTTTGTGAGCGATATGCCAGGAGGTATGGGGGGACTTGACATTTGGCGATGCCGTCTGACAAGCACCACCGAAGTGGGCTATGCCGAAAACGTTGGTGCCCCTGTGAACACCCCAGGCGATGAGATGTTCCCAACCTTCCGCCCCAACGGCGATCTCTATTTCTCCTCCAACGGACATCCCGGCTTAGGCGGATTGGATGTATTTTTTATCGCTGTTGGCGATAAAAAAACACACCACCCAGGCTTCCCGCTCAACTCGCAAGCAGATGATTTCGGCATGACATTCGAAGGTAAATTGAATCAGGGATTCTTCTGCTCGAATCGTGGCGATCTACGTGGATTCGACCATATCTATAGCTTTTATAACCCTGAGATTATCCAAACGGTTAAGGGTTGGGTGTACGAGCAGGACGGCTACGAGCTCACCGCGGCCCAGGTATATATGGTGGGCAACGATGGCACCAACATGAAGCTAAGCGTGAGGAGCGACGGATCGTTTACCCAAGAGATAAAACCGGGCGTAGACTACGTGATTCTGGGCACCTGTAAGGGCTACCTGAATCACCAGGAACAGATACGTGTGGAGCCCGCCAAGAAATCGGAGGAATACGTGCTGCAATTCCCATTGGCCAATATTTCAGCCCCCGTGCTGATAGAGAACATTTTCTACGATTTCAACAAGGCCACCTTGCGCCCTGAATCGCAGAAAGCACTCGACGAGCTGGTGCAACTGCTGAACGAGAATCCTAACGTTACCATCGAGCTATCGGCCCATACCGATTGTCGCGGTTCGGATGCCTACAACGAGCAGTTATCGCAACGCCGTGCCGAGAGCGTGGTGGCCTATCTGATAGCCCACGGCATAGCGGCCGACCGACTTACGCCAAAGGGTTACGGCGAGAGCAACCCCAAGCGCATTAAAAAACGTGTAGCCGAGAAATACGAATTCCTCAAGGAGGGCGATGTGCTGACGGAGGAGATGATCAGCGCGCTCCCTGAGGAACAACAGGAACAATGCCATCAGATGAACCGAAGGACCGAGTTTAAAGTGTTGCGGACAACTTACGGTATGTTTGATAAGGCAGGAAAATTAATACAAAAGCCAGCAGCAGCACAACTACCCAAGGATTGATACTGATCTCGGTAGTTGGAGCCGTAATCAGGAACACCTCGATAGCGTTTATCAGCATGTGCTTTCCGCCAGCGATGACGTTCTCGACAATCGGCCAGCCCTTAGCCAACCAGAATGCTATGAGCGCCACAACTACACAGAATAGCGTCCACAAGTGCGACAATCGGCGCACTCTCGATTCAGCCATATCGGTCTCTGGCAGGTTCATCATCACCCGCTCGGTAAAACCATTGTCTTCTATTGTCTGCTTGGCAGCATCTGCAAAAAACTGCTTCAGCAAAATGTCATTTTTATCCTCCATATCCGTTATCTTTTAAATAGTTAGCCATTTTATCTTTCCCTCGCTTCAAGTGCGATTTAACAGTATTTTCAGCAATGCCAGTAATCTTGCTTATCTGGTCTATCGGGTATCCGTCTATCAGCTGCAATGTGATGCAAGTGCGTTCGTCGGGCTTTAGCAGCGCCATGGCAGCATGTATGTCCATCTTGATATTAGAATCGCCAGTATTGGCTGATTGACGCAGGGCGCTCGAATCTTCGATATCGTAAGTCTGCTTGCGAGCGCGCAGGTCGTCGTAGTATACATTGTAGGCAATACGCATCAGCCACGTTGAAAAGCTGCTCATGCCACGGAACTTGCTGATATTCACATAGGCCTTGATAAAGGTCTCTTGTGCCAAGTCGTCGCTAAGCTGCTCATCGCCCAGTGTCTGGTTCAGGAAAAACCTGCGCACAGGCGACTGGTACTTCCTAACAAGCTGGTCGAACGCCTGCTTGTTGTGGAACACCGCCACCTGTGTCACTAGTGCTATGTCGCTGATGCTAGCCATACTCACATTCTCACTTTCTCACCCTCTCACTTCTGTTCTATCCAGTTGCGTTCTGGCATTACAATCCAACATACGATGTAAAAGATCACTCCACTAAAGCATGTGCAAATGGTAAGGAATGCGTATGCCAAGCGTACCATTACGGGGTCGAAATCCAGGTACTCAGCTATTCCGGCGCAAACTCCAGCTATTACTCTGTCGTTTGATCTCATCAGTCTCTTGTTCATAATTCGTCGTGTTTAGGGTTGTTATTAAATTCCTGACGGTTTGCGTTCAGGTTGTCGTTCAGATTATCGTTCTTCTTGGCTTGGCGTGCTATAATGTACTTGCCCAGTCCGATGAAGAATACCAGCGCACCTATACCTATTCCAAGTTCATCGAGTATGATACCCAGGAAGATGGCGAGTCCGATACCTGTAAACATCTGGCGGATGCCTTCGGTATACTCCTTGCTGTTATTAGTTGTATAGGTCTCCTTCAGCAGTTCCTCGGGTATTTGCTGTCCGTTCTGAATGGCCATCTGGGCCAGGCGATACTTCTCTTTGCGATTGCGATTGATGAAGTAGAACACCAGAATCAGAATGATGATGGGCAGGAAGAATCCAAAGCAGAGAATGCCGAGGATTGGAATCAGAACGAATGCTCCACCCATGCTTTCAAACATGTCTTTAATAAATGGTGCTGCATCCTCACCTTCTACCGTTACATGATGGTCGTACTTGTAGTCGTCATCAACATCAGCGTTAGAATTTGTTGTTTTAGCAGCAGTAGTGTCAGAGAAGGCTTCGATTGAGCCCTGATCGTGTTTCACTGTATCGCTAACCTGCTCGGTGCGAGGGGTGTGGCGATGCTTCTGTGCTGTGGCATTAGCGTTTGAGCTAAGTGCGAGCACCATGGCGATTGCGATTAAATACTGTTTCATATCTTCTTTGTTTTTAAATTCTACACCTGTTTGACGTAAGAAATCATAAATTAGTTGCAAAGATAGTGTTTTTTCTCAGATTTTTTTTAATTTTGCCAAAAATTTCTGTGACAATGGTGAATTTACCCGCCGATTTCGTGGCCGAAACACGTAGAATAATGGGCGATGAGAGGTTTAATCGCTTCTTAGGAGCTTTCGAAGAGGAAGCCCCCGTAAGCGTGCGTGTGAATGTGAAGAGAGAATTATCTCACCTTCTCACTTCCTCACCCACTCACCTTCAACAGGTCCCTTGGTGCGAGGAAGGCTTTTATCTCGCAGAAAGACCTCAATTCACTTTCGATCCATTACTACACGCCGGATGCTACTACGTACAGGAGGCCTCCTCCATGTTCGTCACCCACATCCTCCGCTCACTTTCTCACCTTCTCACCTTCTCACCTCATGTCGCCCTCGATATGTGCGCCGCTCCTGGCGGAAAATCCACTGCTATGCGGAGTGTGCTGCCTGAGGATTGTGTGTTGGTAAGTAATGAGCCGATGGGTAATCGCGCTCAGATTCTGTTGGAGAACATCACCAAGTGGGGAGCACTTAACTGCATCGTCACCAATAATTATCCGCGCGATTTCAAGAAAGCCAAGCTGAAGTTCGACATCATTCTGTGCGATGTACCTTGCTCGGGCGAGGGCATGTTTCGTAAGGATCCTAACGCCATCAACGAGTGGAGTATGCAGAATGTGGAGAAGTGTTGGCAACTGCAACGTGAGATTGTGGCCGATGCGTGGGAGTGTCTCAACCCAGGCGGACTATTTATATATAGTACGTGTACATATAATACAAAGGAGAACGAAGAGAACATCCGTTGGATTCTCGAGAATTTCGATGCCGAGGTACTCGATATCCCCGTAGACCCTTCGTGGAATATCACAGGTTCGCTCCTCGAAGGCTTCGATGCCCCCGTCTATCGCTTCATCCCCGGCATCACCCGCGGCGAAGGATTATTTGCTTGCGCGTTGCGCAAGCAAAGAGGTGAGAGAGGAGAAGCTAGAAGTGAGAGATATGATAAGCAACGATTCAAGGGGCTGAGTATTCTCTCACCTCTCACCTCTCCGCTCGAGCTCCGCTCGCTTGCTACCAACGGGACGCAAGACCTCTCACCTCTGAAAATAGAGGTCGATTATCCCGAGGCCATCAAATACCTCCGAGGCGAAGCATTGGTGCTGCCCCCCGACACCCCGAAGGGCATTGTCACCATCACGTACAAGGGTCAGCCCCTTGGACCAGTAAAAAACATCGGCAATCGCGCCAACAATCTATACCCCAAACCCTGGCGCATCAAGAGCACTCACCTGCCAAACGAAGCACCAAAGGTGCTTCTAAATGATGAATGATAAATGATAATTGTAAAATCGTCAAATAGTCAAATAAAGACATGAAACAGTATTTAGACATCCTGAACCGAATCCTGACCGAGGGCACCGAAAAAGGCGACCGTACCGGTACAGGCACCATCAGCATCTTTGGTACCCAGAGTCGTTATAACCTCGACGATGGATTCCCCCTGCTTACCACCAAGAAGCTGCACCTCAAATCGATTATTTACGAGCTGTTGTGGTTCCTCAAGGGCGACACCAATGTGAAATACCTGCAGGAGCACGGCGTACGCATCTGGAACGAGTGGGCCGATGAAAACGGCGAACTTGGTCCTGTTTACGGACACCAGTGGCGCTCGTGGCCCGATTATAATGGCGGCACCATCGACCAGATTCAGTACGTGCTCGACCAGCTGAAGAATAACCCCAACTCGCGCCGCATGATTGTTTCGGCGTGGAATGTGGCCGAGGTCAACAAGATGGCGCTCCCACCTTGTCACACCATTTTCCAGTTCTATGTGGCCGATGGTCGACTCTCGCTGCAGCTCTACCAGCGCTCGGCCGACACATTCCTGGGCGTGCCATTCAACATCGCTTCGTATGCCCTGTTGCTGCAGATGATGGCTCAAGTAACGGGCTTTAAAGCTGGCGACTTTATCCACACCACGGGCGATACCCACCTGTATCTCAACCACATTGAGCAGGCCAAGCTCCAGCTAACTCGTGAGCCTCGTCAGCTACCCAAGATGATTATTAACCCCGATGTGAAGAACCTCTTCGACTTCAAGTTCGAAGATTTCGAGTTGGTAGGTTACGATCCCCACCCACACATCAAAGCCGAAGTATCGGTTTAATGTTTAATGTTTAATGTTTAACGTTTAATGATTAGCATCATTGCAGCAGTAGCCAAAAACAGAGCTATAGGCTACCAGAATAAATTGATTTATTGGTTGCCCAATGATTTAAAGCGATTCAAGGCGCTCACCACGGGCCATACCATCATTATGGGGCGCAACACGTTTCTGTCGCTCCCTAAGGGGGCTCTACCCAATCGCCGTAACATTGTATTGAGTCGTAGTACCAAGGCATTTGAGGGTTGCGATGTCTACCCTTCTCTCGAAGAAGCCCTCCTGCATTGCGACAAGGATGAGGATATCTACATCATAGGTGGCGCCAGCGTCTATCAACAAGCCCTGAAGATAGCCGATCGTCTGTGTCTCACAGAGATTGACGACACGCCAAAGGATGCCGACACCTTCTTCCCACCCTACGACGATTGGAAAGAATCAGCCCGCGAGGATCACGACGTCGACGAGAAGCATTCTTTCCGTTATTCCTTCGTAGATTTCATTCGTAAATAATTATTTAACCTACGGCCCTATCATGAATTATAGGTGTGTACTGATGTAGCTTGGGCTGAGGGCAGATAATTTATACCCCACCAGCACATTTGCAGCAACACAAACGCCACCACCAGGCACCATAACGCTAACCGCTGATTGCTATTTGGCAGTCGGCGGTAGTGTATATATATAAGGTACGCGAACCACGTGATGGCCGCCCACGTCTCTTTGGGGTCCCAACTCCAGTAGTGGCCCCAAGCCTCCTTGGCCCATAGCGCGCCAAACAGCATGCCAAAGGTCATAAATGCCAGACCCACATATACCAGATTGTCGGTAATCTCCATTTCCTCATCGCTTATCGGCTTTTTCTTGAATAGCAGCAGATATATCGCCATCACCGTTGCTGCTCCCAGCACGGCATAGCAGAACATATATACGATGACATGTGGCGCAAACCACGGACTCTGCAGAGCCGGCATCAGCGTCTTAGAGTGTATCTCGGGTTTCAGCAGATTCACACAGATAAACACCAGCGCCAGAATGGTCGAGAACGTCAGTATCCACTTGTATTTCCAACGAGTGTAAACAATGATACCAGCCAACGGCAAGAAGAACGAGTACCACAATCGCGTCTCGCCCATGGTGCGCAGAGGTGGGCGCTCAAGCGATATCCACATCAGCACTATGAAACTGAAAAACACCACCAGTCCTGCACCGGTAGTAGCGTAGGCCACCTTAGCCCTACCCTTCCAGGCGCCCCAGGCACCTACAGCCCAGAGCATCACCGCTGCCACCGCAAAATATATAAATTGTTCCCAAGTAATCATATTCTCACCTTCTCACTTTCTCACTTTCTCTTTTACCAAAGATAAACATGCACACCGCACCACCCAGCATCATAAATATGCCTGCATACACTAGTGGCAACCATGGGTCGCTCACCAGTTCCAGTATCGATATCTTGCTCTCGGCACCCATACTGGTGTCGTAGCCATACTGATATATTTTCCAGCCATCAACCACGATGGGTTTATTCACATCGATGGTAGCCTCCATCTCCTGACCCGATTTCTCTACGACCTTGATGACCGATGCAAATCGCTTGGGGCTTCCGTCGTCGTAGGTCTCCATCACGAACTTCTTCAGTTCTATGCTCATAGGCATGGTCTTCACCATCCCGTTGTCGGCCACAGCTCGCCATTCCGCTTGTCCCTCAGTGGTTATCATCCTCAGTCGCTGCACATCGGCATTACCCAGTGTGGCGGTAGTCATGGCTAAGAACAGGCCCAGGTGGTTCAGCATAAAGGGTATGTCGCGCTTCCACTTAAAGTGCATCGCGCGAGCTATAATCACCTGCCCCAACACCAGCGCTATCAGCATATAAACCAGCACAAACGGCCAGAAGCTCAGCATATTGCCGAACCACGTGCCTTCAGGGCTCTGTATCGTTAGTCCCATCACGATGGTCAGCACCACAGCCAGCGCCATAGCAGGTATGGCGGCATGGTTGGTGCCTAAGAACTGCATGGCGTAAACGCGCTTGCGCAACGCATATATCAGGGCGATGACTGCCAGGAAAGCCGCCATCACGATGCCGTTTGTGGGCCAGGCAAAGGCGCTCCACGCCACGGGGCCCACAGTCAGCTGCAGCACCATGCCCACCAGCATCAGGCCTATGCCGATGGCAAAGCCCTCTTTTATCTTCCAAGGTCTATTCCACATACGTATTTGTTTAATTTGGCCGCAAAGTTAGTAAAAAAAGCCTACGTATTGCGCTCATCACGTAGTTTTTTTCATCAAAATACTCACTTTTAGGTATAATATGTGCCGCCGAAAAAGAAAAATGCTTATCTTTGCCGGAAAAATCAACTGTATGGAACAAATCAAAGACCTGCTTTGCAACGAGCGCGTTATGCTTTATGCCATCATGGTAAACACAGCCCTGATGTTTGTTGGTGGATTCTGGCCCACTTCGCCTTGGTTCGAGTGGACCGATGCCTTCTTTACGCTCCTGTTTCTCTTCGAGGCATGGGCCAAGATATCGCGCATGGGTTGGCAGGGCTATTGGCGCGAGGGGTGGAACAAGTTCGATTTCATTGTGCTCATCATCGCCCTCCCGTCGCTGGCATCACCCATCCTGCAGCAGACTATGGCCACCAATGCCATCCTGGCGCTCCGCTCTATGCGACTCTTTAAGAGCCTCAAGATGTTGCGATTCATCCCCAACATCCACAAGCTGCTGGCCGGTCTCCGATTGGCCACTCACGCATCGCTGCTGGTGTTCATCGCCTTCATCGTGTTCCTCATCATCTTCTCCATCCTCTCGTCTACCATCTTTGGCACCATAGCCCCCGAGTTCTTTGGCAATCCAGCCATCAGCGTCTACAGCATCTTCCGTCTGTTCACCGTCGAGGGCTGGTACGAGTTTGCCGACACCATTGCCAGCAACTCCACCGCCGGATGGGGTTTCTTCGCCCGCGTCTACTTCTCGGTGCTCATGTTTCTGGGTGGTGTCATCGGCCTCTCGCTCATCAACTCCATCTTTGTCGATGCCATGGCCGAGGACAACAACGACGAAGTGCTACAGAAGCTCGAGCAGATAGAGCAGCAACTTAAAGAATTACAAGAATCTAAAAACAATAATCAATCCGAAAAATGAAAAAGTTTTCTATCCTTTTGTGTGCCCTGTTGTTTTCGGCACTCGGCGCCCTGGCCGATGGTTTTAATACTCTGTGTTTCAGCGGTAAGATGGGTGGCAAGATCAGCGTTATCATCGCCTTCGATTATCACGATTTCAACGAGGCCCGTCCCTCAGGCTATATCTATTACCCTAATGCCAAGAACCCCGCACCCATACTCATTGTGGGCAGTCATTTTGACGAGGACAACGTCTTTGTGTTCAACGAGTATCAGCCCGATGGCACCATCTCGGGCACTATGCACTTCAAGGTAGATGGTTTCGACGAGGCCACAGGTCCATACATCGTAGAGGGCGAGTGGACCAACCCTAAGACACAGAAGTCGTTCGCGCTCAAGGATATGCAGTCATACAATTATTATCATGGCGAGAGCTACACTCCCGATTGGTTCGACCACCCCGTGTATCAGCGTGCCGACCCAGCCAAGATTGGCAAGCGCTACAGCTATAAGCAGTGGCATGCAGGCTATAATGACTATATGGGCGGCCACGTAGCCTTCCGCGCCGCTGGCAAGAACAAGGTAGCTTTCGATATCTGCAATGCCCCCAACAATATAGCCGAGGGCAAAAGTGCGCCCGGCCGTCCTGCAGTGCTTGAAGAAGGATACTTCAAGTACAATAACGTAAACGAGTGTGGCTACGGTTTCGAGTGCCAGATCTACGACAAGTACCTCGTCATCACCTCCACCACCGATCCCAAAACCTTCGACTGCTTCGGTGCCTTCACCACCTTCGAAGGGGTCTACGTCAAGGTTGAGGAGTAAGATAGTTTTTATGAAACAGAAGACACTTGAATTCCTTGAGGCTCACAAGAGCGAAACGCCATTACTCGGGTTGGGGAGTAATGGCGGGTAAGGGAGCTTCTTAAAAAAAATTTTTTCCCGATTTTATTGTTTTATTGTTATCATGGGCGTTACTTCCTGAGTATCAGACAGTTGGCTATGATAACAACAAATTACAGTATGGCAACAAAACTGTTATTTGACTTACAAATTGCTTGAAATGGGTATCGAGATAACCTCAACGAGGTGTTGAGATAACTTCCACGAGTTGTTCAGATAAGGTTTTACTACTATTACAACTACCTTGTAATAGCGTTACAACGTAATTGTAATGCCTTTACAAGTAGTTTGTAATGGTATTACAGTGCCTTTGTAATGAGCCAAAATCGCCCCGATAAGGGCGTTTTTGTTGTCATAAAAAGTTTTGTTGTTATCATTGGCAACTATCTGTAAATCAGACGATTATTGCGATGATAACAACAAAACAACAAATTGAAGAAAAAAAATCATTTAATCTATCTCCTCATCAGGCTCGTAGCCGCCCATCTCGCGGATGGCGTTTTTGAGCATGGTGTACTGCTGATAGAGGTTGTTGACGGCCTCCTCGCCCTGAGTGTAGTCGTGCATGGGCGACTTGAGGAAGAACGAGAGGAAACGCTGGGTGCCGAAGCGGCCGGCACGAGCGGCCAGATCGCTGAGCAAGCAGAGGTCGAGACACAATGGTGCAGCCAGGATAGAGTCGCGGCACAGGAAGTTGATCTTGATCTGCATGGGATAGCCCATCCAACCGAAGATGTCGATATTGTCCCAACCCTCCTTGTTATCATTACGTGGGGGATAGTAGTTGATGCGAACCTTGTGATAGTACTGGGTATCCTCGTCGTTGCCGTGACCATAGAGGTCGGGCTGTACATCGGGCTTCAGGATGGTCTCGAGGGTAGAGAGCTTGCTGACCTCCTTGGTACGGAAGTTGGCGGGCTCGTCGAGCACCAGTCCGTCGCGGTTGCCAAGAATGTTGGTTGAGAACCAGCCGCTCAAGCCCAGGCAACGGGTGCCGATGATAGGAGCGAAACCAGACTTTACGAGCGTCTGACCGGTCTTGAAGTCCTTACCGGCGATAGGCATCTTGGTCTTCTCGGCCAACTGCCACATGGCGGGGATATCGACGGTGGTGTTAGGAGCACCCATGATGAATGGGGCACCCTCGGTGAGTGCGGCATAGGCATAGCACATAGAGGGGGCGATATGCTCGCGATCGTCGGCCTTCATTGCAGCCTCGAGGTCGGCCAGCTGATAGTGAACCTGCTCGTTGATAGGCACGTATATCTCGGTTGATGCAGCCCAGAGAACTACCACGCGATCGCAACCCTTCTGGGCCTTGAAATCGCGAATATCCTTGCGCAGAGCCTCAACCATCTGCCAACGGCTTAAACCCTGCTTCACGTTGTCGCCATCCAGGCGCTTGGCGTAGTTCTTATCGAATGCGGCAGGCATGGGCACAATCTGCTCCAACTCGTCGCGCACGGGGTTGATGTCCTTCTCCTTAAGCACCTCGGCATACATAGCTGCCTGATAGGCGTTCTGAGGATAAACATCCCAACAACCGAACACGATGTCGGAGAGCTTAGCCAGAGGCACGATATCGGCATAATGCAGATACTTGGCATCGGCACCGCGACCCACACGCATCTTGTCGTACTGAGTCATTGAGCCAACGGGCTTGGCCAGCCCCTTGCGAGCCATTAAAACACCAGTCATAAATGTGGTAGAAACGGCACCACAGCCGACTACCAAGATACCCAATTTGCCCTGGGCAGGGGCTACTGTACTTTGTTTCATTTCTTAGCTTGGTTGATTGTACATTTTTTAATTAATATGGTGCAAAGGTGCAAATAATAATTGGAATAAACAAAGAAAACTTGAAAAAAGTGCATAGTTTTGTTGCGCTAATTACGTAAATTTGAAAAAAATACATTAATTTTGCACCCGATTTTTTTAGGTAACAATATTAATTATGTACAAACCAACATTCAACATGAAGCGCCAACGCCTGGTTTTCCGTCATTTCGGAAACAAGGGCTACTCGCTCTTCAGCTGTCTGGGCCGCGAGGTGGTATGCAGTGTGCTATCGGTAGCCACACTCACCTATGCATCGGCCGAAAGCGTGAGCACGAAACCGGTGGTTTCGGACTCCGTATCGACCACGACAGCGCGCGAGATGATGCTCGATGAAGTCAGCGTGACTGGATCGAGGGCGCCCCTGACCAAGAGTCAGGCTGCGAGAATGGTAACTGTACTGGACCGACAGGATATTGCGCAGGCGCTAGTACAAAGTGTTAACGATTTGCTGAAATACGCTGTAGGCGTAGATGTGCGACAAAGGGGACCCATTGGCGCCCAGACCGACATCTCGATACGCGGAGGTACGCAAGACCAGATTATCCTGCTGCTGAACGGCATCAACATCTGTGACCCACAAACGGGCCACAATGCAATGGATCTGCCTGTAGACCTGAGCGACATTGTGCGCATAGAGGTGATAGAGGGCCCCGCAGGCCGCATCTATGGCAGCTCGAGCCTGGTGGGAGCGGTGAATATCGTGACTACGTCAAGAGGCGAGAGTCAAATTCACGCTGAAGGCGGCTCTTATGGGTATGCCAACGTGGGAATCAGGTATTCTCTCGCCCCTCATCTCTCACATCTCACCTCTAGCCTTTCAGGCTCTTACAGCCGCAGCGATGGCTACTCGCGATGCAAGGCGGGCTCGCTGAATACAGATTTTAGCGGGGCTAAAGGATTTTATCAGGGGCAGTATGAGGACGATGACGTGCGGCTGAACTGGCACTTGGGCATAGCTGATAAGGGCTGGGGCTCGGGCACATCGTATGCCACACCCAAGTGGCAGGCCGACAACCAGTACGAGCACACCACCAAGCTCTACACCGCCATTCAGGGCGAGACGAAGCGCGGCCGACTGCACTTTGCGCCAAGCATCTACTGGAATCAGAACCGCGACCGCTACGAGGGCTATCGCGGAGAACCCGAGAAGATGAAGTACAACTACAACCGCACCGATGTTTACGGCGTAAGCATGAATGCCTACTTCGACTGGAAAGCCGGGCGAACGGCCTTTGGTGCTGAACTGAGGAATGAGGACTTGGTGAGCGGCAACCTAGGCGAGCCATTGAGCCAAACGCACCACATATCGGGCACCGATCGCGACTACACATTAGGCGTGAACCGCACCAACATCAGTGGCTACTTGGAGCATAACCTGCTGCTGAAGAACCTGACGATATCAGCCGGACTGGTAGCGGTAAAGAACACCTGGAGCAACATGAACATAACCGTATATCCGGGCGTTGACATCAGCTACCGCCCCAACCCATGCTGGCGACTGCATGCTGCCGTGAACACATCGCTACGCATGCCCTCGTTCACCGAGATGTACTACAAGCTGCAGGGCTACAAGGCCGACCCACACCTCAAGCCGGAAGAGATGACTGCCATCGAGGTTGGTGGCAGCTACACTAAGGGGAATCTTTGTGTGAGCGCCACAGCCTGGTATCACCAAGGGCGGAATATGATAGACTGGATTATGGACACATCATTAGGCGACGATGCCGTGTGGCAGAGTGTGAACCACGCCAAAGTGAATAGCCTTGGCTTTGAGATGGCCGCCCAATGGTCAATGTTCCATGTTCCATGTTCAATCAAATACAGTTATATAGATCAAAGCAAGGAGCAGGAGGCGAATATCGTATCGCAATATGCACTGGAGTATCTGCGCCATAAGCTGATAGCCAATGTACAAGTGCCGCTGGTTAGCCACTTGACATTAGGTGTAAACTTGCGTTGGCAGGACCGTGTGGGGCAGTATACCGACTTTGAAGGTCAGCCTAAGGACTACGAGCCTTATGCGCTGGTGGATGCTCGCCTAACGTGGCAACAGCCCCGCTACAAGGTGTATCTTGAGGCGAATAATCTGCTGGACACAAGCTATCATGACTTCGGGTTGGTAGAGCAGCCAGGACGATGGATTATTGCAGGATTCAGCGTAAAGCTATAATAAACGAGGCTCGCAATTGCGAGCCTCTATTTATTATTGTTTCAATTTGAATGAATTCTCAATTGAGTTGAGTTCGGCTACGAAGCCCTTGTCGATCTTCAGGCGCTTCTCGATGGTGTTGCAGCTATGAATCACGGTTGAGTGATCGCGACCACCAATGAGCTGACCGATACGCGATGCAGGCATCTTGGTGTGCTTCTGAGCCAGATACATCGCTATCTGACGTGCATTCACGTAATCGCGCTTGCGACTCTTGCTGAACACATTCTGCTGGTTGACACCATAGTGCTTGCAAACCTTCTCAACGATATCGTCGATGGTGAGCGGATGATTATCAACCTTAACGGCACGCTTGATGACGCGCTCGGCCAGACGCATATCGATATTAGAATTGTAGACGATAGAGTAAGCCATCAGCGAGTTGACCACACCCTCAAGGTCGCGCACGCTGCCATTGGCAGTCTCGGCGATAAACTCGATGACATCAGCAGGAATCTTCAGTCCGTCGCGCTTACACTTAGCACTCAGAATGTCGACACACAACTGTGGGTTGGGCTTTTCGAGCTCGGCAATAAGTCCGCAGGCAAAACGGGTAAGCAAGCGGTCCTTAACACCGGTGAGATCAACGGGAGGACGGTCGCTGGCCAGAATAATCTGCTTGCCCATACGGAACAGATGGTCGAAAATATGGAAGAAGGTATCGAGTGTCTTGGGAGAGTTCACCCACTCCTGGATATCATCAACAATCAGCAGATCGATGCTCTGATAGAAGTTGATGAAGTCGTTAGTGGTGTTCTGGCGAACAGAATCGGTAAACTGCACCTGGAACAATCGAGCACTTACATAGAGTACACGCTTCTGTGGATAAGTCTCGCAGCACTTCAGTCCGATGGCATTGATAAGATGAGTCTTACCGCAACCAGAAGGGCCATAGACGAAGAAGGGATTGAATGTAGTTTTGCCCGGATGCTCGGCGATAGAGAGACCAACGGTACGAGGCAACTTGTTAGAAGCGCCCTCGATGTAATTGTTGAAACTCTTCTTGGGGTCGAGCTGGGGGTTGAGCTGCTGCTGGCGTGGGGCATCGAGCATGCTGGGCGACTTGTTGATGTTCTGACGAACAGGAACAGTCTCGATGCTAGGACCATCGCTCTCTACATCGGTAGTTATATCGCGGCCTTGACCCTCGGGGGCCTTCACCTCAACGATTCTATAGTTAAGTTTAACGCTTGTTCCATACACTCGCGCAAGTACCTTACTTAATAATCCAACGTAGTGCTGCTCCAGATACTCGTATACGTACATACTGGGAAGCTGCAACAACAGAGTGTGCTGCGCCTCAGAGTACGACTCGAAGACGATTGGTGCAAACCACGTTTTAAACTGCTGCTCTGTTACGTTAGCTCGGATCAGACGAAGGCAGTCGTCCCAGAGCGCCTGATGATTATTATTCATTTGGCGAATGTTACTATTGTTAATAAATTACACAGATACAAGACTTAGGCTTGTAGAGTTTATAATTGCGAGTGCAAAGGTAAAACAAATTTCTGAAACTTGCAAATCGTATAATCAAACCTACGTGTAATCACTTTTTTGCAACTCGTTTATTTTGGGGCATTTACAGCGTTTCACACGTAAAAAGCCCATTTGCCCCTATTGCAAAATTATGATTCACTGTTTTTCAGCAAGTTACGGAATCAGCACCCACCTTTTTAACAGATAAATCCTCGGAGTTTGTCCGAGGATAAAAAGTATTTATTTAGACAAAATTTAAATTACTTGTCTTTCTTTCCAAATACCGAGAAGTGCACATAGCGTTTGGGGTGCTGCTTGAGGTCGATCATCAGCGAGTCGGCATGCATCATGGTCGAGTTCAAGTTGTAATACAGCTTGGGATCGCGCATCAGCAGGCCTAATGTTCCCTCCTTGCTATTCAGCGTAGCCGACATCTGCTCAACGTTCTTAAGCGTGGTGTTTACGCTACTCATGGTAGCAGCCAAGTCAAGCTCGTTCAGGTTCTTGGTAAGCTGATTGGTGTTAGCCAGCACACCATCGGCATTCTTCAGCATCTGAGGCATCTGGCGGTTGAGCTGAGCCGAAAGCTGACTGAGATCCTGCGAGGTACGGCTGAGATTGGCCGTAATCTGGTCGACATTATGCAGCGAGCTGGCGATGGCGGGATCGGCCAACAGCGTGTTGACGCTGGCCAGGATAGAGTCGAGTTTAGGCAGCATCTGCTGGATGGTAGGAATCATATCGGCGGCCTTACCCATGGCGCCAACCTGCTGGGCACCACAGATGGTATCGCCAGGAGCCACAGTACCATCAGCCAGATTGCCAAGCACCAGCTGCACCTTGACGTTACCCATCAGGTCGGTAGCTATCTCGGCACGACTGCCCTTAGGCACCTGCATATCCTTGTTAACACCGATAGATGCCACAATCTCGCCCGTGTTGCTATAGTCAAAATCGATGCCCTCTACCACACCCACGCGATAGCCATTGGCAAAGATAGGACTGGCCACCGAGAGACCGCTGACATCCTGGAACTTCACGTAATATCTGTTGTCGCTAGAAAACAGCGTCATTCCCTTTAAGAACTGCAGACCGAAATAGAGTACCAAGATACCCACTATGGCCACAAGGGCAATCTGAATTTCTTTCGAAAACTTCTTCATATCTGTATTATTTCTTTGATTTAAACTCGCGAATTGCTGCATTAACGTCTACACGCTTGCCGCCCTTAAAGGCGATGATAAAGGCCTCAGGAATCTTCTGAGCCACCTCTTTGCGCAGACGATAAATCTCGTTGTAATTGGTCGATGAACCAACGGTGTACTTATACATACCGCCGTCCTGATAGCTTTCAACACCGCTCAGGCCCTTGAATCGGGCATCGGTGGTCTTAAGCTTTGAGGCGCTCGACAGAATCTGGACCTTAAACACCGGCGCATCATCGCTCTGGGCCTTCTCAGGCTTTGAGGGCTTCTGCGGCTCGGGCTGTGGGGTCGTTTCGACCACAGGCTGCGGTTCGGGCTCAGGTTCGGATACCGACTTCACCTCAATAGGCTCCACCTTGGTCTCCACCACAGGCACCTCGGGCACAGGGTCGTCAATCTTCATATAAGGTATGGTGATGTTGCCACCATGACGCTTGCGGTAATTCAGAAAAGCATTAAACATGCCGCGTGCATACAGGTTCTCGGCGCTGGCAGAGTTCATAAAATCCTCTTCATCGCGGGTAGAGATGAAACCCAGCTCCAACAGGGCTCCAGGCATCGATGAGAGGCGAAGCACAGCCAGATTGTCCTGCTGGGCACCCATATCCTGTCGGCCTGTGGCCTGACACACGTACTTCTGCATATACTTGGCCAGCTCCACGCTGTTCTCCATGTTCTTGTCCTGCACAAACTCGAACATGATGTCGCTCTCGGGCGAATTGGGGTCGTAGCCCTGATAAGTCTGCTTGTAATCCTTCTCGAGGAAGATAACCGAGTTCTCGCGCTTGGCCACCTCTAGGTTCTGCAGCACGCCGTTCTTCTTGCCCGTACGTTTGCTGGTACCTAAGGTGTAAGTTTGGAAACCGCGCGCCACCCTACCCTTGGGCAGAGCATTGATGTGCACGGAGATAAACAGATCGGCCTTGGCCTGATTGGCTATCTCGGCGCGACGATACAACTCGACGAACTTATCGGTCTTACGGGTATAAACCACTTTCACATCGGGGCAGTTCTGTTCTACCAGTCGACCGAAGGCCAAAGCAAACTTCAGCGTCAGGTTCTTCTCCTTCGAAATAGAACCCACCGCACCAGTATCGTGACCACCATGTCCAGCATCAATCACCAGCGTAAAAGTATTCTTATAAGCTGCATGAAGCATCACCGCCCCACACAACATCAAAATGCTTAATATATATCTTAACCTAATCACGTTCCTAACCAATATTCCACTCCCGCACCATCACAATCGGCACCCATAGGAGGATTTACTTTTGTTATCTTTAAGTCTATCGACGAAACCTGAGGGAACTGCTCGCTGATTTGGCGGGTGATTCGGCCGGCCACATGTTCCAGCAACTGCGATGGGATGTCCATCTCCCGCTTAACCAGTTGGTACAGCTCGGCATAGTTCAGCGTATCGGCCACATCATCGCTCTGCATAGCAGCCTCGATAGGATATCCCACCCTGAGGTCTACCAGAAATTCGCCCCCCACCTTTCGCTCCTGAGGCATCACCCCATGGAAGGCATAGAAGCGCACACCGCGCAGAAAGACATATCCCTTACTCTTCACTCTTCACTTCCTCCTCAATCTCATCGTGGCAACCTGGCGCATACTTCTTCAAGGCGCGCTCCACACCAGTCTTCCAGGTATTGATGCTCTCATCCTTCAGCGAGAGCGATGCCACTAGCTTGATGACATGCTCGATAGGCATGCGATAGCGCAACACACCCGAGATGAGCTTAGCGTAGTTCCAATACTCGGGGTTGAACTTCTCCGAGAGGCCCTCAACGGTTGTCTTGTATCCGCGACGATTCTCAAACTGGAAGTCGTAACGCTTGGTACCATCAGGGTTTATCTGCTTGATAATCTTGCCGGTAGTCACGTTCTTGGGGATGTAGATGCCATCATCATCGTCAGCCAGTCCGGTGAATATCTCGTAGGGATAGCCGTTAAGCAGCCCCACCAGAGCCACCCACTTTTCGCGGTTGTTCTGGAATCTCACCACATCGCACTCCAACACCTGAGGGCGCACCTCGGTTACATCAGGCCTAGCCCCTTTAGCATAGACGTCGATGGCCTGAGATGCCAGACTCATTATCAAAGCCGAATCGTTGGGGTTCATCAGTTGCATACTGGAGGTCAGTATGTCAGCAACACGTTCTTCAGAGAGCGACGGATCTGTTCTCTGGCCGATTGATGTTAGTACGTGAGCTATACTCTGTATGAGTTCGCGAGTGGAGTTTTCTTCCATAACCTTATAAATTTTGCGTGCAAAGTTAATAATAAATTGAGAATTATTTGTATTTTTGCAACCAAAACTTACTAAATATCAGAATTTTATAAGCAAAATTAAGAGATATGAAGAATTTATTGACACGTAGAACCGTTAGAAAATACACCTCGCAGGATGTGAGCGATGAGTTGCTGAACCGCCTGATGACTGAGGCTGCCCGCACCCAGACCATGGGAAATCTGCAGCTTTACAGCGTGATAGTTACCCGTAAGGCCGAGATGAAAGCGAAACTCTCGCCCGCCCATTTCAATCAGCCGATGGTGAAAGAGGCGCCCGTGGTGCTCACCATCTGTGCCGACTTTAATCGCACCAGTTTCTGGGCCAAGTGCCGCAAGGCCGAGCCGGGATACGACAATTTCCTTTCATATATCAATGCAGCTACCGATGCTCTGCTCTACACGCAGACGCTCTGTAATCTGATGGACGAGGAAGGCCTGGGCTACTGCTATCTGGGTACCACCGTCTATCAGCCTCAGCAGATTATCGACATTCTGCAGTTGCCAAAGCTCGTGATGCCTGTAGCCACACTCACCGTAGGCTGGCCTGCTGAGGAACCTGCACTCTCTGATCGTCTGCCGCTGGAGAGCTTTGTGCATCAGGAAACCTACCAGGATTATCTGGCTGCCGATATCGACACCTATTATAATTATAAGGAGAATCTCGAGGAGAACAAGAACTTTGTGCGCATCAACCACAAAGAAACCCTCGCCCAGATTTTTACTGATATCCGCTACACCCGCAAAGACAACGAAGCAATGTCGAGAGGCCTCCTTGATACACTTAAGCACCAAGGTTTCCTCGATTAATTGGGCACGATTTTCTTAGGCACAGATTAACACGGCTTTTTATAAAAAAGACACGGCTAAATGCGAAAGCAAAAGCCGTGTCTTTAATATTTAATAAAGCAGCGTTAATCCGTGCCAAAAAATTACTCAACTACGATTGGCTTGTACTTTGGTACCAGTGCCTTCATGATGCACCAACCTATCAGGTAGGCCACGGCACAGATACAGAACACTACCATGTAAGCAGCAGGCTTGCCCTCGAACCCAAAGAACTGGAAGTTGGCACCCTGTTCAGCCGCCCAAGTAAAGAACTCGCCCGAGCCCATATTGATGGCCATTGAGCCGAAACCACCAGTCATGGTACCCAGACCAACGATAGTACCGATGGTGCTCTTGGGGAACATATCGCCAATGGTCGAGAAGAGGTTTGCACTCCAAGCCTGATGTCCTGCACCCAACAGACCGATCAGGATAGCTGGCCACCAAGCGCTATATGCACCAAGAGGCTGAGCCAACAGACCTAATACTGGGAAGCAGGCAAATATCAGCATCGCACGCATACGTCCCAGGTATGGGTTCATACCCTTCTTATCAACAAAATATGTGGGCAGATAGCCGCCACCTATCGAAAGCACAGTCACAATCAGATAAAGCGTAAAGATGAGCATGATACCCATGGCCGAATCGGAGGTATAGCCATACTGATCGCTGAAGTAGGCTGGCGCCCAGAACAGGAAGAACCACCACACGCCATCGGTCATCAGCTTACCAACTAGGAAAGCCCAAGTCTGACGATAGGTAAAGCACTTGAAGAAAGGAATGGCCTTTTCTTCCTTCACCTTGTCGCGATCCTGCACCTCTTCGAGGTCGTTATCCTGCTCAATATAATTCAGCTCAGCCTGATTCACAAACTTGTTGACGCGGGGCTTCTCGTAGAGCCACATCCACAGGCCCATCCATACATAACCTAATACACCGATGATGATGAACGCCATCTCCCACCCCCAAGCGCGAGCCAACAGGGGGATAGTGGCTGGAGCAGCCAGCGCACCTACCGATGCACCACTATTAAAGATAGATGTACTGAAGGCGCGGTCTTTCTTAGGGAAGTACTCGGCTGTGGCCTTGATGGCTGCAGGGAAGTTACCAGCCTCACCAACGGCCAGAATCATACGACAGCTCAGGAACAGCCAAACCGAAATGGTAGCAATGGCAACAGCAGCATCGCTACCAGCCTGCACCATACGCAGAGCCTCGATGCTATCATAACCCTCGATGTTCATAGCTACCCATCCACAGCCAGCGTGCATCACAGCACCTGTGCTCCATACGAAGATGGCGATGAGATAACCCTTCTTGGTGCCCATCCAGTCGATAAACTTACCCGAGAACAGATTGGCAATGGCATAGAACAACGAGAACAAGCCCGTAATCTTACCATAGTCGGCATCGGTCCAATGGAAATCTACTGCTATAAAGTCTTTCCAAGTGAGCGACAGAACCTGACGGTCCATATAGTTTACGGTGGTTGCCAGGAACAGCAGCGCACAAATCACCCAACGGAAGTTGGACATTTTTGTTGTTTGAATTGGAGTCATGGATTTATTTTACTATTTAATTGTCCAATTAACGAAGTGTATTCACCTCGATGTTATCTTTATCATTATAGTTCAGGTTCTCGCCGGCCATACCCCAGATAAAGGTATAGTAATAGGTGGCCGATGCACAATGGATGCTCCACTCGGGGCTCATGATGGCCTGCTCGTTCTTCAGCCAAACCACACGAGTCTCCTGAGGCTCACCCATCACGTGACTTACCATCTGAGTCTCGGGCAGATTGAAGTAGTAGTAGGCCTCAATGCGGCGACCATGTGTGTGAGGAGGCATGGTATTCCAAACACTTCCCTCCTGCAACTGGGTCAGTCCCATCTGCAACTGGCATGGGCCCTCTTCGAGCGCAGTATTTACAATCAGCTGGTTGATGGTGCGCAGATTGCTCTCGGCCTTCGAGCCAAGGGGCTTTTCCTTAGTACCCACAATCACAGCCTTCAGGCTCTGAACCTTGCCGTTCTTGCGTCCATCCAGTGTAACCCACTGGGTCTTATAATGCTGATGGGCAGTAGCACTATTCAGATAGAACTTAGCGGGATGCTTAGGATCCTTTGAACGGAAAATCACCTCCTTATTCGAGTCGATATCGTTACCTTTCTTATCCTTTCCAAGCCAGCCGCGACCCACATAGAGTGCCTCGCTATAGCCCAGAGGATACTCCTGACCATCTACGATCACCACGCCATCGCCACCGGTATTGATGATACCCAGCTCGCGGTTGCGCATAAAATAGTCGGCACGCAACTGAGGGTGAGTCTCCAACTTCAGGTCTTTATTTACAGGCATTGCGCCTCCGTATATAAAACGGTCGTAGTACGAATAAGTCAGATTAATCTCATCTGGAGCCATCACCTTCTCCATCACAAAGCGCTCACGCAGCGTCTTCGTGTCGTAGTGCTTAACATCCTCTGGATGGCAAGCCGTTTGGAACGTCATATTCTGCTGTCCCAAACCCGTCATCAGATTTCCCATAAGCATCAAAGTTAAAATTGATTTCTTCATATGTTTATTTAATTATCATTTTTCATTTATCATTTAGCCGACTCGTCGGCGATAATTCGCTTACGATTAAACCACATCATAGCAGCGGTAAATACGGTCAGTACTCCCATGCCCACATATTGCAGATTGTTCACGCACTTATAGATCACCCAGCCGAACAGGCTCGATGCAAAGTCGAGTGCACCGGCTTCAAAGCCCTCGGGAATCTTAGCTGCGTTATCGCCAGTCTGCTCAAACACGGTGTGGGCTGCTTGGGTAAAGGCAGGAGCCATATCAGTCACGAACAACAGACCGATGGCCAATGCCACCAGTCCTACGATAAAGGTCTTCACCACATTACCTTTGGTATAAGGCAGCACCATTACAAACACATAGAACATGCCCGCCAACGAAGCCAATGGCAGGAACTCGTTTCCGGGCAGAATCACCGCCAGACCTAATGTAACGGGTATCAGCAGCAGCGATACCACCAGCGTTGTAGGATGTCCGATGACCAATGCTGGCGACATACCAATATATACCTTCTTGCCGTTGAATTTCTTTTTCACCACCTCCTGGGTCTTCTCCGAGATAGGCATCAGTCCGTCGATAAACAGCTTGGTTATACGAGGAATCAGCTCCATTACAGCACCCATAGTCACACCTAAGAACAGGATTTTCTTGATATCCAACTGGGCCAATGCGCCAATCAGCGCACCAACAATCACACCAAGCACCAATGGCTCGCCCAAAACGCCGAACTTCTTCTTCAGTCCCTCGGCATCAATATCCAACTTCGAGAATCCGGGAATCATATCCAGTCCCTTGTTCACCAGCATGGCAAATGGCGTAAAACTCTGTACAAATGGCTGTGGTATTGAGATGCCCTCCATACCCTCGTAGTAGCCTTGGAACTTGGGAGCAGTCAGGTCGGCCATCACCAGCGTGTTGATATAGCACACGATGGCGGCAAAATAGCCCCACGCCAGACTCTGGTCCATCACAAAATAGGCCACCGCGCCGATAAAGGCAAAGTGCCAGTAGTTCCACAGGTCGATGTTTACAGTACGCGTGGTTTTGGTAATCAGCATCAGGAAGTTCACACCCAGACAGATGGGGATAATCAGTGCGCCAACAGCCGTGTTATATGCCACAGCTGCAGCAGCAGGCCAACCCATATCGAAAACGCCTAATTGCAGATTGTAGAGTCGTGATATCTCACTCAGCGGGTCGCCGAAGTTATTGGTCAGCAGGGCTGTTACAATGCCCAGACCAACAAATCCCACACCCACATAAAGTCCTGATTTAAGCGACTTACCGAATCTCAGTCCGATGCAGAGTCCGATGATGGTGAACAATATAGGCATCATCACCGATGCACCCAGACTGATTATATAACTGAATACTTGCTCCATTTGTTTTTAGTTGAATTTTGGTGCAAAGTTACACATTATTATATAAATAACATACGATTAACACCAAAATTTTACTCAAACGTTAACGTAATCCTCGAGGGTGCCTCCTTGGCTGTTAGGTATAGTCACAATAAACCTCGATCCGTTGGTATAGTTCGTGTCGTATCTCAGGTCGCCACCCAGCAGTCTGATCATCTGCAGACAGCATGGCAATCCCAAACCGAGTCCTTCGCTGAAGATGTCGCCCTTCTCAAAGGTGGTAAACAGTTTCTTTTGTGTCTCCTCGCTGATGCCGGGGCCTGTATCCTCTACCACAAACACCACCGTTAGTTTCTCGGCTTTCACCGATATCTTCACGTAGCCCTCGGTGGTAAACTTCTTGGCATTATACTCTAGCTCAGCCAGGGCCTTTCCTAAGAAATCCCAGTTGCTCTTCACTATAAAATCGTCGGGCACCTGTACATCGGTTATCAGGTCTACCATGTGTGGCGGCGTGGTGGCAAACAGATATGCTAAGAAGTCTATAAGTTTGCGCACGTTAACCTCCTCGGTTACTTTCACCTTCACATCGCTGTTGGCAGCCACCATCAGCATGTTCACCATTCTACTGATGCTCACGGCATTTGTCTGCATGGTGTCGAGTATACCGTGTATCTCTTCTTTTGGAATACCCTCGTAATCATCGCGCAATACCTGGATAAAACCATTGATGATGTTCAGCGGCGTTCGAATCTGATGGGTGATATCCTTCAGGAATTCGTTTTTCTTCTCATCGGCTTTACGCACCTCCTCGCTGGCCTCCTCCAGTTCCTTGTTCATCTGCTTGGTGGCGGCATTCACCTCCTGCAGGTTGCTGATGTGGGTGGTCAACGCCTTTTGCATCTCGGCAAAGTTGTTCTGCAGTCGGCCTATTACATCGCGCTTATCAGTAGGTTCTATCGTCTCGTCGTAGTGCCCATTGGTGATATAGCTCAGCTGCTCTGTCAGACTATTGATGGGTTGCACCATGTGGGTGATTACATTCAGGCAGAAGGCCAGAATGATGAGCAGTCCGAACACGATGACCGGTATTAGGATGTACAGCAGCTTGGTGTATCCTGCCATAATCTCGCTTTCCTGACAGATGAGTGCCACACTCCAAGGAGCACGATCCAGCGATTGATACAGGGCAATACAGCGCTTGCCGTTAACCTTTACACTCATAATGCCTTTGTTGCCTTCTATCATCTCGTGCCCCAGCGCTATCAGGTCCTGCTGTTTCTGCGGGACAACATCGCTGAATATCGTTTTCTTCATCAGCTTGGTGGTATCGGGGTGAATCAGATATTGTCCGTCGGCCCCCAGCATCAGGCTGTACGAGTTGTTGTATGGTTTAAACTCCGATACGATTTCTGATAGCCAAGGCATCGAGAGGTCGGTAGATATCACACCAATAATCTCCTTCTTGCTGTTCAACATGGGTATACCGTACGATACAATCATATCGTTGTAGTCCTGCGACTCGTCACCCTCCACAGTCTCAATGTAGGCGTCCACCCAACTGGGTTTACCCAGTGATATCGGCGTTTTGTAATATACTTTGTCAAAATAGTCGTAGGGATCTTCAAACTTCACCTTCACCGTGTCGTCCTTGTGGTAGGCATAAACCGAGAAGTATCGGCCTATCTGAGGGAAGTAGTTAGGCTCCATCGATATCGAGCAGCCGTCGAAGTTCGGGTTCATAGCCACTATTCGGCGGGCGGAGTTCAGCAGAGAGTCAGGTTGTAACTGTTCATCGGTCAGATGCCATTCGGCCGTTTGTGTAGCTACCTCCACCTCATTCATGGCGCCATTCACACGCTGCACCAGGTTCTCCAGTTCCTGTTCAGCACGACTGATGGCCTCCTCCTTCACCATCTGTCTCGATTGCAAAAACAGGATACCTAACGATGCGGTGAATATCAGCACCAGAAACAGCGTAATGCCCAGACTCAGCTTCAGGCTCAGCTTTTTTTCAATCAAGCTCAGTAGTCCCTTCATTCGCTGCCCTCCTCTTTCTCTTGGTTAGTAGCCACCTCAAGCATTCGTGTCAGCAGCTGGGTAATGATCTGAGTATAGCCGTCCATCTTGTTGGCCAGCGTCACTATGCGGTCGTGGTCCATATCGTCCAGATGTTCTCTCACCTCGTTCACCACGTTCGATATCTCTAATACCGGTTCGTTCATCTGGTCGGTCATATTCTGCAGGAATGCCGTTTTCACGCGTTCAGCCTCCTTCACATGCTCGTGGGCCTCGTTCAGTGCCTTGTTCTGCTCGTTCAGTTTCTCGCGCGTGCGATCTATCTCATTAATATGCTTTCTGATTGATCGCCTCATGGCCACAAAGCTGTTTGTCAGACTGCCCACCTCATCCTGCCTGCCACTGGTGGTTACGGGCGCAAAGTAGTTTCCTTGCGTCATCTGTTTGGCCGATGCCTCAAGCGATCGCAGTGGTCTCAGCTCGCGATGGATAAAGAAGTAACAGAATGCCGATATCGCCATAATTGCCAGCATCACTATCAGCAGCATTAGCGATATCAGCTGGTTATAAGGTCCCATCACCTCCTCCTCAGGACACACCAGGTCTATCACCCAAGGTGTTCCCTCGAGCGGTTTGTAGGCTATAAAGCTCCTTGTTCCATAGAAATCAAGCGATGCCGAACCTGTTTCTCCGCCCAGCATTTTGTAAGCTATAAAGCTGTACTTATCGCCTGGGAACTGCTCCATCAGTTTGAACATCGAACCCGGTTTCAGCATAGCGGTATCGGGATGCACGATAAAGGTGCCCTTGCGTGTGGCCACACCTCCATACATATTCTGCGATGGACGCTTGCCCTCAATCACATTCGACAGCCAGTAGAGCGATATGTCTATCGCAAACACGCCCACAGTCTTGTTGCCATCGTTCAGAGGCAGGCCGAATGATATGATTGGTTCGCCATTAGTTTTGTAGTTCTCCACAGGGTCGCTCCAGTATTCGGCATTACGGTTCTTCGTTTCCTCATACCAGGGCTGGTGCATATACGATTCGTTAGCAAACTGCTCGCTTCTGATCAGCTTGGCCCCCTTGCGATAGTAGTAAATCATATATTCGCCAGGCTTGCCAGAATAGTAGTCGGGCTCAAATGCCGCAGCCACACCTACTATCTCTGGTGCATTTCTTAGTATCTCCTGCAGGTATTCTTCCAGTTTTGCGGGGTTATGTAGGTTCTGCTGAACGTTCCAGTGAGTCTGTCTCGCCACCACCTCTTTCTCGTGTATGGTGTTCTGAACCGTTATCTCCATCTTCTGCAGCAAGTCCTCAGCTTTACCCTCGGCTTCAGCTCTCACTGCCTGGCGCGCATAGTAGAACATCAGCGAGAATGTAGCCAAAAACAGTATGGCTACAAACAGTATCACCCACAAGCTTAATCTGGCTGATAGCGAACTCGGCAATAGATGTAATACTTTCGGCTTCATTAATTATTTTAGGTTTCTGCGGCAAATATAAACAAAAAGTGGCAAAGCACCAAACTTTTTGCCACTTTTTTTACAATAATATGTTATAACGGATATAACGCTGATTAATCATTCATTAGGATGTCCTTTAGGATGTCCCTTCTAGGTTTGCCACCAGACACCTCATTGAGCTGCTCATCTTGAAGTTCCTCGGGCTTTTGATTCTTATTGTCTGCCATAATCTTTACAGTTTAAAGTCAAATCATCTGGATACTATCAACCCAAATCTTTTTCCTGCTCTTTGTATTTTCCACCTGCAACCTGATCAAGCTGCTCGTCCTTCAACTCTTCCTGCTGATTTTTAATTTTCTTGTCTGCCATAATCGTAAATTTTAAATTGTTAATAATGTTGATAAATTGATTTTCTGATGGCAAAACTACGAAATAAAATCGAATCCACAAAGCATTATTCACAGTTTTGTAAAAATGGCACAAAGAAATTGTAAATTTGGCACATTGGCACAAGTTTTTTGCAAATATGGCACAAAAAAAAACAAACAAGGCGTTAAACCTTGTTTGCTTTCTTTCTCTGATCGTGATCGAGTATGGTCTTTCGCATACGCATCGACTTGGGCGTTACCTCCACCAATTCATCCTGCTTGATATACTCCAGACACTCCTCCAGACTCATCACGGTCTTTGGAATGATACGAGCCTTATCGTCAGTACCTGATGCACGCACGTTGGTCAGCTGCTTAGCCTTGCACACGTTAACCACCAGATCGTTGTCGTGAACATGCTCACCTACTACCTGACCGGCATATACATCCTCACCTGGATCGATAAAGAACTTACCGCGATCCTGCAGCTTATCAATAGCATAAGCAAAGGCATTACCTGTATCCATTGATATCATCGAACCATTCAAACGACGCTCAATCTCGCCCTTGTATGGCTGATATTCCTTGAAGCGGTGAGCCATGATAGCCTCACCCTGACTGGCTGTGAGCACATTGGTACGCAATCCGATAATACCACGCGATGGGATATCGAACTCAATATTCACGCGCTCGCCCTGACTCTCCATCGAGGTCATCTCACCCTTACGACGGGTCACCATATCAATCATCTTCGAGGCAAACTCCTCGGGCACGTTGATGGTCAGTTCCTCCACAGGCTCATGCTTCTGGCCGTCAATCTCCTTATAGATGACCTGAGGCTGACCAACCTGAAGCTCATAGCCCTCACGACGCATGGTCTCTACCAGCACCGAGAGGTGCAGCACACCGCGGCCGGATACAATCCACTTATCGGTTGAGTCTTCGAATGGAGCCACACGCAGAGCCAGGTTCTTCTCGAGTTCCTTCTCCAAGCGATCGTTGATATGACGTGAAGTTACAAATTTACCCTCCTTACCAAAGAATGGCGAGTCATTAATCATAAATAGCATCGACATCGTTGGTTCGTCGATAGCAATAGGCGTCATGGGCTCTGGATTCTCCACATCACAGATGGTATCGCCAATCTCAAACTTCTCCAGTCCGATAACAGCACATATATCGCCACACTCCACCTGGTCGGTACGTACATGACCCATACCCTCAAAGGTGTGCAACTCCTTAATCTTAGTTTTCTCCATCGAACCATCGCGATGTGCAATGGTTACCTGCATGCCATCCTTCAGAGTTCCGCGATGTACACGTCCCACAGCGATACGGCCCTGATAGCTTGAGTAGTCGAGCGATGTGATAAGCATCTGAGGAGTTCCCTCCATCTGCTTAGGAGCAGGGATTACCTCAATAATCTTATCGAGCAGATAAGTGATATCATCTGTTGGTTTCTTATAGTCCTCACCCATCCAGCCATTCTTGGCCGAGCCATATACCACGGGGAAGTCCAGCTGATCCTCGGTAGCATTGAGCGAGAACATCAGGTCGAACACCATCTCGTAAACCTCCTCAGGGCGACAGTTAGGCTTATCCACCTTGTTCACTACTACGATGGGCTTCAAACCTATTTCAAGTGCTTTCTGCAGCACAAAACGAGTCTGAGGCATAGGGCCTTCAAAGGCATCCACCAACAGCAAGCAGCCGTCGGCCATATTGAGCACACGCTCTACCTCGCCACCGAAATCAGAGTGTCCCGGAGTGTCGATAATATTGATTTTAACGCCTTTCCAATTGATACTGACGTTTTTCGAAAGGATGGTGATACCACGCTCGCGCTCCAAGTCGTTGGCATCCAATACCTGATTGCTGAGATTCTGTCCGTCACGGAACAGGTGACCAGCTAGCATCATCTTGTCCACGAGGGTTGTTTTTCCGTGGTCAACATGTGCAATAATTGCTATGTTTCTGATATCCTGCATATTGAATAAATTGTTTTGCGGGTGCAAAGGTACAAAAAATTAGGCACGGATTACACGAATTTCACGATTTTTTATCTAAAATACATCATTTTTTCGCGTAATTCGCGTAATTCGTGCCAAAATTATTTGGTGGAATTGGGAAATTGTATTACCTTTGCAGCCGCATTTCGGAAAATCCGGAGCATTTGACGACGTAAACCCACTTGTGATTAGGCGGGAATCGCGTTTGAAAAATGTTATTGCAACAATTTTTTAATCACATTATAATTATGTATTTAGACAAGGCAAAGAAAGAGGAGATCTTCGGTCAGTATGGTAAGAGCGCTACTGATACTGGTTCTGCAGAGGCTCAGATTGCACTCTTCAGCTACCGTATCTCTCACCTCACAGAGCACCTGAAGAAGAATCACAAGGACCACAACACAGCTCGTTCGCTGACTATGCTCGTAGGTAAGCGTCGTAAGTTGCTGAAGTACCTGTACAATAACGACATCAATCGTTATCGTGCAATCATCAAGGCACTCGGTCTCCGTAAGTAATTTTAGAAACAATAATCCCTCGCTTAACAGCGGGGGATTATTGTTTCTAATACATGGCCCCCTTACCTCTATTGTGGATGTATCCCTAATACATGAATCCCCCAGAACCATTCGGTTCTGGGGGATTCCTTTCTCTTTTCCCCCTTCCCTTGAGGGGAGGGGGTAAGGGGGTGAGGTGATTACAGATGGATGTTCACATCCAAACCTACTTGTATTGGATTTGCTTTCTGAGCGAAGTAGTGTGTACCAGCTACAGCACTACTTGCGATAGCAAACGTATTGTATTTCGTGTCGGTAATGTTTCTACCCCACAAACTAACGATCACAGGACCGAAGTCGTAGTCGGCATGTGCGCCCAGTGTGGCATAGAGTTTCTGTGAGAATGTGTTAGCCTCGTCCCACCAGGTCTTACCCTGTCCAGCCACATTGGCTCCGATAGTGAAATTACCGAAGTGATAGTCGGCCATTGCACTGAAGGTATGCTGAGGCACAAATGGCACGTAGTTCCCATCGTAATCACCTGCGAAGGTATCTGCATTGGGAGTTGGTGAACCACCTACCGTATGCTGGTACTCATCAAACTTGGCATTGGTGAATGCATATGTCACGCCCCAGTCAAACGCATTGTCGAAAGCACGTCCGCGCAGAGTAGCCTCAACACCGCAAGAGTGACTCTTACCTGCATTCACCATGATTCGACCGTAGTTGCTACCAGGCATCATGACAGACAACTGCTGGTTACGAATCTGCATGTAGTAGAACGAGAGGTCTAGGTGAGTGCTACCGCCAAACAGGTTCAGGTGTGTACCAAGCTCATAGTTCCAGCTCTCCTCGGGCTTGTACTGTGTTGTCTCCTCAATGGCGTCATAGTCGGCTGCAGTGTGCTCCACATCATAGTCGCCACGCATAGCATCCTGCTGATGTGCATTCAGGTCGGTCTGCAGAATGTCGCTGAACATCTGGAAGTTGTAACCACCAGCGCGATAACCCTTTGATACCAAAGCGTAGATGTTACCGATGTTCTCATCAAAGGTATATGTAAGTGCGAACTTAGGCAGCAGCTGGGTGAAGCTCTTCGAGCGGTTGTCAGCCACATGCGATGTAAGATGATATGTAGCAGTAGCCGAAGCAGTTCCACCAGTCATGTTCATATAGGCCAGTGCATCGTAGTCAATCTTAGCCCAGTCGTGAGCCAGACGCAAGCCGATAGTAGCCTTCAGATGATCGGTCAGCAGGATGTTCGACTCGTGATAGAGGCCTAAGCTCATCTGTGGTGTGCGGTACAATCCAGGCACAGCCATCTCGGCAGTCATAGTCACACCCATCTTCTCTACAGCAGCAGCTGCAGCAGCCTGAGCCTGCTCAGCAGTCATGCCCTGAGCCATAAAGCGGCCAAGCATACCCTTAATCATAGAGTTCTTCATTGCAGTTGCAATGGCGTTGCCGATAGGTGCTGTGATGCCCTCACCAAAGAGTACAGGAGCATCGGTGCGCATCCACTGGTAAGAGCCAAACAGACCTGTTGCATGCTGCCAACGTGATGTACCATGGTTACGCAGCACAAACTCCTGAGTCAGAGCGTTCATCTTCTGACGCTGCTCCAGGCGCAGGTAGTCGCCAACCATATAGTCCTGGTCCATCTGCATCAGATCCTCAAGGAACTGATAGCTGGTAGTTGAGGTAAACAAGAACTGATCGGTGTTATAGCTGATGTTCAAACCCGTATTCAGCATATTGCGCTTGTAACCGTTCATAATGGTGGTAGCAGGATCTTCAGGTTTTGTCTTGAACTCCATGTCTCCTTGTCTCCCTGTCTCCTTAATCATCTCGCCATAGCCGAAACCATTCTGATTCACATACTGGTAGTCAGCAGACCAATCAAAGGTCAGTTTCTTAGTGGGGGCATACATCAGACGCAGTTTACCACCAGCCTCATTGGTCAGATCGTTCTTCTTATCGAAGTTCTGGTTGTTGATAAAGCCCTTCAGTCCGCTGTAGAAACCAGCTACGCTAAACGCAAACTTCTCGCTGGGGCGATGGTAGTGAGCCACCTCCACATTACTATATAGACCGGTACCAATACCCAATCGGATATCAGTGCCCTGATAGTTCATTGGATTCTTTGAGTAGATACGAACCAGTCCACCCTCAGTGTTCTGTCCATAAAGCGTTCCCTGAGGACCACGCAGCACATCCACACGATCCAGCATATAGAAGTGGTTATTGAATGCCGACTTCGACATCAATGGTATGTTATCGTAATAAACTCCTACGGCAGGGTTGTTGATACGCGAACCTATACCGCGCACATACATAGATGATGTGAGGCGCGAGCCATAACTGGGCATCACAAACGATGGTACATACTGCGAGAGCTGGCTCAGATCGCGCACGTTGAGCTGCTGCAGCTGTTCGCTACCAAACACGTTACTGCTCACAGGCTGCAGGCGCAGGCGCACCTGCTCCTTAGGCTGAGAAACAACTACCACTTCGTCAAGGTCTACTACTTTACTAGAGTCTGAAAGGGCCTCGGTATCGAGGCTCTTGAGAGGGGTGGCGCCAGCCGAGAGCTGCCCACCCAGTGCCAAAAGCACGAAAACAATCTTCTTATTCATTAATCTATTAAACTTATGTTTCATTAATTCGGGTGCAAAGGTACACAATTATTGCGAGATACACAATCCCCATTTATATGGATTTTTCTATCATTTCATGCCAAAACGGCAGAACCCACCGACATTTTGTCACGATTTCTTCCCAAGGCACAGTACTTGAAGGATTATTTATACCTACGGATTATACGGATTATACGAATTAATTCTTAGAAACGTAGGAGAAAATATACCGTTATCGGGAAACAGGATTAAAATCCGTAAAATCCGTAGGCAGTACAAAAAAATTATTAAGGAGGATAAAAATATGAATTTCGAAAAGTTTACAATCAAAGCACAGGAGGCTGTTCAGGAAGCAGTTAATACCGCTCAGATGAACGGCCAGCAGGTCATAGAACCTGCACACATACTGAAAGGCGTCATCTCTAAGGCCAAGGACGTAACCACCTTCATCTTCCAGAAGTTGGGAGTCAACGCCCAGCAGATTGAGATGCTCGTCGATCAGGAGATACAGCATCTGCCCAAAGTTCAAGGCGCAGGACAGCCTTATCTCTCTGGTGATAGTAATAATGTACTCGTGCGCGCGCAAGAGACAGCACAGAAGTTGGGCGACGAGTTTGTATCGGTTGAACCTATTCTGTTGGCCCTGCTCAATGTTAACTCAACTGCATCGCGCATTATGAAGGATGCGGGCTGCACCAAGGATGCAATGCTCAAGGCCATCCAGGAGCTTCGTCAAGGTCAGAAGGTTCAATCACAATCAGCCGATGAAAACTATCAGAGCCTGGAGAAGTATGCTAAGAATCTGGTTGATTTGGCGCGCCAAGGCAAGCTCGACCCTGTCATCGGTCGTGATGATGAGATTCGCCGTGTACTCCAGATTCTGTCACGCCGCACCAAGAACAACCCTATTCTGATAGGTGAACCTGGTACAGGTAAGACCGCTATCGTTGAGGGACTGGCAGGACGTATTGTTCGTGGCGATGTACCCGAGAACCTGAAGGACAAGCAGCTCTTCTCGCTCGATATGGGTGCGCTGGTGGCTGGCGCTAAGTACAAGGGCGAGTTCGAGGAGCGACTCAAGAGTGTCATCAACGAGGTGACCAAGAGCGAGGGCCGCATCATCCTGTTCATCGACGAGATCCACACGCTTGTTGGTGCTGGTGGTGGCGAGGGGGCCATGGATGCAGCCAACATCCTGAAGCCTGCTTTGGCTCGAGGCGAGTTGCGCGCCATTGGAGCTACTACACTCAATGAGTATCAGAAGTATTTTGAAAAGGATAAGGCCTTGGAGCGCCGATTCCAGACGGTAATGGTCGATGAGCCAGATGAACTCAGCGCCATCTCTATCCTTCGTGGTTTGAAAGAGCGTTATGAGAATCACCATAAGGTACGTATCCAGGACGATGCCTGTATCGCAGCTGTACAACTGTCCGAGCGCTATATCTCAGAGCGATTTCTGCCTGACAAGGCCATCGACCTGATGGACGAGGCAGCAGCCAAACTGCGTATGGAGCGCGACTCTGTGCCAGAAGAGCTTGATGAGATAACCCGCCGACTGGCCCAGCTCGAGATCGAACGCGAGGCTATTTCGAGAGAAGCTAGAGGTGAGAAGCTAGAAGCTAGAGATAACTCAGCAGCAGACAATTCTCTCACCTCTCACCTCTCACCTCTCACCTCTAAGGTCGAGAAACTCGACCGTGAGATTGCCGAGCTGAAAGAACAGGAGACACAGTTCCGTGCTAAGTGGGAGGGCGAGCGCCAGCTTATCAACAAGATCCAGCAGGATAAGCAGGAGATAGAGAACCTGAAGCTGGAAGCAGAACGTGCAGAACGTGAGGGTGACTATGGTAAGGTAGCCGAGATCCGCTACTCTAAGATAAAGTCTCTGGAGGATGACATCGCTCAACAAACCTCAAATCTCAAATCTCAAACCTCAAACCAACTGGTTCGCGAGGAGGTAACTGCTGATGATATCGCTGAGGTAGTATCACGCTGGACAGGTATCCCTGTTACCCGCATGATGCAAAGCGAGCGCGAAAAACTGCTCCATCTAGAAGAGGAACTTCACAAGCGAGTGATAGGTCAGGAGGAGGCTATCACAGCTGTCAGTGATGCAGTACGCCGTAGTCGTGCAGGTCTTCAGGATCCTAAGCGACCCATCGCAAGCTTTATCTTCCTGGGTACCACTGGTGTGGGTAAAACAGAGCTCGCCAAGACTTTGGCTGACTATCTGTTTAACGACGAGACCATGATGACACGTATCGACATGAGCGAGTATCAGGAGAAGTACAGCGTGAGCCGACTGATTGGTGCGCCTCCGGGATACGTTGGTTACGACGAAGGCGGCCAGCTCACTGAGGCTGTTCGTCGCAAGCCTTACTCTGTGGTACTGTTCGATGAGATCGAGAAGGCCCATCCTGATGTGTTCAACATCCTGTTGCAGGTGCTCGACGATGGTCGACTCACTGACAACAAGGGGCGCACAGCCAACTTCAAGAACACCATCATCATCATGACCTCTAATGCTACTCGCGAGCAGCTCCGCGCCACCATGCGTCCTGAGTTCTTGAACCGTATCGATGAGATTATCACCTTTACGCCACTCACCAAGGAGCAGATTGCCGATGTGGTCAAGTTGCAGATCAAGAAGGTCACCGATATGCTGGCCCCACAGGGCATCCAGTTGGAGTGCACCCCTCAGGCCATCGATTATCTGGCCGAGCAAGGCTACGATCCAGACTTTGGTGCTCGTCCCGTTAAGCGAGCCATCCAGCAGTTCGTGCTCAACGATCTGTCTAAGAAACTCTTGGCCGATGAAGTCGATCGCACCAAACCCATCATCATCGATGAGTACGGCGAAGGTCTCATCTTCCGCAACTAATTCAAGTCAGCCCCAACCGGCTGACTTTTTTTCTGCCACTTTTTTCTCTAAAAGTTTGGTCATTTCGTATTATTGCCTTACCTTTGCACTATAAAAAAACATAAACAATACCTATATTTAAGATTATGCATATATTTAGATCTTTTTCAGCAGCCGTAGCTGCGTGTGTCGGGATAGTCAGCCTTGGTAGCTGTAACCAGGAGGATATGGCTAACCAAGGCTTTCAAGAGACAAGTAAACTACGTGTGATAACCCGTACTGAAGGCGAGGACACCCCACCTAAAGAAGGCATCATTTACATATTCGATCAAAAGGGTTTATGCTCCGGCATCATTACCCCCGAAGAGGTTAAAAACCATTCCACCATACCGGCCCAACCTGGCACAGTCGATATCATATCCGTTGGCAGCAACAACCTCAATGCCTACAACCTGCCCGATAAAGACAAAGTCAACGATACTACCATTATTAAACTAAACAGTGGCCAAACACAGTCCGATCTGATACTTGGAACCGCCACTATCACCCTAGCCGAAGGCGAAACTACCCAACTCAACATGTCAACCACCCGCGAAGTCATCTGCATCAATAGCATCACGGCTGAGAAGATACCCTCTGACGTCATCCGAGCCGAGGTGATAATTGGCCCGGTGTATAAGAACATTCGCCTGAACGGCAAATACACCAACGATACTGATAGCATCCGAATCATGCTGGCCAGGGATGCCGAAGAGGGCAAATGGACACTTCAGGGCGATTCCATCTTCTCGTTGCCAACTAAGGGTAATCCATCGTTCGTATTCCGCCTCAAGATGGCCAACAGTACCGAAGAATATACCTATCAGAGAAGCAGCCCTTTGATAAAAAACCGCTTTGTGCATCTCAATCTGGTTTACCAGGAGGGCCTCAAGACCTACGTCACCGGCCCGAATTTCACCGATCCAGAATGGGAGGGCACTGATACCATCGCCTACCAGTTCACCAAGAACGACAAGACACGATCCGACTCCCTGATTCACCTCAAGGCAGGTAGCACTTACGACAGATACTTTGTGGTGTCTGTTGATAAAGCCACCCGCACTGCTGTGCTGTTGCGCAGAACAAAGGATACCGGGATTCTGAGCGATTCGATAATGAATGCCAAGGCCGGCAGCATCAACAAACCCCATTGGGCCACCAGTGGCTGGCGCCTGCCCACACAAGAGGAGTGCCAGTTTATCTTAGAGAAGGGTAATGTCGAGGTAAGCAATGGCAAATACAAAGAAGTCAGCGATCTTGTTATCCCCGGCACTTACTACTGCACAAGTAATAACAAACTGGCCACCATGACGCTTGAGATTCCTGACATGAAAAAACTCAGCAATCGTCGCATCACGCTTAATACCGATGCTGGTTATTCTCAGGATTACATCTTCCGCCCGGTTATTGAAATAAGCTATTGAGCCTCGGCTCAAAAGTTTATTTCATCTACCCCATCCCATTCGGGATTGAAGTCAATCAGTATGGTGATGCTCGAGCTTGCGGTGTTAAAGTACTGCCCCGTCACTTTGGTTATTTTGCAGCGTTTCAGGGGGATGTCAAACGTACGATCATTCAGCACATCATCCTTTTTGTTGTAGGCTGTAGCCTGTACATGGATGGTTTCCTCCTTGTCGTGCAGAAAGGTGTAGAGGTCGTAGCTCGTTGAGTCCTTTCCTGCCTCCACATCAAAAAACTCTGTTTGTTTGCTGTTCACGCTGCCCAAACCTGTCGCAGCATTAAAGGCCCCAGAACCACCGGTATACAGGAATCGCATTTTTGTCACCTCGCTGGGGATGGTGTCGGTTAACACAAATCTGCATAAGGTCGATATACGTCTGATGTTCACAGACAAGTTCACCGATGCGTCAGCTATCTCCACGCTGTCGTAGCTCATAAAGGTGTCGGTAAATCCGTCAGAGTTTTCGAATTTGATTTTGGCCATATCAGTCATGGTAGGGTTACCATTGCTGCTATGCGCCACCACAACAACCTTATACTTCCCCTGTGGTAGGTTGAAGCCAGCTGTGCCAAAGTCCTTATCGTCTCGCTGTTGGTTCACTTGTTTCACGCGTGTACCCACCGAGTCGTATACAGCAAAGTTCAGTCTGCCGAAGTATTGTGATATCGTAGCACGAGTAAGAGCAGGAAAATCTTCCTGCTCTATATTATATACACTCACCATCAGATTCTTACCTTCTCCACTTTCAGGTATCTCTGGTTTCTCGCATGCTGCCAGCACCCCCAACATAATCCCGCAGAGAATTATCAGTTTATGGTTCAATTTATTCATTGTTGTTAATCCTTTATAAATTTACATGCAAAATTAGTATAAATTGATCAAAACACAAAATAAAATGCCATTTTTCTTTGTTTTTCGAACGAAATCAGTACTTTTGCAGACAAAAAAATATTAAAAATGAATACTGCAAAGGATATCATCACTTATATGGAGTCGCTGCGCGATGACAGGCAGCGGGAGAACTTGATGCGTTTTTTCAAGACGGCACCAGGGCAATATGGTTACGGCGACGAGTTTTTGGGACTGAAAGTACCCCAGACCCGCGAAATAGTGAAGGCTGTGATTAAGCGAGAGGAGAGCGATGCTTGCATCAGCTCTCCCGAGCGTGAGCAGGCTCGACCGAAGTTCATCTTCGGTCAAGTACCCGAACTCCTGATGTCGCAATGGCATGAGGTGAGGTTATGCGGATTTTTGATTCTTGTTACAAAGTTTGAAAAGCTGGCCACAAAGAAACTTGAGAATCAAGCTGACGCCATCACCAAGCGTGATGAAATCGTTCAGATGTACCTGCAATATGCCGAGCAAGCCAACAATTGGGACCTTGTTGACCTCTCTGTACATAAGATACTCGGTCACTGGCTGCTCCTACCATCAAACCTAGGCGACAGAGACTATAAGCTGAAGATACTTGATGACCTTGCCGCCAGCCCTTGCCTGTGGAAGCAGCGGATGAGTATTGTCTGCTCATGGAAGACCTCGCAGATGGGCGATCCTTCATGGTGCCTACGCTATGCCGAGATCCATCTCCACCACCCGCACGATCTCATGAATAAGGCCGTAGGTTGGATGCTTCGTGAAATGGGTAAGAGGGTATCAATGGATCTCCTACGCGATTTCCTCCGCCAACATGCCCACGAAATGCCCCGCACCGCCCTCCGCTACGCCATCGAAAAGATGCCCGAATCCGAACGTAAAGCGTGGATGACCTACTAATTCATCATCTCTCAGACATCATCCATCTTACTTATTTTCCAAGTATCTGCTCCGCATGTTCCTTAGTCTTCACCTGCTTGCCGGCAAAAATCTGTTCAATGATGCCCTCTTCATTGATAATAAAGGTTGTGCGAATGGTACCCATCGTCTTCTTGCCATACATATTCTTCTCGCCCCAAGCACCCATGGCCTCCAATAGTTCGTGATTCACATCAGCAATCAGCGGGAAGGGCAACTCGTGTTTCTCCTTGAACTTTACATGCGAGGCAGCAGAATCCTTACTCACACCTACCACCTCATAGCCTTTGCCTTGCAGTTCGTCGTAATGATCGCGCAAGCTGCAAGCCTCAGCCGTGCAGCCGCTCGTATTGTCCTTCGGATAGAAGTACAGCACCAGCTTCCTGCCCTTATAATCACTCAGACGGATGTCCCGTCCCAGCTCGTCCTTGCCCAGAATCTCAGGCGCCTTATCTCCAATGTTCATGTCACATCACGTTTTTTTATGATTATCCTATCAGCTTGTCCGCCAAAGCCTTCAACTCTACCTTCTGCTCATCAGTAAGCACAAGCACATCC
>NZ_CAMJFM010000004.1 GCF_946404925.1 uncultured Prevotella sp. | reverse complement strand
GCTTCTTGTACTACTTCTGTCTATGTAAATCTTTCAAAGAACTCTTTCTTTTTATTGCTTGTCAGGAGGTTTTCCTGATTTGCGGGTGCAAAGGTACGGCTTTTTTTTGAACTACCAAAACTTTTCCAAAGAAATTTTTGATTTTAGGGTGTTTTTTATGCACCTCTTGATATCAGTCAATCACGAAAACGCATACACCTTATTATATATTATATAGGAAGAGCGCCACAGTCCTCCGGCGACAGGACGCCAATCCTCCGGCAGAAGGACAACAATCCTCTTACGGAAGGATTGACAAAAACAAGTTAATTACTGATAAAACTATTGCCGTTTGCAAAAAAATGCGTACCTTTGCACTTTATTAATATAGGTTTAAGTAAAAGTATGTCGACGATATTACATATTGAAACCAGTACGGACGTTTGCTCCGTTGCTGTTTCGGAGGATTCGCATGTTATCTTCCAGCAGGAGGATCATAGCGGACCTAACCACGCGGAGAGTCTGGGCACGATGGTTGACGAGGCTCTTTCGTTTACCGATAATCATGCCATCCCATTCGATGCCGTAGCAGTAAGCTGCGGTCCAGGCTCATATACAGGATTGCGCATTGGCGTTTCGATGGCCAAGGGCATCTGCTACGGCAGAAACCTGAAGCTGATAGCCGTACCAACCTTGGAACTGCTTTGTGTACCAGTACTGTTACGAGAGATTCCTGAGGAGGATGCCCTACTCTGTCCGATGCTTGATGCACGCAGAATGGAGGTTTATGCCGGCATCTACAATCGCGCGCTGAAGCCTGTTCGTGAGATTGGGGCCGACATCGTGACCGAAGAGACATACAAAGAGTATCTCGACAAGCACCCCGTATACTTCTTCGGTAACGGTGCCAAGAAATGTATGGAGACCATCAATCATCCCAACGCTCACCTGATTGAGAACATCGATCCGTTGGCAAAGTGGATGCAGCCATTGGCAGAAAAACGACTGCTAAACAATCAGACTGAGGATGTGGCATACTTTGTGCCATACTATCTGAAGGACTTTGTAGCGAAGCTTCCAAAGAAGCTTCTGTAAGTGAATAGCGAAAATGGAAAGTTATATGGATATAAAAGGATTAGATTACAACACTCAGCGAGAGAAGCTCGTGATGTCGGAGTACGGACGCGAGATCCAGAAGATGATTGAGATAGCCTGCGAGCTGCCTACCAAGGAAGAGAGGCTGAACTGCGCTCAGACTATCATCAAACTGATGGAGACCAAGAACCCTCAGCTGAAGGAGAACGATGATTTTGAACAGACACTCTGGAATCATCTGTATCTGATGAGTCACAGAGAACTTGAGATAGACTGGCCTTTCGACATCAGCGAGGCCGACAGCATTCTGACTAAGCCCCAGCCCATGAAGTTGCCAAAGGATGGCGTAAGACTGCGCCACTATGGCAGACTGATTGAGGAGCTGTTTGAGAAGCTGAAGACCATGCCCGAAGGAGAGGAGCGCGACACACTGGTGAGATATACCGCTAACCAGATGAAGCGCGACCTGGTTCAGTACGGACACGGCTATATGGACGACGAGCGCATAGCCGACGATCTGGCACGCTTTACCGACGGTGTGATTCAGATAGACCTGAACACATTCAAGTTCGAGAAGGTTTCGGCACCTGAAGAAAAGAAGAGTAAGAAAAAGAAGTAACCAAGTATGGCATCATTTATCATCGAAGGCGGCCATCTGCTGCAAGGAACCATCACACCTCAAGGCGCCAAGAACGAGGCTCTGCAGGTTATCTGTGCCACGTTGCTTACAGAGGAAGAGGTTATCATCCGCAACATACCAAACATTCGCGATGTAAACAACCTCATCCAGCTGCTGCGTGATATAGGTGTGAAAGTTGCAAAGAAGGAGGAGAATACTTATTCGTTCCAGGCCGACGAGTTGAGACTCGACTATCTGGAGAGCGACGAGTTTGTACAGAAGTGCGCTACCCTACGTGGTAGTGTGATGATGATTGGTCCATTGCTGGCTCGCATGGGCAAGGCCATCATCACCAAGCCCGGTGGCGACAAGATAGGTCGCAGAAGACTGGATACCCACTTCCTGGGTTTCCAGAAACTGGGTGCCATATTCAACCGCATAGAAGGACGCGATGTATATGAAATCTCGGCCAAGAAACTGAAGGGAGCTTACATGCTGCTCGACGAGGCTTCGGTTACCGGAACCGCCAACATCATCATGGCAGCCGTATTTGCCAAAGGCACCACAACAATCTATAATGCCGCCTGCGAACCCTATTTGCAACAGCTCTGCAAGATGCTGAACAATATGGGCGCCCGCATCAGCGGTATCGCATCAAACCTGCTTACCATCGAAGGTGTAGAGCGTCTGCACGGCACCGACCATCAGATTCTGCCCGACATGATCGAGGTAGGATCGTTTATCGGTATGGCCGCCATGTGTGGCGATGGCATCCGCATCAAGAACGTAAGTGTTGAGAACCTCGGCATCATCCCCGACGCCTTCCGCCGACTGGGCATCAAGATAAAAGTAGAAGGCGACGACCTGTGGATTCCACGACAGAAGCACTATGAGATACAATCGTTTATCGACGGCACCATCATGACGCTGGCCGACGCACCTTGGCCGGGATTGACGCCCGACCTGCTGAGTGTGCTGATAGTAGTGGCCACTCAGGCCCGCGGTTCGGTATTGTTCCACCAGAAGATGTTCGAAAGCCGACTGTTCTTTGTCGACAAACTGATTGACATGGGTGCACAGATCATACTCTGCGACCCACACCGTGCTGTAGTAGTAGGCCACGACCGCAAGATAACACTGAGAGGCGGACGCATGTCGAGTCCCGACATCCGTGCCGGTATCGCCCTGCTGATAGCAGCCATGAGTGCCAATGGAACCAGCCGCATCGACAACATCGAGCAGATAGACCGCGGCTACGAGAACATCGAAGGCCGACTGAATGCACTCGGTGCGAAAATTACCAGAAGCTAGAGGTGAGAGGTGAGAAGCTAGAGATATGATAAAAAAAGAAGAAGTATATAAGATAGGTAAGCTGGGCAAGGCACACGGCGTGAAAGGGGAAATCAGTTTCCTCTTCGACGACGACGTGTTCGACCGTACCGATGCCGACTATCTGGTGCTCGACATCGATGGCATACTTGTACCTTTCTTTATAGAGGAGTATCGCTTCAAGACCGACGACAACGCCTTGATGAAGTTTGAAGGCATCGACACCCAAGAGCGAGCCCGAGAGCTGACTGGCTGCGAGGTGTACTTTCCTCGAGAGATGGCCGAAGGCGATGAGGAACAGTTGTCATGGGCTGCCATCGTAGGCTTTGAGCTCATCGATGCCAACACGGGTAAAAGTGCTGGTCGCATCGCCTCGGTTGATGATGCGACGATTAACATCCTCTTTGAGTTGGAAGATGGCAAACTGATTCCCGCATCCGAGGAGTTGATTACCAATGTAGATACAAAGAAACAACAAATATTCATTAATCTGCCGGAAGGCATTTTAGAGTTATGAAAAAACAAATAGCCATTCTCGGCTCTACGGGGTCGATAGGAACTCAGGCACTCGAGGTGATCGAGGAGCATTCAGACCTTTACGAGGTCTACTGCCTGACAGCTAATAATAAGGTAGAACTGCTGGCCGAGCAGGCTCACAAGTTTAAGCCTGCCGCCATCGTGATAGCCAACGAGGCTCGCTACGACGAGTTGAAGTCGTTGATGAGCGATATGCCCGATGTAAAGGTGTATGCCGGAGCCGAGGCACTGAACGAGATAGTAGAAGCCGGCCCAATCAACATGGTACTGACAGCCATGGTTGGATTCGCAGGCTTGAACCCAACCATCCACGCCATCAAGGCTGGTAAGACCATTTGTCTGGCCAACAAAGAGACACTGGTAGTTGCCGGCGAGCTGATTCTGCAGTTGGCTCAGCAGTATCACACACCGATTCTGCCTGTTGACAGCGAGCACTCAGCCATCTTCCAGAGTCTGGTAGGCGAGGATCAGAATCCCATCGAAAAGATTCTGCTCACAGCCAGTGGCGGTCCATTCCGCCTGAAGTCGATGGAAGAGATAGCCCACGTGACCAAGGCCGATGCCTTGCGCCACCCAACATGGGATATGGGCGCCAAGATCACCATCGACTCTGCCTCGATGATGAACAAGGGCTTCGAGGTGATTGAGGCCAAGTGGCTGTTCGGTGTCGATGCCAAGCAGATTCAGGTGTTGGTTCACCCACAGAGTATCGTGCATAGTGCCGTTCAGTTCCAGGATGGTAGTGTAAAGGCCCAGCTTGGTGTGCCCGACATGAGACTGCCAATACAGTATGCATTCTCGTTCCCACAGCGTCTGCATCTGAGTGGAGAGCGCCTCGACCTGTTCAAGGCTCAGCATCTGGAGTTCTTCGAGCCCGACTTGGAGAAGTTCCGCTGCCTGGCCATGGCTTATGAGGCACTTGACAAGGGCGGCAACATGCCATGTATCGTGAATGCAGCCAACGAGATTGTGAACCGCGGATTCCTCGAGGACAAGTGCGGATTCCTGCAGATGGGCGACATCATCGCCGAGACCATGCAGCGCGCCACCTTCGACAAGAATCCAAGCTACGAGACCTACATCGCCACCGATGCCGAGGCTCGTCGCATAGCAACAGAATTAATGAAATAACCCCCACCCCTATCCCCTCCCCCAATGGGGGCGGGGAATACTATTTTGAATTATGGATATCTTTTTAATTAGACTTTTACAATTCATGCTGGCCATTGGCCTGCTGGTGCTGCTCCATGAGGGTGGCCACTTCTTTTTTGCCAAGCTCTTTGGCATCCGCGTAGAAAAGTTCTACCTATTCTTCGACCCCAGCATCTGGAAGTGGGACGGTAGTCTGTTTAAATTCAAGCCCAAGAATAGTGATACACAATACGGTATAGGTTGGTTGCCACTCGGCGGCTACTGTAAGATAGCCGGAATGATCGACGAGAGTTTCGATACCGAGCAGATGAAACAGCCCGAGCAGCCTTGGGAGTTCCGCAGCAAGCCCGCATGGCAGCGCCTGCTGGTAATGATTGGCGGTGTGCTCGTCAACTTCCTGTTGGCCTTGTTTATCTACTCCATGATTCTGTTCTACTGGGGCGATACCTATATCCCCACCAAGAACATGACCTTGGGTATGAAGTTCAACACCGAGGCTAAGCAGTACGGATTCAAGGATGGTGATATCTTGGTAGGAACCGAAAAGGGCGAGTTCAAGGACTTCAGTGCCGATATGTATCGCGACCTGAGCGAGGCTACCCGCGCCGACATTATCCGTGATGGTAAGCCAATGAGCATCAAGCTGCCAGGCGACATCAATCTGCTGGGTATGCTGAAGGCAGAACCATCATTCGTTCGTCCACTGATCCCCGCAGTAGTTGACAGTGTAATGGCAGACTCACCAGCCGCAAAAATCGGACTGCAGAAGGGCGATAAGATTGTAGGCATCAACGGCAAGCCCGTTGACAGCTATAACGAGTTTACCGACCAACTCGGCGTGCTCGAGGATATGATGACCGAGGCTAAGAGTCAGGCAGATAGTCTGAAAATTCGCACAGCCACCATCGTCTATGCCCGTGGTGAAGCTAAAGACACAGCCACCATCACTCTGACTCCAGAGCTGAAACTCGGATTCTTTGTTCAGACCATTGCTGGTATTTATCAGCCAATAACCAAGGAATACGGATTCTTTGAGAGTTTCCCCGCAGGTATCGCCTACGGTTGGAATGTACTGAAAGGTTATGTGGGCGATATGAAGTATGTGTTTACTGCCGACGGTGCTAAGTCAATCGGCGGTTTTGGAGCCATCGGAAGTCTATTCCCACCAGTATGGGATTGGTATCTTTTCTGGAAGATGACCGCCTTCCTCAGCATCATCCTTGCGTTCATGAACATTCTGCCCATCCCTGCTCTTGATGGTGGACATGTACTGTTCTTGTTCTACGAGATGATTACCCGCCGCAAACCATCAGAGACATTCATGATACGCGCAGAGTATGTTGGTTTCGGATTGCTGATACTACTCATGGTATTTGCAAACCTCAATGATATTCTCCGTTGGTTAGGCTACATGTAATTTTCGTAATACAAATAATTTTAGCGAAAATTGCTGCCACTCTGCCACCAACACCCCTCAAAGCCCCATAAACAGGGGCTTTTTTGGTGGTGGCAGATGGGTGGCAGGTGGCAGCAAGCGTTTTCTAGGGCAGGAAAACGATGTTTTCTCCTAGAGAAAACACTATTTCCTACGCCAGAAAACGGAATATTCCAACAGAGAAAACAGTGTTTTCTGCCGCAGAAAACGATTAATATAGAAAAAAAGTAGTACCTTTGCACCCATGTTAACAGTCATGATGACATTGTTTGCCATCGTAATATTAGGTTATATTGCAGGCAAAATAGGATATTTAGGGGGTGATTTCGACAGAAAGCTGTCGAGATTAGTGATAAATATCACATGTCCAGCGCTGATTCTGTCATCAGCAATGACGGGTGAATTGCCCGATAGAGAGTATATTCTGCCACTATTGCTGATAAGTGTGATTACATACGCCGCACTAACGGGCGTGGCATTCCTGTTGCCACGTTATCTTACTAAGAACAAAGCCGATGAAGGCGCAATAGGTTTCGCGCTCATGTTTGGCAACGTAGGTTTTATGGGCTATCCCGTTGTTGCATCAATCTTCGGACACGAGGCCATATTCTATGCTGCTGTACTGAATGTGGTAAATACTTTTGCAGTATTTACCATAGGAGCAATACTTATTACGGGGAAAGGCGAAGTAGAAGAAAGACGAATTGAGAAAAAGATTCTCTACTCTACCCCAATGCTGTCAGCCTACCTAACGATGCTGATTGTAGCCCTGAGGATAGAAGATATTCCAGCATTTATCAGTCAGCCTCTGACGATGATAGGCAACATCACCGTACCAGCAGCCTTGCTGATTGTTGGTTCATCGATGTCGAACCTATCGCTGCGCTCGCTACTTGGCAACAGCACCGTATATGCTACAACTGTATTCCGACTGGCTATATTACCAATCGGCATCTATTATCTGTGCACAGCATTGGGCTTTTCGAGTTTCGTGGTTAACATCAATACGGTAGTAATAGCCATGCCCGTGGCCACTTATGGCACCATACTCTGTCTGAAGTACGGCAAGGACACAACGATGATTACCGAGATTACATTCATAACCACACTCATCTCTATGCTCTCCATCCCATTATTGGTTTTATTCTTTCTATAAGCAGATAGCTGCAGAAGATGAGCACATAGATAAGCATCACCTGAAGAACACTCGGGTGGAGGTTATCAATGCATGCTCCTGGGATGGCTGTGATACGTGATAGAATCGCATTTAGGCACTGCACTATATATAATAATATGTACGCGAGGGATGGAAACAACAATACTACCAACGATAGCCATAGTATGGCCATAGCAGCAGGAATCACGATGAAGTTTGTCAGCAGGAAATAGGTCGAGAATCGACCAAAGTAGAAAGCTATCAACGGAGCAACTCCTAACTGGGCCGAGCAACTTACCACCACTAATCCCCAGATGCGCTTTATCCATCGATGCGCCATCAGATACTCTGCAGAGAACACATCATCGAACAAAGGCACAAACAGCAAGATGGCAAACACCGCCAGAAATGACATCTGGAATCCTACATCAAACAACCAGGCCGGATTCCACATCAGCATCACAATTGCAGTAAAAGCGAGGGCGTTTATCGACATCTTGTCGCGATTTCCGATAGACAAAAGTCCATAAACAGTGAGCATGATGGCCGAACGAACCACACTGACAGACATACCGACCAAGAAGACAAATGCCCAGATGAATAGTATGATGAGAAGCTGTGACAACGCAGGCCATCTGCGACGAGGCAAAAGCACCGAAAGCAGCATATAGATGATGCCGAGGTGAAGGCCACTGAGGGCCAACACATGCGATGCACCACTAACAGAATACGTATCCTTGAGATCGCGAGTCAGGGCCGACTTATCGCCAAGCGACATGGCTGCCACCACGGCATAAGCATCGCCATCCACGCCACCATCAGCGAAACGCTCTAACAACTTACTGCGCTGACTCAGGAAGAACTGCTTTGAACGATCAATACGCGAGACGCTCTGTGATTCATCCGGCATAGACAACTGTCGCTGTATGAGGAACATGCCCATCAGCAAGAAGCAAAGTAACACGGCTACAGATTGCAAATACCTATGTGATCCCAACAGTAGAGCAATAACCACCATTCCAGCAAATACAGGAAAGATGGGGATGGGCAACTCGATGTAATTGGCAATGGTGATGCCAATAATCATACATACAGCCAATCGCAGCAAGGGGGCATTATCCAACAATCTGTTACTCATATCGAGATGCAAAAGTACAACTTATTTTCTTATTCAAAGAAAAAACTGAAATTAATTTGGCTTTTTGCAAACTAAATAGTAACTTTGCAGCTGAAAACGAAGAAATAGGAATATATGGAAATGGTAAACATACCCCTTTGGGCGTGGATATTGTTCTACATAATGGTGCTGGTAATGCTACTTATCGACCTGAAATCGTTCGGTAAGAAAGGTCAGCACGAGGTAGGTGTATCCGAGGCTCTCAAGATGACCGCCGTGTGGATTGGCGTGTCACTGGTGTTCTGCGGAGGCATTTATCTGTGGTACCCAGGCGATTCGCATGAGAAAGCCATGGAGTTCTTAGCAGGATACCTGATAGAGAAATCGCTATCGATGGATAATCTTTTTGTGTTCCTGATGCTTTTCTCATTCTTTGGCGTTAAGAACAAATACCAACACGAGGTTCTGTTCTGGGGAATATTCGGCGCACTGGTGCTGCGTAGTATATTCATCTTTGCAGGAACCGCAATGATTGCCCGCTTTGAATGGATACTCGGTTTGTTCGGATTATTCTTGATTTACACAGGTATCAAGATGTTCAGCCACCAAGACGACGAACAGGTTGACCCATCGAAGAATATCTTTGTAAAGCTATTCAAGAAATTCTTCCCCGTTACCGACCAGATGCATGAGGACAAGTTCTTTATCATTGAAAACGGTAAGCGCCTTGCAACACCATTGTTTATCACCCTACTGGTGATAGAGACAACAGATGTAGCCTTTGCCGTCGACTCTATCCCAGCTGTATTCTCAGTGAGCCGCGATCCGTTTATTGTGCTCACATCAAATATCTTTGCCATACTCGGCTTGCGAGCACTATACTTTGCATTGGCTGCTGTGGCCAAGTATTTTACCTATCTGAAATACGGACTGGGAATCATTCTGAGTTTTGTAGGCGTGAAGATGCTACTGGCCATGAATGAGTACGTGAACGATTTTGGCAACCTGTTCGGCTGGAATATCAATATGCCACATATTGAGATACCAACGCCGTGGTCGTTGGCCATCATCTTCGGAGTGCTGGTAATGTCGATGTTATTATCGGTATGGATTTCGAAAACTAAAACCAAATAATTATGGAGACCAGAAACTACGTCAACGATGCGGTTGAATTACTGAAGGAACTGATAGCAATCCCTTCTGTAAGTAGAGATGAGACAAAGGCTGCTGATAAGTTGGCAGAATACCTGAAGTTGTGGAATCTACCATTCGGACGAGAGGGTAATAACCTCTGGGTGGGATGTCCAGACTGGGACAATAATCGACCAACGGTGATGCTTAATGCACACATCGACACAGTAAAACCCGTAAGTTCGTGGACTCGCGATGCCTTTACGCCTACCCAAGAGGGCGATATGCTATATGGACTTGGCGCTAATGATTGCGGTGGCGGATTGGTTTCACTATTACAGACATATCGCATCATGCTCCAGCGTCCTCGCAACTATAATCTGTTGTGGGTAGCCTCTGCTGAGGAAGAAGTTTCGGGCGATAACGGATTGAGTCGTATTCTGCCACTATTACCCAAGGTTGATGTTGCCATAGTAGGCGAACCAACCAACATGCAGCCAGCCATAGCTGAAAAAGGCTTGATGGTTATTGATGGATATGCCCACGGCAAATCAGGACATGCCGCCAGAAACGAAGGCGTTAATGCCATCTATGAAGCACTTGACGACCTGGTTTGGCTTCGCGACTACAGATTCCGCAAGGTTAGTCCACTGCTTGGCGCCACAAAGATGACGGTTACCGTGATTGAGGGTGGCACCCAGCACAACGTAATTCCGGACACACTACATTTTATTATAGATGTACGCACCAACGAGTTCTATCAGAATGAATACCTGTTCAACTTCCTCTGCAAGAAGATGACTAAGTGCGAGCTTCGCGCCCGCTCTTTCCGTCTGCATTCTTCGGCCATATCTCCAGAGCATCCTCTTATTAAGAGATGTATAGAGAGAGGCATGCAGCCATTTGGCTCGCCCACCCTGAGCGACCAGGCTTTGATGCCATTCCCATCATTCAAGTTGGGACCTGGCGAATCAAGCCGTTCGCACTCAGCCAACGAATTCATCAGAATCTCGGAAATAGAACAGGCTATAGAAACCTATGTAGGATTGTTGGACGGATTGACACTTTAGTGTCTATCTGGCCAACCATCCCTCCGGATTTAGTTTTGCACTACCATGGCGCAACTGGAACTGCATCAAACCTTCGGCACCCACACGACCAAGCGTCTGTCGGGTGCTTACTTTTTGTCCACGACTCACGTTAACTGATGCCAAATCGCAGTATACCGAAAGGTAACTACCATGACGCACGATGACCACCGTGGTGCCAGCATAACTGAACACAGCACTTACCTCGCCATCGAATATACAACGTACAGCAGCACCTGGCTGTCCCTTGATGTCGATACCTTTCTTATCAAGCGTGACGTGACCTTTTACATCAGTAACATGGTTTACGCCAAAGTGGTTCACAATACGATAAGCGCCAGTTATAGGCATGGGCAGGCGACCGCGGTTACTCTCGAAGTTACCACTTAACTGGCGATCCTCCGACGATACAGTATATACGGTCTCGGCCTTTTTGGCCTCAGCCACTTCCTTTTCATGAGCCTTTGCATCAGCAGCAGCTTTGCGTTCAGCAGCCAGTCGGGCACGTTCAGCCTCAGCGGCAGCACGTTCTGCAGCAGCTTTTTCTTCTGCATTCTTTTTATCTGCAGCCAGAGCCTCTGCCTTTGCCTTTCTCTCCTTTTCTTTGGCTTCGGCTATTCTGCGTTCGTTCTCCTTGCGAGCAGCTTCGGCAGCAGCCTTCTTCTTGGCCAGTTCCTCGGCTTTACGCTTAGCTTCGGCCTCAGCAGCCTTACGCTTAGCCTCAGCCTCAGCACGAGCCTTGGCACGGGCTATCTCCTGGGCAATCAGCTTATCAATCTGTGCATTTAGCTGTGCATCACGTTTCTTCTGTTGATCTATAATGCCCTGGATAGTCTTCTGCTGTTTCTGCAGAGAAGACACCATCTTCTGCTGCTCTTCCTGCTTACCCTCAAGCGACCTGCGCTCCTGTTCATCCCTCACCAGAAGGTCGTTCTTCTGTTTTTTGGTATCAGTAAGTTCATTGAATGCCTCAGCCACCTGAGTCTTCATTGACTTCACCGCCTCGGCCTGGTTCTGCTGGTAAATAGCATACTCACGCACAAATCTCATGCGGCGATACATCTGCGACAGATTCTTGGCACTGAAGATAAACATCAGCTGGCTCTGCATATTGCGATTACGATGCATATAACGCATTGACTTGATGAATCGCTGCTTGCGCTCTGAAAGCTCACCCTCCAGATATTTCATGTGAGCCTCAAGTGTATGGATATCGCCATCAAGACGATTGATATCATTACGGATGGTGTCGATAGACTTACGTTTATCGGCAATCTCATTGTTGATAATCAACAGATTCTGTAATCGTTTCTTAACATCACGCTCGTTAGCCTGAAGCTTACGCTGCTGCTCAGCAATCTGCTTGCGCACCCTTTGCTGCTCATCCTTAAGGCTGTTAACAGTAACAGGCTGTTTGGTTGTAGCAGTCTTCTTCGGTGCAGCCTTCTTGGTGGCCGTTTTCTTTTTGGCAGTAGTCGTGGTACGCTTATGTGCAGACGTTTTTTTCGCCTGCTGTGCCATAGCAGGCGAAGAAAACGAGATGAGTGCTACAAGCACCATCACGACATAATTACAACGAAACACTCTATTCATCATAGAGCCATGAATCGGCGGAGTATCTCATCCACTGTTACCTCACGATACTTGTTAGAAACTTCTGTTCTGGCCTCCCACTCTGTATCTGAACCAATATAGTTCAAAGTCATGCCAAGCTTAACTTCCTTATCTGGGGTGGTAAGCTTAATCAGGTGCTTCTTGGGATACATCTTACGACTGAACACCTCGAAATCAGAGTAGTCCCAATTAAGCTGGGTGTTACCATTGAAACGGTCCTTATACAGGATATTGGCCATACGGATGATGGCTGTATTCTTACTGGCCAACCAGCTATAATCCATCTTTCCGTCTTCAAGACTGATAATCATATCATCACCACTCTCGATGGTAGAGAAACTTGAGTTGGCACTGTTCTTATCCAACACCACAGCATCGCTACCCTGATTGGGCTTAAAGAGCTCGTTCCAGAATAATGCCTGAAGGGCAGCGAAATTCAGACCGCTATTACGCAAGAAATCGATCTGGCGATATGGTGCCTTAAGATACTGCTTATTGATGCGGTCCATGATCAGCACATAATCCTTAGTGAATTCCAATCGACCTGCCTCAACAAATCCGAAAGCCATCAACTGAAGACGGATTACGTCGTTACGTCTCATCTTCAGGTTGCCAGTAAGCGTTAACTTCTGGGGGCCTACCTCAACAGAGAACTTAACCTTTGAAGTAATGAACTTAGCCGTCTGCTGGTTTTCACGTACCTGACCAAGGAAATCGGTAGCTTGACGCTGGCCGATTGTAGGTGTAGGATCAACTACCTTCTTGTGCGACTTACACGACACAAGCACTAACGGCAATGCCAATACGGCAATTCTTACGATACTTTGTAGTTTCATTGTCGATCTATTTTTTGTTTTATTTTGTCAGCATGTTCTTTAATCACAGAGTTGTCCTGGTTCTCGTCCAGATTCTGTAAAGCCTGATCAATATATATCTGCGCCTCAGAGTATCGGCCCAGCATATAGAGTATCCAAGCATATGTATCAAGATAGGTGGCATTCTTAGGTTCGGCTTTGATGGTCTTAAAGCTCATCTGTTCTGCCTTGCTAAGCTGCTCGCCTGTCTCGCTAAGAAAATAGGCATAGTTATTCAAACAGCCCATATTATCATCTTTCCACTGGAGACATGAATCATAAGCCTCATACGATTCTCTTATCAGGCCTTTCTGATGCAGGATGTCGCCCATCACTGCATAGAAATCAGAAACGATGGCAGGGTCGCTATCTTCCTTGATGACTCCGATGCCATTCTTGAAAGCCGAGAGAGCCGCATCCAGACTATCACGACGATAGTAGGCCACACCTTGATAATAATAGAAAGCCATCTCGTCGGGGTTATACTGACGTGCATCCTGACACAACGCGATAACTCTCTCCATATCATCAGTCTCCCAAGCGTAACCTATCAGTTGCAATCTGGCCGAAGAGTTATCAGGGGCAATAGCAAGAGCTTTCTCCAGCACTTTGCTTATGCTATCTTTGGGCATTTTCTTGATATTCATATACGATGCACAAAGAATGGCCATATTCTCATCTGCCTGAGGCTGTTTCAATATCTTATCAAACAACTGCAGAACCCTTGTGCTATCGCCACCGGCATTCTCGCTGGCCGAAATCTCCTGACGCAGCAGGTGAATTTTCTCTTCCATGGTAGAATTCCTATTGAGAAGCACACGCTCTGTAAGCGAGTCGGCAATCTCCCGGTGGTTCAACGCCTGATGATATGTGCGCAACGACATCAGTACACGATTATTATCAGGTTCTTCCTTCAGAATCTTATCGTACACCTTTAGTGCCTTTTTCAGTTTACCATTCATCATCAATGTTTCACCATAGAGTGCCAGATAGTTGAAATCATTAGGATACTTCTCTGAAAGATCTTTGATTTCGGCTATGGCAGCTTTCTTGTTACCTTGGCGGGTATATATCTCGCTCTTAGCCATCGAGAGTCGTTCGCTCTTACCATCAATAGCTTCTATTCTGTTCAATACCTCTACAGCATTATCAAGATCGTCAACCTGCTGATACAACTGAAAAAGCATCTCCAACAGGTCTTCGCGCTCCTTATCACGAGCATAAATCTTTTCTACCACGGGGATGGCTGCTTCGAAATCCTGCTGGCGGATGTAAGCCTGAGCCAACGTTTCCATATATGTCTCGTTGTCAGGATCGAGAGATGCAGCTTTCTTAATGTACTCAAGACTCTTGTCGGTATCCTTAAGTGCATTGTAGTATTGTCCCAAGAAATACCATGCCTCGGGTGCTTCGGGATTTATCTCCAAACAATGGCGCAATAAATCGAAGGCTGCATCATTGTTGCCCTTCTGTCGCTGAACCATTGCCTCAAGAAAGAACTCATCATAGGTTCTTTGGCCGTAACCCGTGGTTACAGATAACAATAACAACAACGACAGACCAAATTTCTTCATCATTTCACACCAGTATGTCCATAGCCTCCTTCGCCGCGCTCTGTCTCGTCGAGCACATCTACCGGAACAAACTCACCCTGCTCATGGCGGGCTATTACCATTTGAGCAATACGCTCACCATCCTCAACCACGAAGTCTTCGTTAGAGAGGTTGATAAGAACCACACCTATTTCACCACGATAATCTGCATCAATGGTTCCTGGGGTATTCAGAACTGTGATACCCTTCTTCAGAGCCAACCCGCTACGAGGACGAACCTGCGCTTCGAAACCTACGGGCAGAGCGATGTGCAATCCTGTTGGAATAAGTCTGCGCTCCAATGGTTTCAAGGTGATTGGTTCATCTATGTTAGCTCTCAGGTCCATGCCGGCACTCTGCTCAGTGGCATACTGAGGCAGCGGCTGGTGACCTTTGTTTACGACTTTAATTTTCAGCATATTTTAAAATATATTTTAATCAATGTGCAAAGGTAGTGCTTTTAGCTTAGAAATCAGCCTTTCAAGGCCTAAATTTTTGATTTTTTCGTTAATTTCTGCGAAATGTGCGTATACTGCGGGTATTTTTCGTACCTTTGCACCCTGATTATGATGAATTGGCAACAACTTATATCAAACAAGCGTCTTGGTCAGGAGCATCGTCATCCTGAACGCCACGATGACCGAACAGAGTTTAAGCGCGATTACGATCGTCTTATTTTCTCTGCTCCATTCCGTCGTCTCCAGAACAAAACCCAGGTATTTCCACTCCCTGGAAGTATCTTCGTGCACAATCGTCTCACCCACTCGCTCGAAGTAGCAAGTGTAGGAATGTCGCTGGGTAACGATGTGGCATCGCTGCTTACCAAGAAGCACCCAGAGCTCAAAGAAGGACTCTTTCAGGAGATAGGTCAGATTGTGGCAACAGCTTGTCTGGCTCACGATCTTGGCAATCCGCCATTTGGTCATAGCGGTGAGAAGGCCATTCAGTCGTTCTTTACTGAGGGTGCAGGTTACGATCTCCAGCGTCAGGTTAGTCCGATATTCTGGAACGACATGATTCACTTCGAAGGTAATGCCAATGCCTTCCGTCTGCTCACCCACCAGTTCAAGGGCAGACGACCCGGCGGATTTGTAATGACTTATTCTACTCTTGCCAGCATCGTAAAATATCCATTCTCTTCAAGTGCAGCCAGCAAAAAAGGTAAATTCGGATTCTTTGATTCCGAGAAGGCATATTATCGCCGCATAGCCGATGAACTAGGCATTCCCTGCAAGTCGGAGGTTGGCGAGCCACTACGTTACGCCCGTCACCCATTAGTATATCTTGTTGAGGCTGCTGATGATATCTGTTATGAGATAATGGATATAGAAGACGCCCATAAACTTAAGATTATTTCGCACGAAGAAACCATGCTACTTCTGCTTGCTTTCTTCGATGAAGAAACCCAAAAACGCATACTAAAGCGCATAGAAGATGAGGGCGTGAATGACAACAACGAGAAAGTAGTCTATCTGCGTGCATGCGTTATTGGCAAGCTTGAGAACGAGTGTGTTCACGTGTTTGTGGAGCACGAGGACGAGATTCTAAGCGGTGAGTTCCAAGGTAGTCTTATCGACCACATCAGTGACACGCCACAGAAAGCATACAAGAACTGTTGTGCGCTTTCAATAGAGCGCATCTACAAGAGCCGTCCTGTGCTGGACGTGGAGCTATCTGGTTATCAGATTATCCAGACACTCATGGAGAAGTTCATCAACGCGGCTGTCCATCCTGAGCGTTTCTACTCTAAGCATCTTATTAGTCGCGTATCAAGTCAATACGACATCGATGCGCCCGACCTTGAGACCCGTATTATGGCGATAATCGATTATATCAGCGGTATGACCGATGTATATGCACTCGATGTATATCAGAAGATAAATGGTATATCGTTACCTATTATTTAATTATTGAATGATGAAGAAGTTATATATTGAAACGTATGGCTGCCAGATGAATGTGGCAGACTCTGAAGTAGTAGCATCGGTGATGCAGATGGCTGGTTATGAGACCACCGAGACTCTAGATGAGGCCGATGCAGTTTTCCTTAATACCTGTTCAGTTCGTGATAATGCCGAACAGAAGATTTACCACCGTTTGGACGCTCTGGATGCAGAGCGCCGTAAGGGACACAACATGATACTTGGTGTATTGGGATGTATGGCCGAGCGAGCCCAGCAGGATTTGCTTGAGAATCACCACTGCGACTTGGTGGCAGGTCCTGACGCCTATCTCTCGCTGCCCGATTTGATTGCTCAGGCCGAGCTTGGACACAAGGCAATGAATACCGAACTGTCAACCACCGAGACATATAAGGACGTTGTTCCTCAGCGTATCGGCATTGGCCATAAGATTGGTGGATTTGTTAGCATCATGCGTGGCTGCAACAACTTCTGCCACTACTGTATCGTTCCCTACACCCGTGGTCGCGAGCGTAGCCGCGATGTGGAAAGCATCCTCCGCGAGGTACGAGATTTACGAGACAAAGGATTTAAAGAGGTTACCCTGCTGGGACAGAATGTAAATAGCTACAAATTGGGCGATATAGACTTCCCTGCACTTCTGCGCAAGGTTGCCGAGGAGGTGCCCACCATGCGTGTGCGCTTTACCACATCGCACCCAAAGGACATGAGCGACAAGACACTGCACGTTATCGCCGAGATGCCCAATGTATGCAAACATATCCATCTGCCCGTACAGAGCGGTAGCGACAGAATCCTTAAGCTGATGAACCGCAAATACACCCGCGAGTGGTACATGGACCGAGTAAACGCTATTCGTCGCATCATTCCTGATTGCGGACTATCTACAGACATCTTTGTGGGCTACCACTCTGAGACCGAAGAGGATCACCAGCTTTCACTCTCGCTGATGCGCGAGGTAGGATACGACTCGGCCTTTATGTTCAAATACTCAGAGCGCCCAGGAACCTACGCTTCAAAGCATCTGCCCGATGATGTACCTGAGGAGGAGAAGATTCGTCGTCTTAACGAACTCATCGCCTTGCAGACAGAGATGTCGGCCATCCAGAACAAGAAGGACGAGGGCAAGGAGTTTGATGTACTGGTTGAGGGATTCTCAAAGCGCTCTCGCGAGCAGTTGTGCGGTCGCACTGAGCAGAACAAGATGGTAGTATTCCCCAAAGTCGGTCACCACATTGGCGAAACGGTACGAGTAAAGATTACAGGTTCTACCAGCGCCACGTTATTAGGAGAAGCTCTATGAAAGAATTCATAAATGTACTGAGGCGATTTGTGCCGCCTTATAAGAAGTATCTGATTGCATCGGTGGTGTTCAATATCCTTTCGGTGATATTGAATGTTTTCTCGTTTGCAGCATTGATACCTATCTTGCAAATCATCTTCAAGACCGGCGATGGCGAGACGGCTACTACACTGATGGAGTGGGACTGGAGTAATGCCCAGGATGTGCTGATGAACAACATGAACTACTACGTTAATGGACTCATAGCCGATCTAGGCCCCACCACCACCCTGCTCATCATCGGTCTTTTCTTGGCCTTCATGACATTTCTTAAGACAGGAGCATACTTCCTGTCATCAGCCACCATTGTGCCCATCCGCACAGGCGTGGTACGCGACATACGCAACCAGCTTTATCAGAAGATAAACTCACTGCCTCTTGGTTTCTTCAGCGAGGAGCGCAAGGGCGACATCATTGCTCGTATGAGCGGCGATGTGCAGGAAATCGAGAACTCCATCATGTCGAGTCTTGAAATGCTGTTCAAGAATCCTATACTTATTGTAGGTTATTTCACCATGCTGCTCTTCATCTCCTGGCAACTCACCGTCTTCACTTTGGTCATCGTACCTATCATGGGCTGGTTTATGGGCTGGGTAGGAAGAAAGCTTAAGGCACAATCAGTCAAGGCTCAGGCACTATGGAGCGACACAATGAGTCAGGTTGAGGAGACTCTTGGTGGTTTGCGCATTATCAAGGCGTTTTGTGCCGAAGATAAGATGAACAAGCGTTTTGATGCCATCAACACCTCTTACCGCAACGACATCATGCGTGTAAACATCCGCCAGTCGTCAGCCCACCCAATGTCAGAGTTCCTTGGTACAGTTATGATTGTGATTGTTCTGTGGTTTGGTGGTGTATTGGTTCTTAACAACCACACACTTTCGGGTCCTATCTTTATTTATTATATGGTGATGCTCTATTCAATCATCAACCCACTTAAGGATTTCTCGAAAGCAGGATATAACATCCCTAAAGGACTTGCCTCCATGGAGCGTGTAGACAAGATTCTTATGGCCGAGAACGTCATTAAAGAGTCCGCCAATCCTAAACACATCGCCAGTTTCGAGCATCAGATAGAGTTCCGCCACGTATCGTTCAAGTATGGCGAGCAGTGGGTTCTTAAAGATATCAACCTCACCATTCCCAAGGGAAAGACCATCGCACTTGTTGGTCAGAGCGGAAGCGGAAAGTCTACTATGGTCGACCTGATTCCACGTTACTATGATGTGCAGGAGGGCGAGGTGCTTATCGACGGAATCAATGTAAAAGAGCTTGGCATCTACGACCTGCGTCAGCTAATTGGCAATGTCAACCAAGAAGCAATTCTGTTCAACGACTCTTTCCGTAACAATATCTCGTTTGGTGTTGACAACGCCACACAGCAGCAGATAGAGGAAGCCGCGAAGATTGCCAATGCCTACGACTTCATCATGGCATCAGAAAATGGTTTCGATACAAACATAGGTGACCGCGGAGGCCGACTATCAGGTGGCCAGCGTCAGCGAGTGTCTATCGCACGTGCCATCCTGAAAAATCCTCCAATCCTTATTCTCGACGAGGCCACATCGGCACTTGACACAGAGAGCGAACGACTGGTACAGGATGCACTTGAGCGATTGATGAAGACCCGCACCACTGTAGCCATAGCCCATCGCCTGTCTACTATCAAGAATGCCGATGAGATTTGCGTGCTTCATGATGGAAAGATTGTAGAGCGTGGCACCCACGACGAGTTATTGGCGTTCGACGGATATTATAAGAAGCTACATGAAATGCAGAGTTAAGTTTCTGGTTCAAACATACCTATGGACTGTCATTGTGTTTGTCATGGCAAAGGTGGCTTTCATGCTCTTTTGTCACGAGGGGCACGAGTTTGCCTTTGGCGACGTATTCCAGGTAGTGTGGCATGGCATTTCGCTCGATTTGTCCACAGCTCTCTATTTTCTCATCTTACCATTTCTACTTAGCATCGTAAGCATCTGGTATTGGACAAAATGGCTCACACACCTGCTCCATGGATATTTTCTTCTTATTTCACTGGCTTTTGCCTTAGCATTTGTGGCTGACTGTAGCCTATATCCATTCTGGGGATTCAAGCTCGATGCATCGTGTCTGCAGTATCTTGATTCACCTAACGAGATGGCGGCCAGTGTATCCACCGTCTACATCATCATCCGCATCTTAGCTCTTGTTGTAACCACCATAGCAATATTTGGCGGCTACCGTAACATCAACTGCAACTTATCCGCTACAAGTTCTAAAAAATTCATAGAGTTGGTTCTTCACCTCATATCGATTCCTTTAATCATCATTGGCATCCGAGGCGGTCTTGATGAGTCGGCAACTAATATTGGACAAGTATATTTCTCGCAGAACCAGTTCCTAAACCATTCGGCAGTTAACCCTGTATTCAATTTCCTCGACTCAATAGATAGTCTTGACAGCAGCAACATCAGCTATGATTTTATGAGCGATGCCGAATGCGAGAAGATAACAAACGAGATATTCACCACAGAGAGTACAGATGTAGACACACTGCTCAACACCACCACTCCTAATATTATCATCATACTGATGGAGAGTTGTGGCGGAGAGTTCACCGAACTGTGTGGAAGAACTGACATAACCCCCAATCTGAATCGCCTGGCTGGCGAAGGCATCTATTTCACTAACTGCTACGCTAACTCATGGCGAACAGACCGCGGCACACTATGCACATATAGTGGCTATCCCTCATTCCCAACTATGTCGGTAATGAAATTGCCAGCAAAGAGCCGTAATCTGCCTTGTCTGGCCAACTCTCTGCGAGATAACAAGGGATATTCCACACATTATCTGTATGGTGGCGACATTAACTTCACCAATATGCGCAGTTACCTTATTGGTGGCGGTTTCGAGAATCTAACATGGAAAGCCGATTACTCCGCTGCTGACCAGAAAAGCGCCGAGTGGGGCGTACGAGACGACATCACCTTCGGTACACTCTTTGACTTGGCCACATCCATGTCACAGCCCTATCTCATTGGTTACTCAACGCTTAGCAGCCACGAACCATGGGATGTACCTATCCATAAGTTTGACGATGAGATCCTGAATGCGTTTTACTATCTTGACCAGTGCATTGGCGAATTTATTACCAAGTTGCGCAGCAGCAAGGCTTGGAATAATACTTTGGTAATTATGCTGCCTGATCATGGCATCAACTATAAAGACTACGACGAGTTGCACCCACAGCGCAACCACATTCCTATGATATGGGTTGGCGGTGCTGTTAGGGCTCCGCGTCGCATCGAAACAATCTGTAATCAGACAGACCTTCCCGCCACACTGCTGGGGCAATTGGGCATAGACCATACAGACTATTACTTTAGTCGCGATGTACTTAGCCGCAGCTACACCCATCCGTTGGCTGTACATACCTACAACAACGGATTCTCACTTGTAGACAGCACAGGATTTACGGTATTCGACCTTAACAGCATGCAAACCATCAAGGGTAGTGGCAATGTAAACATTGGCAAGGCCATACTCCAGTCTGCATCCAAAGACCTCTCTTCACGATGAAAAAAATGCTTTCAAAGCCCTATGCACCAATAGTATCAGTGGTATGGAATCTACTGATGGTCTACATAGTCTATATGTTGGCCCGCTTGGTTTATTATGTCGAGAACATCAGCTACTTCAGCTCATCTTTCGACATCATTCGTGGTGGATTGATTTTCGACACATCTGCTATCGTATATACCAATGCCCTTTGGATTCTACTGATGTTACTTCCATGGCGTATGGACAAACTATGCAAGTGGCTATTTTTAATAGTCAATGGCATCTGCCTTGCCATGAATCTAGCTGACTCCGTTTATTTCAAGTATACCATGCGCCGCACCACCAGTACCGTGTTCAGCGAATTCTCTAATGAGGGTAACCTTGGCAGCATTGTTGGTACCGAGTTTCTTAACCACTGGTATCTGGTACTGATATTTGGTGTCATCATGTACCTTCTATGGCGATTCTATGCCACACCGCGTGGACACCATAAGGCTTGCGTTGCAGCATTACTTATTGCGATTCCACTTTGTATAGCAGGCATGCGCGGAGGCTTTACCAAGGCCGTTCGTCCCATCGCTGTTTCTAATGCCAATCAATACGCCCAGCGTCCTACTGATGCAGCCGTAGTTCTAAACACTCCATTCGCTCTGCTCCGCACCATAGACACGAATGTATTCGTTGTTCCGAACTATTTTGAAAGCGAAGCTGAGTTAGAATCCATCTACTCTCCTCTCCATTCCTCACCTTCTCACCTTCTCTCTTTCCAAAAGAAGAATGTTGTGATTCTTATCATCGAGAGTTTCGGCAGAGAGTATATTGGTGCACTGAATCATGACCTTGAGGACGGCAAGTACAAGGGCTATACCCCCTACGTAGATTCGCTTATCGCCCATAGCACTACCTTTACCCATAGTTATTGTAATGGCCGTAAAAGCATCGATGGCATGCCCAGCATACTCAGTAGTATTCCTATGTTTGTTGAGCCTTTCTTCCTCACCCCAGCATCATTGAATGATTACACTGGTCTTGCTGGGCTATTGGCTGATGAAGGTTACCAGACAGCTTTTTTCCATGGCGCACAGAATGGTTCTATGGGATTTCAGGCTTTTGCACAGAAAACGGGATTCCAGCGCTATTATGGTCGTACCGAGTTTGAAGAAGCCCGAGGCAAAAATGATTTCGATGGCACATGGGCCATTTGGGATGAACCCTTTATGCAGTATTATGCCGATGAGATGAGTAAGATGAAGCAACCTTTCATGACAGCCCTTTTCACTGCATCAAGCCATCACCCATATGCCATTCCAGATAAGTATAAGCAGCAGTTCCCCGAAGGACATCTGCCTATACACAAGTGTATACGATATACCGACATGGCCATTGGACGTTTCTTTGAAACAGCACGTAAGCAGCCTTGGTTCCAGAATACGATCTTCGTACTTACCAGCGATCATACCAATCTAAGCGACCATCCCGAATACCAGAGCGACCTTGGCGGTTTCTGTTCACCCATTATCATCTACGCCCCCTCACAACCAGATGGACACATAGAAGACAAGGTTGCTCAACAAATAGATATTATGCCTACCGTACTTGGCATGCTGGGTTACCAGAAGCCCTACGTTGGATTTGGTATCGATGTACTAAACACTCCCGCCGAGGAAACCTGGGCAGTAAATTATCTTAATGGTATCTACCAATATGTGCACTATGGTTACGTGTTACAGTTTGACGGAACAAGCACCAAGGCCATCTATCGCCTTGACGACCGTCTCATGAAGCATGACTTAAAAGGGAGAGTATCCGAGCAGTCACAGATGGAACGCGAACTTAAGGCCATCATTCAGCAGTATATGACGCGAATGACACAGAACAGATTGATGCCTTAATCCTTCTCAGTAATCAGACCACACTCGCGATTAAATGGGGTATCTTTTGGTATAACCTTACCATTTATCACCTCAAAGCGTTCATCAAACTCTTCGTGTGTACGCTTCCATCGGTTATGGCTCCACAACCAGAATTCAGGTGCCTTACGTATGCTTTGCTCTAACATCTTGAAGTAGGTGTCTGTTATCTCATATTCACCCATCTTCTGGGGTTCACGTGTTATCAGTTTTATTTCTGCCTCATAATATCCACGACGCACTCTATGTATATCAAGGAATAAAACAGCATGATTCATCTTGCGAACAATGCGCTCTGTACCTGTCAGTACAGGCGTATCGTGATTCAAGAAGTTCACCCAATGATGAATACTGGTCCAGAAGGGAACCTGGTCACTTATATAGCCCACAATGATGGGCTGTCCTGCCTTACGATATTCAAGAATTTTGCGCAATGTGTCGGCCATAGCGATACACTCTGCTCCCATTCTTTGGCGCGAGCGCAGGAATAATCTGTCGAAATCCTTATTCTCCAGCGGATGGTAAATCTGTCCGCAATGTACCTTGGGCGACAGCCATAAAGGTAACGACGACACCCACTCCCAGTTACACAAATGTCCTAAATATAGGGCACACGATTGTCCGCTCTCAACTATCTCATCTACTATCTCTGTGCCCTTGAACACCATGCGCTTCTTCAGATTTTCGGGCGTAATAGTCATAAGTTTCACACTCTCAACCATATAGTCACAGAAGAAATGGTAGAATCCACGCTCTATCTTCCTCAGTTCCTCTTCCGATTTTTCAGGAAACGAGGCCGAGATGTTACTGTAAACCACCTTTCTACGATAGCCTATTACGGCGTACAGCAACCAGAACAGCAGGTCGCTTATCACATAATGAACCCGTAGTGGCAACAGCGAAAACACGTACCACACGGCAAGAACTATGTAATATAGAATCTTCATTATATCTCTTTAGGGCTGATAGTCTTTATATGAGTGTTCCAAATCCAAATAGTGGAAATTATGCTGCCTCTGGTGATCGCCATCAGGTATGGTCATATAATCGCCATATTTATTAGATAGGTACGTATTATAATGTTCCACGCCCATAACTGTTATACCCTCAAACTCATATGGTTTAGGGGTGCCTAATACCGATTTGGGCAACACGCCTTTTGAGCCATCGTCATAGTCGGCCACATAATTGCACGCTGCGTAGTCGTACTTTGTCAGTATCTTACGTATCTTGCCCTGCACCTCGTCAAGTTTGTATATCGCTCTGCACAGCAGTGGCACCCAGCTACTGGGCCCATGACCATGCTTATATGGATCGCGGAACAACAGATACAACACCCTCTTATAGTACTCGTATTTTCCGAAATGCCATTTCCTAGCAAGCCATCCCTTTGGTGCACCATCTATTGGAAAAACATCCAGATATATTCCCCCCAGATACTTCAAGTGCATACGCTCTATCAGTGTGGTAGTTCCATCCTGAATCTTAGCAAAAGGCAAAGGGTACACATTATCATTCTCAGCACACACCATCTCAATCCCATCGGGTAACCATTCCTTGCTATGGGCTATCAGTTTATCATAGTCAGGACGGGGCATTGCAATATCCAGATCATCATCCCAAGGTATGAACCCCTTGTGACGTATAGCTCCAATCATCGATCCTGCCCAGAGATAGTAATTCAGGCCATGCTCCTTGCACGTAGCATCTACTGCCTGCAAGATATTAAGTATTCGTAACTGTAGCGGCCGTATGTCGTATAATGCCATAAATCTAATTTTTGTGTGCAAAGATAACGAAAATAAAATAAAATATGTAACTTTGCACCCAAAATATGCATTTTATATGAATAAAAGAAAGATTTACTACCTGTTACACAACGGTAAGAACAGTAATTTAAAGTATTTCGTCAGGAGTTATATCCGCGAGTACACACCTAAGATATTCTCTCAAGTTTGGCTTGAACACGAACTTAAGAAGCTAGACAAGCGCCCTGACAAGGACTATATCCTTAAACGCGTAGATTACTACTGCAAGCTTACGCCCGAGTTGTATACTAATCCTGAGGCGTGGGATGCACGTGCCATCTGTCTTAAAGACCAGCCTATCACTCGCCAGAAAGTTTATTACTTCGATGCGATGGAGTTTGCACGCTATTTCGACCAGAGTCTGCGTTGGATTCTCGATTCGGGCGACAAGCCATATGTAGCCCCCGAACCAGCCATCGTCAAGAATCGTCCGCTGGTTGAGCACAACGAGTATTCTGTCATCCTGAAGCTCGAGAAGGTGCGCCACTTCTTGTTTGTAGACGACAAGAAGCCTTGGCGACAGAAGAAAAACATGACCATCTTCCGAGGCGATCTTGGTCCACGTAAAGAGAACCGCGATGTATTTATGAATATGTTTGCCGAAGGACAGAGCGCCATGGTAGATGCAGCCTCAACCAATCGTAGCGAAGCGCACCCAGAATGGCAGAAGGGCAAGATGACTATTGGCGAGCACCTCGACTATAAATTCATCATGTCGCTCGAGGGCAACGATGTGGCATCAAATCTGAAATGGGTCATGTCGTCTAATTGTATCGCAGTTACACCTCGCCTCACTCAGGAGACTTGGTTTATGGAGGGTACTCTCATACCCAACTACCACTATATCGAGGTTAAGGACGATTTCTCTGATCTCGAAGAGAAGTTGCAGTACTACATCGACCACCCAGAAGAGGCCGAGGCTATCATCCAGCATGCTCACGAGTATATCGATCAGTTCCGCGACAAAGAGCGCGAAAAACTCATCTCACTCTTAGTTCTGAAACGATACTTCGAAATAACAAATGGCCGCTACACTAAGTAGCAGCCATTTTTCTTATCTAAACCAATAAAGCAGTTTCTTATAGTTTTTCTTAAACCACCACCTGAACACTATCATACGGTCTTTCTTCGACGACAATGTTGATCTGAATTGTCCTGTAAAAGATCCCTGCGTAGCCAATGCCGGCTGACACCACAGATACTTAATCACCCCTCTCTTCAGAAGGTTGTAGTGGTATGTGTCGGCATCAGTAGTAGGACACTTATTTGTACGCAAGTCGTCCAAAATAACCTCTGCACATTTACGACTCATGTAGTAGGCACCAGCCATACGGTCTTTCTTCCCATAATAGAGTAATTGTCCCTTCTTTCGCATGCTACGAGGCACAAACTGCAACGAGCTGTCTTCATACGATATCATGACAGGCATACCTGAAAAACGCATTTTAAACTCGTCTATACTCTTATTGAAATACTTCAAAAAATCATCATGTAACACGATGTCGTCCTCCAGTATCAGCGCACCATCCATCCCCTCATTCACAATCTTCTCGTAAGCCAACAGATGCTTTGTTGCGCAACTGTAGCGTGGCAACAGTTTGGCAGCCATCTCCTCACCATGTGCAAAATACATACAGAGCATGTCTTTGCTCAGATCTTCCAGATCGGCAGCACTTATAAACTCGTAGTCCATGCCAATACCACGGAGCATTCTATCTACGAATTCTCCACGCTCTTTTAATTTAGCCGCATGTATAACTAATACTCTCATTTTGTTCTAACACAGTTCTTTTGGCATTGCCTCAGTGGCCCGTTCAAAATCCTCGGGGGTATCCAACTCGTACGAGAAATAATTTGTTGTATCTACCACCTTAAACTGATGTCCCTGTGGAATAAGACGTTCAAAGGCGCGTTCGTAGAATATGTCTATAAGCCCTTCCTGCTCAATCATGACATCAAGCTCGCGATACAATGCCTCACTATATTCTGAAGTCATTTTCTCGATGCCTACACTCTCGCCTATAGCATCCTCCACACGACATGTCTTACTGATCTCAGTTATACGATTGTCCTTATCTACCACAATCTTCATTTCCTCCTCACCCAGCTCATGGCGATTCAGTGCCAAGGCAGGCTCAGTCTCATGTGCCACAGCCATCACAGCCTTGGGGTCGCAAAGTATGTCGCTGTCCATAAGCAGGAATTCGCGTCCACGCACAACCTTTCCTGCCATCCATAGCGAGTAGATGTTATTATTGTGCTCATAATCTACATTATCCAGATAGTTGACAGCTAACTGTGGATAGTGGACAGTAATGAAATCTCTTATCATTTCTGCGCGATAGCCCGTAACTACCACAAGTTCAGTAATACCTGCCTGCAACATAGCATCAATAGTGCGCTGCAACAAGGTTTTCCCCGCCACCTCAAGCAGGCATTTGGGCTTATTATCTGTTAGCGGGCGTAATCTTTTGGCCATACCCGCAGCCAATATCACTCCAATCATACCATCATCTATCACCCAACACCTGTAATATGGTATCCACCACCTTCTGTGTCTGTTCCTTACGTCCCAGTGTAATGCGCACGCATTGCTCCAGCCCCTTATCGGTCATAAACTTAATCTTGTAGTTCTCAGCGGCAAGTGCTTTCTGCAATGGTTCCTTAATCTCTGTGGGATACTTTATCAGTATAAAGTTGGCTACACTCTTATAGACTTTAAATCCAGGCTTATCGCCCAAAGCTTTCTTATATAGCTGGCGTCCCCACTCCATATCATCAGCCACACGACGATAGTGATCATCACTATCCAAAGCAGCCAATGCAACAGCCTCAGAGAAGCGATTGTAACCCAGATACTTATTAATGTAACTCACAAAGTGGTCGTGACCTGCACCAATGAATCCAAAACCGCAACGCAGTCCAGGCAGTCCATAGAACTTCGACAAGGTTCGCGATATAATCAGGTTTCTATATTTATTTACCAATGGTGCGATGTAGTCAGTATCGCTGGTAATAAAACTTGCATAGGCCTCATCTATCAGCACCATCGTATCGTCAGGGATATTTTCCATGATACGACCTATCTCCTCTGGTGACAGACTATTACCTGTTGGATTATTGGGTGATGCCAACAGCAGCATTCTTGGATGTATACGGTTGGTGTATTCTATCACCTCATCCACATCGTAGGCAAATGTATCCTCCTGCTCATGCAGTGGGTACATCTCGAACGTACCGTAACACTCGCTGGCCACCTTGTTATAGTACCACCATGAGTATTCGGGTATAAGTATCTTCTTATTGTCGCCCTTCATCAGATAGTAGTGTATGGCATTCTTCAGAATGTCCTCACCACCATATGCCAGCAGCACCTGCTCTTCGGGCACGCCATATATCTCGCTCAGCTTAACAGATACAACGCTCTTTTTGCCCTGATCGTATATACGGGTATAAAAGCACAATGTCTTCGGGTCAAAATTGCGGATAGCCTCAACAACCTTTTCACTGGGGTCGAAATTAAACTCATTTCTATCCAGAAAATTCATTTCCTTCTCCATAATTATCAATATTTGGGTGCAAAGATACAAAATAATTATGAATTGCACGTGTACGATGCAGAATTATTTTCTTTTCTTACACAAATCGGCCCTTATTTCAGTTGCATAGCTAGTCTTAAGCCCACCGTGTAATCATTTCGCCATGCAGCCACGGCATATCGGTTTGTCACTCTGGCATAGCGTGCAAATCCTCTGAATCCACCACCACGAACCACCTTAAACCGTTTGCGTATCTGTCTGTTAAACCAGTTGCCCCTGGCCCCTTGATATAGCTCGTATGCAGTGTCGCACCACTCCCATACGCTTCCGCTCATATCGTACAGTCCAAGTTCGTTAGGACGTTTGGCTGCTACAGGCATGTGGCGTACCCACAGGCTGTCGGTATATAGCCACGCCACGCTTGTAGTGTCATTTGCTCCAGCATACATGTATCCCTTTGATCGTTGTCCGCCACGTGCTGCATATTCCCACTCTGCTTCTGTAGGCAGTCTGAAGCGGCGGCCTGTCAGCTGGCTCAGTTTCCCAACAAACCTGACGCAGTCGTTATACGACACATTCTCTATCGGATAGTTCTCTCCCTTAAATTTAGCCGGATTATTGCCCATTACTGCCTTCCACAGTTCCTGCGTCACTTCTGTCTCTCCTATATAATAGTCGACCACACTCACGCTGTGTGCAGGCTTCTCATCAGCTTCGGCCATAGCATCATTGTCAGTGGCTCCCATCATAAAGTTACCTCCTTTTACGTATTTCATTGTAAACTTCACCCCATTCACAGTGTAGTGTCTGTCTTGCGCCTGCACAACCGTAGCACCGGCCAACAACACTACCAGCATAGCCGTACGACTAATAGCCACCCACTCAGTACGATTGGACTTTACCGCCCACCATATCACTCTTAGCCAAGCTATCGTCATACAGTACACATCCAACCAGAAGTTGTCGTGAAAGAACCTGTATACCGGCGTAGGACAGATAGCATCTACCGGCAATATACAGAAGTTTACAAACAGCAACCAGTATAGCACCCAGTCAAACTTTGTGCGCTCAGGCTGTAACCAGAACGCCATCTGATATCCTGTCAGTGTTATCATATATGTATGCGTCTCTGGACTATCACTGAACAATATGATATACCCCATCATTACAGCCAACGTCTCGACCCTGAAGCGGAAATCATGCCACCGCTTGTATCGCCAGAAGAATAGCGCAGAAATCACCAGCAACACTCCCATCTGTACCACGCGCAGGTTGGGCAATAGCCAGGGTTTCAGTCCTCGGGCAAAGAACAGTCCAGAGTAATCTACCGCACTGCGATGCGACTCATAGCTATCCCACATACTCCTGTACAGAGCAAACACATTGTCGAATGCAGTGTTAATCATAGGTAATAGCAGTAGTACCACTCCCCACATCAGCGCATAGCCAATATTACGCCAAAACTTGGGATAGCACATTAGCAGTCCCAACTCGATAGCACCATAATACTTAGTTGTGGCCGAAATCATTATGAGCAGTGTGGCCCATAGCGGTTTTCCTCGCTCCATCAGAATGAATGCAAACAGGAATATATAGCACACCACCATATTATATTGGAAACAGAATGCGCTCTGTAGTATCAGCAACAGCATGAACAGGAATATCCTGGTTCTGAAAGGAGCCAGCGGCTTGGGCAGTAGCCTGATGGCCACACATAGCATCACATAGTTAAACACATTCCACACATACGGTCCCAACCACTCTGGCAACAGGAAAACAGGTGCGTAGATGGTAGTAAACACAGGTGTATACAGAAACCAGATGCTATGAGCCTCGACAAACTCCAACGTATATGGATTGATGCCCGCCCAGAACATATTTGTGGCATCATAGTAGTCGTAGAAGTTTGTGGCCCTGCCACGCAGAGTCTCAATCGTAGTAGCCGCCAGCACCACCAGCAGCCCCAAACCGAACACAAACTTCCAGTTGGTCAGCAGTTTCCTCATACTTTCAGTCCAACAGTTATCGTTTTTAGGTTTACAAATTCGTTATAGGTTATAAATTGGTGTCTATTGGTTTTAAGCATCTTTATCAGGCGGTCTAGTCTTTCAACCATCTCACGTCCACTGTGATTACGTATTATAAACGGCATCTTAAACTCCGGATGCTGTTTCAGGTCATAAAACTCCCATGGATGGAAGTAGGTTACAAAATAACCGTCGTGTCTCAGCACCCTGCGCACCATCCAGTGATATAGCCACTGCGGCAGGTTGTGCAGTGCCAGCCAGAACAGCGGGAACCTTATCCACGGCGTTACCGATGCCGGTATCTGCATCACCCCATCCTTCACGAACCATGTCCGCGGAGCAGTTAGGTGCATATACCGTCCAGGGATAAACGCAGGATTAAGTGATGAGTTATAGCGATAGCCCACTCTCTTTATCTCCGACTCTACCACCGGAAACATTCTGGGCTGTCGATAGCCGTACACCTGCCGGCCCGTCACCTCCTCTACTATTCTTTTTGATTCGGCAAAGTCAGTCTCCTTGGGCAGCCAATGGTCTACACCATGACAAGCCACCTCGTGTCCTTCAGCCATTATTCGCTGCATCACATCGGGTGCATTCTGTGCAAAATTGCCTGTGCAGAAGAATGTTGCTTTTACGTTATTGGCCTTAAGACAGTCCAGTATCCTATTCGTACCCTCTATCGACACTTCCATGCCCTGTGCCAACGAAAACTCCACTCCATGTTCGCGGGGAACATCATATTCTTCGGTGTCAAAACTCAGTAATATCATACCAACATTTCGATATTTTTTATGCAAAGATAGTAAAAATTCTAAAATATTTGTATCTTTGCAGCGTAATTTTTAGATTTATGTGCAAAAAAGATACTTTGAGCTATATAAAACGCCTCTTGACCGACTTCCGTTTTCTGTTTACGGTATGGCTTGTAATGGCCATAGTGCCGTGGCTAAGGATATGGCTTCAGAACAAGTTCGATCTCGACTATTCTATCTTCTACCATTCTTTCTGGCACGCATGGCAGCAGATGCCGCTATACATTATATACCCCGAAGACGGCAACTATTTCCTATACGGTCCGCTGTTCCCACTGCTGATGGCACCATTAGCCGTACTTCCATACCAGCTGGGCCGACTGCTATGGATGCTTATCATCACGTTCGTACCATATTGGAGCGTACGTCGTTCACTGCTCACCACTCGTCAGCAGCTGTTCATGCTGTGGTTCATCGCAGTCGAGGCTTATACGTGTATTCTCGACTCCGAGAGCAACAGCCTTATCCTGGCCTGCGTAATGTTTACCTATCTGCTCACCGAGAAGGAGAAGGACTGTTGGGCGGGTTTTCTTATAGCCTTGGGAACAGTAACAAAGATTTACGGCATAGTGGGCCTGGCCTTTCTGCCGTTCTCGCGCCATCGCCTAAAGTTCCTTGGCTGGACTGCTGCGTGGACAGTCATCCTGCTCGTTGTGCCTATGCTGGCATTCGGCCCCGAATATGTCATCCGGGAGTATCACGAGTGGTACGATGTACTGGTGCATAAAAATAATCTCAACCAGTTTGCTGCCGGCCAGAACATTTCGTTGCTTGGCATCGTACGCAAGGTATCAGGATGCGCTACTTACAGCGACCTATGGCTACTTATCCCCGGGCTCATCGTCTTTGCCCTACCCTACCTGCGGTTCAGTCAATATAAGCATCAGGCGTTCCGCATGGCAGTACTTGCCTCTGTTCTTATGTTTGTTGTACTGTTCAGCACAGGTTCCGAGTCGTATGGATATATCATCGCCATGGGTGGTGTTGCCATTTGGTACACCACAGTCCCTTGGCAGCGCAACCGCTTCGACATTGCTCTTATGATATTTGCCTTTATCATCACCTCGATGTCGCCGTCCGACCTGTTCCCCACGGTTGTATGGCGCCAACTCATCAAGCCCTATTCGCTCAAGGCACTGCCTGTGGCGCTTATCTGGTTCAAGCTGTCGTATGAGCTTTGTACACGCAACTATAGCATCGAAAACTATAATAACACCACCATATCATGAAGACAGTATCTATTATCATTCCCTGCTACAACGAGGAGGCCTCGCTGCCCCACATGCAGGCGGCCATCACCACCATCATCAATCAGCATACCCAGTATCAGTGGCAGGTACTGCTCATCAATGATGGTAGCAAGGACAACACCCTCAGTGTCATCAAATCTATCCATAGCCGTGATTCCCGTTTCGGTTACGTTTCGCTCTCACGCAATTTCGGCAAGGAGGCTGCTATGCTTGCCGGTTTCGACTATGCTCAGGGCGATTGTGTTGTCATCATGGATGCCGACCTTCAGCACCCACCCTCGGTTATACCCCAGATGTTGGAGCAATGGGAAGCAGGATTCGATGATGTCTATGCTCGACGAACCGATCGCGGCCGTGAGCCCATATTACGCCGTATTTTTACACTGGCCTACTACCGCTTGCTTCAACTTGTATCGCGCATCGATGTATTGCAGAATGTAGGCGATTTCCGTCTTCTCGACCACAAGTGCATCGAAGCTCTGCGCCAACTGCGCGAGTCTCAGCGCTACACTAAAGGCATGTATTGCTGGATAGGATTTAAAAAGAAGGAGATTCTCTTTGAGCAGGGTTCGCGTCTCGAGGGACATTCGTCGTTCAACTTTTGGAGTCTGCTGCGCCTCTCTATCGAGGGTGTCACTTCCTACACCACGCTCCCCCTTCGCATCTCTACCGTGTTAGGCCTACTCAGCTCGTTGTGCGCCTTTGTCTATCTCATTTATATTCTGTGTTGCACCCTACTCTACGGCGATCCTGTTCGCGGCTACCCCACCATCATGGTTGTAATGCTGTTTCTTGGTGGTGCCCAGCTTCTTTCACTTGGCATCATCGGCGAGTATCTTGGCCGTATCTTCCACGAGAGTAAGCAACGCCCCGTGTATCTTGTGTCGGAACACGAAGAACCCGTAAACCCTGAAGTTGCCTCATGATTATTAGTAGAGAAACTCTTGGACAGATTATCCGCTTTGGCATTGTAGGTGTTATAGCCGTAGCCATTCACTATGGTGTATATTGGCTACTACAACATTGGATTAACCTTAACGTGGCCTATACCACAGGCTACATTGTTAGTTTCATTGTTAATTACTTTCTCTCTGCCCGCTTCACCTTCCGTAAGCACACCTCAGCCCGTAATGGTGTAGGCTTTACAGGAGCCCACATCTTTAATTATTTCTTACAGTTAGGGTTGTTTAACTTTTTCCTGTGGGTTGGTCTTCACCGTCTTGTAGCCCCGTTTGCCGTGCTACTCATAGCCGTACCCACCAATTTTATAATCGTTCGTTTTGTATTCAAGCATTTCTCCCGCAATAAATGAGTAATCAGTATCCAATCATAGGTTTCGACGCCAAGCGCATCGTTCGTAACGGCACAGGTCTCGGCTCTTATGGCCGCACCCTTGTCAACGACCTCTCTAAGTATCCACTCAACCTTCGTCTCTACGCCCCCGATGAAGGACGTGAGGATTTAAGAAATCAGGTAATCCAGACCGGCAATATATCACTCCACACCCCACACTCCACACTTCTCGGCAAAGCCTATTGGCGTAGTCGAGGTATCGTTAACGACCTTCTACGTGATGGTGTACAGTTGTATCATGGTCTCTCAGGCGAACTTCCTTTTGGCATCCGCAAGTCAGGCATCAAGAGTGTTGTTACCATACACGACCTCATCTTCCTGCGTCATCCCGAGTTCTACAATCCCATCGATGTCAAACTCTACACCTGGAAGTTCCGTTTTACTCTCCGCGAGGCCGATCATATCATCGCCATCAGCGAGTGCACCAAGCGCGACATTTTAGAATTTGGTGGTACTGATGTTTCTGAGGATAAAATCTCACTCATTTATCAATCGTGTTCTCCCCGCTTTAACATATCTCCCAACGCCCCTCTTTCCACTCTTTCTAAAAAAATAGGACGTTACATCCTATCCGTCGGTTCAATTGAAGCTCGTAAGAACACCCTTTTAGCCGTTAAAGCCTTAGAACACTTGCCTAACGACCTGCATCTCGTTCTTGTAGGCCGCCATACCAAGTACACCGATCAGATATCTGCCTATGCCAATACCCATGGACTCGAATCGCGTTTGCACATCCTCCACGGTGTGTCCGATGCCGAACTTCCCGCACTTTATGCAGGTGCCGAGTGCTTTGTCTATCCCAGCGTATACGAGGGTTTTGGTATTCCCATCATCGAGGCCATCAGCTGCGGCTTGCCTGTAGTTGCTTGCACTGGCTCGTGTCTTGAAGAGGCGGGCGGACCGGATTCTCTTTATGTTGCACCAGATGATGCCATAGGCATGGCCGATGCCATCTGCCACAGTCTTAAAGGGGCCGATGGCAGAGAAGAGCACATTAAGCGCAGCATGGATTACATTCGTCGCTTCAATGGTAATGATGTAGCAGGTCAGGTAGTCGAAGTCTACAAGAAAATATTAGGTTGAAATTAGATTTTCCACCTTATTTGGATATCAAGGTCCGTTTGGTTTGATTGGTCTATCTGTTGAGATCCACTACTAATTTTATCTCGATTAAAATAAGAAGTAACTCCCAGTTTTGCAGTAAGCGTGAGTTTTCCACCTGCATTGGCTCTTAGCATCAACCAGTATCGCATACCCTCGCCATAGAATTGCTGCATCGAGTAGGTATAAAGCGGGCCGTTCTCATACAGATAAACCTTACTTTTACTACTATCAGTATTAAAATAGCCCACTCCAGCATTCAACCGAAGCCAATCGTGGGTATATGCCACATTCTCACTTACCATCGCACCAAGTTCTGTTCCCCCAGCCGCACAATAGCCGCCATCAAATTGCGTTCTTGCACTAAACTTGGGCAATGTATACTCCACACTCAGTCGGGTTCTATGTTCCTGCTCTTTTACTTTCAGTCTATAACGCGCCATCAGTTTCCATCTCTCGGTAGTGTGTACACATTGTAGCAGATTATCAATCGAATACGACGCCCCCGATTCACGATACGTGACCCATGGGTGGTAGGCAAAATCAGTATATGCCGACAGTTGCCAAGTGGACGATGGTTGCCACGATAGTCCCACGTAGAATCCGCTTTCGTTCTGCACTCTACCACCATCACTGAAGCTCTGTGCATCGAGCGATGCGTATTGATAGGAATAGAAACGCTGTAGCATCATTATACTCAGATTGTTAGCCGTAGTCAAGCTTATTGTGTTTATGGTTGCAATATGTCCTTTAGAGTCGGTAGCCGTTTCACCATTCAGCGCCCACCGATGTCCTCTATAACCATAGTCTATACTGGCATTCATAAAGTCAGCACCTTCTGGTTTATACAGGTTGTATAGTTCCTTTTTGTAAGGACTCAGTCTGCGGTCCAGATGATTATAAAGTGTATTCAGTGCCAGGTGCAGTCTTCCTGTATCATATCGTAGTGTTCCGCCCGTTTTCAATACGTGTAGGTTGTGTTTCTTAGCCATCTCTTTTTCTGTACGATGATAGCCTGTTGTTACGATTGTGCGGGCGGTTCCGTCGTTATTCAGCGTTGCATCCATAGGAGTATACGATACAAAAGCCATAGTCCTTATGCCTCGGCCAAGGTTGACGGTAACTCCAGCCCCCTGCAGATATCCTTCCGATCGTGAAGAGTGCGCCCGTAATCCAATAGTGTTTCGGCCCAAATTCTGCAACATAGCAATCTTACCCAATCCAAAGCTATTGTTCATCACCATTCCTATGCCCATCGATGCCCTGAAGTTTCCAAGCACCAGAGTTTCTAATCGTCCTGTCTTTTTCAATTGAAAATATGGCGAATAGTAGTCGTAGCCATACTTATTCTTATCTGCAAAGAAGGGTTCTCCTGCATCTTTCGAGGCAACAAGTCCCAGTTTTATTTGGTCGCCACGCTCCATCTGATATCGGAACCAATGGCGATATTTGTCTCCAATATAAACATCATCGTCGCCTTTACGCTCATAAAAAGGTATCCGACCATTTACTATCAATTCATGTTTGAAACGTGGAGTATATTTTGGCCCGTCACCCACATAGACAAAGCATTCCAATAGTTTCCTAACCTGCGGCCCTATCTCAGGAATCATCTGTAGCTCTGCCAATGATTTCATCTCTCTATACCGATAAAGATATTCCACCAAAGCCTCTACTTGTTGTGTCGACAGAAATGGTAACTGTTCTAGTTCTTCGCGTGTTGCCTTATTAATGTTTATCGGGTGCTGTTCTAGTTCACAAAGCAGGTCGTAGTTCAGCTGCCACTCCACTGCTTCCATATCTTCCGCTGTCATCACCTGATTCAGATACTGCACCCACTCATGTTCCTCCTGTGCCCGAGCACCAAGCACAGTCAAACACATTACTATGACCAATCTTATTCTTATATTATCCATAGAAACAAACTCTTTTGGCCTGCAAAGTTAAGGTATTTATATGAAATAAATGCAAAAAGGTTCAAAAAAAGGATAGGATTATAAAAAAATAGCACTACCTTTGCACCCGAAATGAAGAAATGGCTTGCTTTATCTATAGCATTTACTCTGTGTTCGCTTGCTGCAGAGGCGCAGGAGGAACAGAGGTTGACCGCCGAGCAGGTGCTGGCGGAGATGGACTCGCCGACATTTGTGCCCACAGTTAAAGTGGGAAAGGTACTGCATGAGGGAGATAGCATACAGTTTATGGAGATGAACAACGTGTATGTGTATCCACAGCTGACGTTTAAGAACAAACGACAGGCACAGAGCTACATGCGACTAGTGACGAACGTAAAAAAGGTACTACCTATAGCCAAAGAGGCCAGAATGATGCTGATAGAAACCACTGAGTACCTGGAAACACTACCGAACGACAAGGCTAAGGCCGAGCACATGAAGCGTGTAGAAGCAGACATATTCAAGACATACAAGCCAAAAATGAAAAAACTGACCTATAGTCAGGGAAAGCTACTGATAAAACTAATAGACCGCGAGTGCCACTCGAGCAGCTACGACATGATAAAGGCCTTTATGGGGCCACTGAGAGCAGGATTCTGGCAGGTGTTTGCTTGGGGATTCGGCGCATCGCTGAAAAAGGAATATGATGCGCAAGGCGTAGACCGACTGACTGAGCGAGTGGTACTAATGGTTGAGAGTGGGCAGATTTAAAATAGTTTAATACTTCAGAATGCAAATTTAGTGATTTATTTTGTAATTTGAATAAATTTGCTTAACTTTGCACTCGAAAAAATATATTTTGTGTGGAAAAGACTGAGTTTACTCTATTAAATAAGATAGATACACCTGAGGATTTGAGAAAACTGAAGGTGGAAGATTTGCCACAGGTTTGCGCTGAACTGCGACGCGACATTATTGAAGAAGTGGCGGTGAACCCGGGACACTTAGCATCGAGTTTAGGTGTGGCCGAGATTACTGTGGCTCTACATTACGTATATAACACTCCAGAAGACAGAATAGTATGGGACGTGGGACATCAAGCCTACGGACACAAGATACTGACGGGCAGAAAAGACAAGTTCTGCACGAACAGAAAACTTGGCGGTATCAAACCCTTCCCTTCACCAGAAGAAAGCGAGTACGACACCTTTGCATGCGGACATGCCAGCAACTCGGTATCGGCTGCATTAGGCATGGCTGTAGCTGCCGAACTGGAGGGTAAACACGACCGCCACGTGGTGGCTGTTATAGGCGATGGTGCACTGAGCGGCGGATTGGCATTTGAGGGTCTGAACAACGTATCAAGTAGCCCCAACAACCTGCTGATTATTCTGAACGACAATAATATGTCGATTGACCGTAGCGTGGGTGGCATGAAGCAATATCTGCTAAACCTGAGCACCAACGAGCACTACAATGCCCTGAAATTCAAGACGGTGCGCTGGCTAAACCGCCACGGCATGATGAATGACGACCGCAAGAAGGGACTCATCCGTCTGAGCAACGCCGTGAAAAGCGCCATATCACATCAGCAGAACATATTCGATGGTATGAACATCCAGTACTTTGGCCCCTTTGACGGACACAACGTGAAGGAGTTGGTACGAATACTGAGTCAACTGAAGCAGATGAAAGGCCCCAAGCTGTTACACCTGCATACTCAGAAGGGACACGGATATGCACCTGCAGAAAAGGATGTAACTACATGGCACGCTCCTGGAAAATTCAATCCTGATACTGGCGAACGCATTGTGGACAATGACCCCACAAAACCTCAGAAATATCAGGATGTATTTGGTCACACGCTATTGGAACTGGCTAAACAGAACCCTAAGATAGTGGGCGTAACACCTGCCATGCCAAGTGGCTGCTCTATGAACATTATGATGAAGGAGATGCCCAACAGAACATTCGATGTGGGTATAGCCGAGGGCCATGCAGTAACATTCAGCGGAGGTATGGCCAAGGACGGACTGCTGCCATTCTGCAATATATACAGTGCATTTGCACAAAGAGCATTCGATAATATCATTCACGACGTAGCACTGCTGAACCTGAACGTAGTGTTCTGCTTTGACCGCGCCGGACTAGTAGGCGAAGATGGCGCCACACACCATGGTGCATTCGATTTAGCCTCACTACGCCCAGTGCCCAACCTTACAATATGCTCGCCATTTGATGAGCATGAGCTGAGAAGACTGATGTATACCGCACAACTGCCCAACAAGGGGCCATTTGTGATCAGATACCCACGAGGCGGCGGTGAGTTGCAAGACTGGCGTTGCCCACTGGAAGAGATAAAAGTGGGTACAGGTAGAAAACTGCACGATGGTAAAGATGTAGCAGTTCTGAGTATTGGTCCGATAGGAAACAATGTTACGCGCGCCATCGAGCAATTAAATGACGAGAACAAAGAATTATCAATTGCTCATTACGACATGAGGTTCTTAAAGCCGTTGGACGAAACTATTCTCGATGAGGTGGGTCGTAACTTTAAGCGCGTGATTACCGTAGAGAACGGCGTGATAAACGGTGGACTTGGATCGGCTGTGCTTGAGTGGATGAACGACCACGGATATGCACCGAAAATACAGAGACTTGGACTACCTGACAACTTTGTGGAGCACGGCACCGTTAAGGAGCTGATGCACATAGTAGGCATTGACGAGGAGGGTATTAAGAAAGCTATATTGGCATGAAGATAATAATAGTAGGTGCAGGCGCCGTTGGTACTCACCTGGCGAAATTGTTGTCGAGAGAACATCAGGACTGCGTGCTGATAGATGCCGACGATGAACGTCTGGCTAAGATGAGCGAGTATGACGTGATGACATACTGCGCATCGCCAACAAGCATAAAAGCCCTGAAAGAGGCTGGCGTACAGAATGCTGACCTGTTTGTTGGCGTAACTCCCGAAGAGAGCATCAACATCAATGCATGTATACTGGCACATGCACTCGGAGCCAAGAAAACCGTGGCCCGTATTGACAACTACGAGTATCTGGCACCAGGACTACAGCAGTTCTTCAAGAACTTAGGACTGGACTCACTGATCTACCCAGAGGTGCTTGCTGCTATCGATATTAACAACGGACTGAAACTGAGTTGGGTACGCCAACGCTGGGATGTACACGATGGAGCACTGATATTGTTGGGCATCAAGCTAAGAGAACAGGCAGAGATATTGAACCAACCGCTTAAGGACTTGTGCGGCCCTGATGATCCATATCACATTGTGGCTATCAAACGTGGTGGCGACACCATCATCCCCAGTGGTATGGACGAACTAAGAGTAAACGATTTGGCCTACTTCATGACTACAAAGGAGTACATTCCCTACATTCGCAAGATTGTAGGAAAGGAGCACTATACTGACGTGAAGAATGTTATCATGATGGGAGGCGGAAAGACCACAGTGAGAGCAGCACTTACAGTGCCCGACTATATGAACGTGAAAATTATAGAGAAGGACGCTAAACGATGCGAGCGACTGAACGAGCTGCTTGAGAATAAAGACACCATGGTGATTCATGGTGACGGACGCGACCTGGGACTGCTGGAGGAAGAAGGTATAAGAAATACTCAGGCTTTTGTAGCACTTACAGAGAATGCCGAAACAAACATTCTTGCCTGCCTGACAGCAAAGAAGATGGGAGTGCGTAAAACTGTGGCCATGGTAGAGAATCTGGACTACGTGACCATGGCCGAAAGTCTGGATATTGGCACTATCATTAATAAGAAGACCATAGCCGCCAGCCATATTTACCAGATGCTGCTTGAGGCTGACGTGGACAACCTAAGATCGCTGATGATGGTGGACAGCGAGGTAGCTGAGTTTACTGCCGCAGAAGGATCAAAGGTAACAAAGAAAACCGTAAAGGACCTTGGATTGCCATTTGGAGTGACCATTGGCGGACTGGTGCGAAATGGTGTGGGAATGCTGGTTAACGGTAACTCGCAGATTGAAGCGGGCGACTCGGTAATGGTATTCTGTCACGAGCAGAAGTTAAACAACATTGAAAAATTCTTCAAGAAGAACTCGATATGGTAAACTTCCGTATCATCAGTAAGATTATAGGCTCGTTGCTCTTTATCGAAGGGCAGTTTATGGGATGGTGCGCCCTGATGTCGTTCCTCTATAACGAAGACGACCTGATGGCGTTCCTGATCTCGCTGCTGATAACTTTTGGAAGCGGTTTCTTCTTTTTATATCTCGGACGCAACTCTGAAAACAGCCTCAGTCGTAGAGATGCCTACGTGGTGGTGACAGCCGCGTGGGTTGTATTCTCGTTCTTTGGTATGTTCCCATTCCTGATACACGGATGCATTACCAATGTAACCGATGCATTCTTCGAGTCGACCTCGGGATTCACCACGACGGGAGCATCAATTATTGACGATGTGGAGATACTGCCGCACGCCATACTGTTCTGGCGATCGCTGACACAGTGGATAGGCGGATTGGGAATCGTATTCTTTACCATTGCCATCTTGCCATCACTTGTTGGAGGAAGCGTAAAAGTATTTGCTGCTGAGGCCACAGGCCCCATCAAGGCAAAGATGCACCCACGACTATCTACCACAGCTAAATGGATTTGGAGCATATACTTTATGCTGACCATAGCTTGTGGACTATCATACTGTGCAGCAGGAATGGACTGGTTTGAAGCCCTAAACTACTCGATGACCACAACGGCCACAGGCGGTTTCGCCATCCATAACGAGAGTACAGAGTTTTTTCATTCGCCCACCATCGACTACATATCGATTACATTCCAATTCCTATCAGGTATCAACTTCACCTTATTATATGTAAGTATAGTAAAGATGAAAGTAAAGGCGCTATTTTCAAACTCGGAATTCAAACTCTACATAAGCGTTGTAGCAGGAGCCACACTATGGATTATGTACCTGTTACTAACACGTATGGGCTACGATATAGAACATGCATTTAGAGCTGCACTATTCCAGGTTGTATCGTTTATGACCACCACGGGTATGTTTAACGAGGATGCTGGCACATGGCCTCACATCACATGGGTGATATTAGGCGTGGTGATGTATCTAGGTGCATGCGCAGGTAGCACCAGCGGCGGATTTAAATGCGTGCGCGGCGTGATGCTGTTGAAGGTGATACGTAACAACTTCCGACAGATTCTGCACCCCAATGCAGTTCTTCCTGTTAAGATAAACGGTATTAACATACCACAGTCGAAGTTAGTGGCACTATTTGCATTCTTTACTTTGACAATGCTGATGACACTGGTAACAGCCACCATTATGATTGTAGCTGGCATCGACAATACTAACGCCATAACCATCGCGCTAAGCTGCGTGAGCAACGTAGGACCAACACTGGGCACACAGATAGGCCCTGTTATGTCGTGGTCAATTCTACCCGATTTGATTAAGTGGATACTATGCCCACTGATGCTGATGGGACGTCTTGAGATTATGACGGTACTGGTATTGTTTACGCGCAGCTTCTGGAAAGAAAACTAAGATAATTGATAATTGACAATTGATAATTACTGAAACAATGTACAAGTTTGAACCATTAATCAAGCAGATGATCTGGGGCAGCGAAAGCTGGCAAATCTCTGGAGTTGCAGGTAGCGAGACGATTGTGGCCTGCGGCGAAGACAAAGGAAAGACTCTTAACCAGATTGTAAAAGAGCAGAAAGAGAATCTTATTGGCGAGGAGAACTATCAGCGATTTGGCGACGAATTCCCGCTACTTATCAAGTTTATCGATGCGAAACGCGACCTGAGCATACAGGTACATCCCAACGATGAAATAGCCAAGAAGCACGGCAAGAGCCATGGAAAAACAGAGATGTGGTACGCACTTGATTGCGCATCTGACGCTAAGCTATACTGTGGTCTGAAAAAAGAGATTACCCCTGCAGAGTACAAAGCCATGGTTGATAACGACACCATAACTGATGCCTTGGCATGCTATGAGGTGAAAGAAGACGATGTATTTTATATCCCAGCAGGACGTATTCACGCCATTGGCGGTGGCTGCAAAGTAGCAGAAATACAGCAGACAAGCGATGTTACATATCGTATTTACGACTATAAACGTAAGGACAAGGATGGTAACTATCGCGAGCTGCACACAGAAAAGGCTGCAGAAAGCATCGACTATACAGTACAAGCAAACTATCGCACCAAATATCAGCCCACCAAGAATGAGGGAGTACTGATAGCAGAGTGCCCATACTTTACCACAGCGATATACGATCTTACTGAACCTATGACTTTAGATTACTCTGAACTCGACTCGTTTGTAATTCTAATTGCGGTTAAAGGCGAAGGTGCTATCATTGCCAATGGAGAGGAGTTGGTTTTTGCTAAGGGCGATACCATCCTCCTTCCTGCCACAACCGGTGAGGTAAAAGTTAAGGGAGAAATTAAGTTCCTTGAAACATTCGTATAAGTTTAGGCACGGATTAACGCGGCTTTAATAAATTAAAGACACGGATTATTATGTAATCTTTAAGCAGCGTTTCTCCAAAAGAGAGCTGTGTTAATCCGTGCCTAAATACTTTCGAATATCGTCTTGAAGGCGACGGAATTGCTCGGAAGTGGTGTAGCCCGTGTTCTTTTTAAGCATAACCTTAATGTCCTGGAGCGAGTTTTCGTAACAGGACATTTCATTTCTCTTCTGAGTTTTATGTGCTGTGGCGTAGTAAATCTCATTCTGGCGCTCTTGGCGCAACAGGTTGCAAACCTTTGACAATATTGGTGTTACAACAGTATCGAACAGATGATGACCCTGTATATATAAATAGGTGGTTTGCGGAGTAACACCAAGAACCCTAAGATCGTCCTTAGTGGTCAGATACTCGTCTTTGGCATCAGGATACTGGCGCTGAAGTTCATTGATCTTGGTACGCACCTTATGCTTCAATCTGGCAATAGACGTAGCAGGATTCTGAACATTGAAACCACCAGGATCAGCTACACGACAGAAGTCTGTGATAGAGAACTTAGGATAATTACCATTACGATACATCATGACAGACCATACGAATAGCGGGAAAATTGCCTCACTGAACAGAGAGAAATACTCACGAAAATCGAAAATGCGATGATCATTGAGCGTTACTGACACACAGACATTATGCAGCGAAGGAGCGTAACACTGGAAATTCTCGATAGCATACACATAGGTATGAAACACATACGGACTCTCCAAAACACGACGCGACTGATGGGTACGCCCCTGAATAAGATAATCGTAATCGGCGTCTACACATGCTATCATATCTTTTCCCAAAGGTTCACCCTCAAGGAAATTCATCAGCACAGACTTCTTGCCACGAGTAAGGTTCATCTTTGAGGGCAGCATCACCTCAAAGAAACGTTTATCGTTCTCAAACTCACTAAGAACAGTTCGCCAGAAGTAGATGTCATCATAACTCTCGACATAGGCCACAATCCTATGTCGCGCTTTTTTAGAGGTAAGCGCATTGGCCGCCTCGAAATATTTGCTATTCAGATTATCTTTAAGTCTGCTTGGCATAAACTAGATTTACTAGATAAACTAGAAATACTAGATGGTGATATCGCTCACCTCAGTAACACTATCTACCCAGCCGTTCATAACGATGGCGGGCGAGTGAGTGGTTAGAATGATCTGTACATTGGGATTTAGTTCGAGGCAAAGGTCAACAAGACGCTTCTGCCATTCCAGATGCAATGACACCTCAGGTTCATCCATAAACAGTACGTAAGGCTGATTATCCTCTACCAATACAGTAAGCAGGATAATCAATATCTGCTTCTCACCACTCGACAGCTGATAGGGTAACAACACCTCACCAATCTGAGTGAAACGAAGTTCATTCTCCGTTCGAATCATCTTCTTACCCGTATCGCGGAACAGATCATCCACAATATCCTGGAAGCGTGTTTTCTTCTGAGATAGCTGTTGAGCAGCCTCTGCATCGCCTGCTTGCAGTTTCTCAATAATACGATTACCTATGTTTACCTGATAATCAAGGTATTTACGCTGAAGATTATAAAGCTGGATGTCGAGTAGCGAACCACCCCCTACTCCAGCTAAGGCAGAAAGTGCCTGACGAAGAAACCCCTCGCCCTCGGCCAATGCCTGCTGCAGATTGGAGTCGAGCGAGCGAATCATATCATAACGAATCCACTTTGCATCTTCAGGCTCCACATCCAGATGCACACCCTTGAGCATGTGCGAGGGAAACTCACCACCGGCCAACAAGCCCTTCACCACCTTATTAAGGATAGTACTCTTGCCCTCACCGTTCATACCGCTAAGGATATTAACATGGCGATTAAGCTCCCACACAATGTGCTTCTTCCCGCTCCAGAGCGAGTCGATTTCAATCCTCTTAATATAATCTGCGTACTTAGGCATAGGCTATTAGTTAATTAGTTATTCGTTTCTTGGGTTTAGTACGGATGCCAGATATCGTAGACTGCAATATCGAATATCAGATCGCTGTATCCAGGGATATCGCTATAATCCGAACTACCATATCCAAGCTTATAAGAGAAGTGTACACGCCAGCGGTCGCCCACGTGCATGTGCTGGAGAACGGTGGCAAAACCATCGCGCAGACCTGACTCACCTGGACAGAACTTGGAGGTGCCAGCAGTCTTCCAGTCAAAAGTGCCAAGATATGTCTGATCAAAAACATAACCCTCGCTATACGATGGACTTGGGATAAGACGACCTCTGTAAGCCACACGCACAGTATCAGTAAACAGGGCAGTTTCTGCACCTTTACCCGACTCAAGCACCTCTACATATACGTAATCGGTATTAACGCCACCTAAAAGAGATGGATTCTTGGTGTAGGTAAGATACTTGGTCATAGAGCTGGCGGCCAGCTTATCAATATAAGCATCGTTCTTCTCTTGCCACTTGTCGAACTCACCTACTGCCTCGCTATCCTCGCTGCAAGAGACAATGAATAGTGAACAGTGAATAGTGAATAGTATCACACCCACATATCCAAGCCATTTCTTACAGCTATTAATTATATTCATACTTTTCATTATTCACTATTCACTAATCACTATTCACTTCATTACTGAAGCTTCTTAAGCAGACTTGCAATGCTAACCTTATCCTCGATGATTGAGTTGAGGTCGCTGATGTTTACACGCTCCTGCTCCATGGTATCGCGGAAACGCAGAGTTACCTTACCATCGGTGAGAGAATCGTGGTCAACTGTTACGCAGTATGGAGTACCGATGGCATCCTGACGACGATAACGCTTTCCGATAGAATCCTTCTCATCGTACTGACAAGCGAAGTGATACTTCAGCTGGTCGATAATCTCGCGAGCCTTCTCGGGCAGACCATCCTTCTTAACCAAAGGCATTACAGCACACTTAACAGGTGCCAATGCTGCAGGCAGACGCAGTACGGTACGTGTCTCGCCATTCTCCAGCTTCTCCTCATCAAATGCGTGACACATGATGCTCAGGAACATACGGTCAACACCGATTGATGTCTCGATAACGTATGGAGTATAGCTCTCGTTGGTCTGAGGATCGAAGTACTTGATGCTCTTGCCAGAGAACTTCTCGTGCTGACTCAGGTCGAAGTTGGTACGAGAGTGGATACCCTCAACCTCCTTGAATCCGAATGGCATCTTGAACTCGATATCAGTAGCGGCATTAGCGTAGTGAGCCAGCTTGTCGTGGTCGTGGAATCGATAGTTCTCAGCACCAAAGCCCAGAGCCTGATGCCACTTCATACGAGTTTCCTTCCACTTGGGGAACCACTCGAGCTCTGTACCAGGAGCTACAAAGAACTGCATCTCCATCTGCTCGAACTCACGCATACGGAAGATGAACTGACGAGCCACAATCTCGTTACGGAAAGCCTTACCAATCTGGGCGATACCGAAAGGAATCTTCATACGACCGGTCTTCTGTACGTTCAGGTAGTTAACGAAGATACCCTGAGCAGTCTCAGGACGCAGGTAAACCTTCATCGAAGCATCGGCGCTGGCACCCATCTCGGTAGCGAACATCAGATTGAACTGACGAACATCGGTCCAGTTCTTAGTTCCGCTGATTGGATCTACGATTTCCTCGTCGAGGATAATCTGCTTCAGAGCCTCGAGGTCTGGACCCTGCATAGCCTCGGCATAGCGGGCGTGCAGGTTGTCGCGCTTCTCCTTAGTCTCCTTTACGCGCTCACTGGTCTCCATGTACTTTGCCTCGTCGAAGCTATCACCAAAACGCTTGCGAGCCTTCTCTACTTCCTTCTGAATCTTCTCGTCGTACTTAGCAATCTGATCCTCGATCAGAACGTCGGCACGATAGCGCTTCTTTGAATCGCGGTTGTCGATAAGGGGATCGTTGAAAGCATCAACGTGACCAGATGCCTTCCATATAGTTGGGTGCATAAAGATGGCGCTATCAATACCCACGATGTTCTCGTGAAGCATTGTCATAGCCTTCCACCAATACTGCTTAATGTTATTCTTCAACTCAACACCATTCTGTCCGTAATCGTAAACGGCTCCTAAACCATCGTAAATCTCACTTGATGGGAATACAAAGCCATACTCCTTACAGTGGCTTACGATTTTCTTAAATACATCTTCCTGTGCCATAATAAACGTTTATTTTACAATTTTGGTTGCAAAGGTACAACTTTAAATTTAGAATTAAGAATTAAGAATTAAGAATTAACAAAAAATCAGAGAAAATCCCCGCCTTGGGGCGAGGATTAACTTGATTTAGTTGAACAGATAGCGTATTGTGAACATAATCTGATAAGTAGACTGCAAGCCGAGAAAGTCGGAGAATGTCGTCAGATGGCGTTCGCCATTCACAGTATTGTAGGTATACTTGCCCTTGTTATACGATAGGAGCGACGTCTCGGTAACCTGCTTGTAAAGTCCCCACTTCTTGTTAAGGAAATTGGGCAGGTTCAGTATATCCACACCCAGTTGGAGGGTGTGCTTGGTCTTACCAAAGTTCATACTAATATCTTGTTCAAACTTAAAGTCTATCTGATGATGCCAAGGCATCTTGGCACCGCCACGCTCAGCATACTGGCCGGTGCGGTTCTTCAGGTAGTCATCCTGCTGGATGTATGCCCAGAAGTCATCACGCTGCATATCGGCAGTATACACCTGATGATTGGTGCCATAGGTACTCTCAGCAAAGTCCCAACTGTTGAGCTCCTCACGCGAAGCCGGCACATAAATCAGGTTGGCAGGCGCTAAGGCATCGCTGTTGACATTAGCAGAGAAGATATAGCTGAAACGGCTGAATGCATACTCTGTAAGGAATCCGTACTGATAACCATCATAAACAAGCGAGAAGTGCGAACAGGCATTCTTCGACTCCTTAAGCGTATAGCTGGCCGAGAGCAGCAGACGATTTGGAGCCAGATAAGTAGCATATCCCAACTCGTTATCGTTAACTGCATTCACCGAGTTGCGATAGTTGTTATAGGCCGAAGCTACCTGATTGCCGATACCATCGGTATAGGTCTTAGCCTTAGATATGGTATAGCTGGCCGAGAGGTCGAGGCCGAAGTCGAACTTCTTACGCAACTGGGCTGTCAGCGATACATAATAGGCCTTATGACCAGCATTCTCGAGCACATAGGCCGATGAATTGGCATCGTAGTACGACATCCTGTGACGCACATCGCCATGACCCAAATCAATAGTCGACGAACCGTCCCAATAAATATCGCGATTGGCCACTACTACAGGGTTGATATCCTTGTTGTAGATACCTTCTACGGTAAGATCGATATCGCCAGGCAGTTTGGCATCTACAGCCAATGAGGTCTTCCATGTCTTTGGCATGCGCAGATCATCGCTCAGGATGGTAGCACTACTGGGCACACTAATCTTACTTTGAGCACCAATCTGCTGCAGCATCTCCTGTTGGCTGGTAGTAAAGGTGGGGATAATGCCCTTGGTTTGCGAGGCGATATACGATGTCTGGCCCATACCAGAGTTGCCTATAGCCGAAATCAACCAAACAAAAGGCAAACGACCAACGAACAAGCCCGAACCTCCACGCAGAATCAGGTTGCGCTCGCCAGTGATATCCCAATTGAATCCCACACGAGGCGACACCGAAACGCTGGCTTTAGGCACATTGTCTGTGCGATAGTGATTGCCACCAAAGTCTATCTTATAGTATTCCTCGTTGAAGTTATCTTTCAGACTGGGATACGAAGGCAACTCAAAACGCAATCCAAGCGACAGACGGAAACGATCTGATAGGCTCATATTATCCTGGAAATAGAGCGACCACTGGTTGGTGCTCATCTTTGCCACGAAATGAGAATGGTCGGGGGTATTACCGTATGTGATACCAAACAGGCGGGTATTCTCGGGCTTGAACACACTTGCCCAATCGCCAGCAGCCACCTGTTCAGGTGTAGCCTGGAAAGCGTAATAGCCAGCACCAGCCTGGGCATAGCCATTAGCAGCCCAATCGTTCTCGAACTGGAGTCCGCCAAACAGATTGTGCTTACCCAACATGATGTTTATCTCGTCCGTAATCACCGTTGTCTTGGTCTGAGCTACATTGCCGTACGTAAACAAATCGCCAGTCAACGCCCAATATGGATAGAGTCCCTGTCCGTTGTCCATCACAATCTCAACCACAGGTACATCCATACCATACTCGTTGCTTCGCGGCTGGTCCTGATACGAATAAGTGCCACGCAGGGTGTTGTGCAGTTTTCCGAACTTGCTGTTCAACTCGGCAGCTACCGAGGTAAAACGGAACTCAGTCATATAACGGCTTGAGAGCGACGACATACCATAATCGGTATTACCGCCATACGAGTTCTGGTTACCTCCATAAATAATAGAGGTGCGATTGCTACCAATGCTTCGCGAGGCCGATGCAGGATTGGCCTCCTTACGATTAGACTTGGTGAAGCGCACATTAAACTTATGATCCTCGTTGATATTCCAATCCAAACGGGCCAGAACACGATAGGCTGGAGTCTTGAGATGATAATCCTGCCAAGGCCCTGTGGTTATGCCGTAGGTTTTCTGCAGATAGCTAGACAGACTCTCCAACTCAGAAAGTCTGGGGCGACGATTGGTAGCCGTATAAGGCGTAGAGCCATTACCAGCCTGAACGGCAGGACCCGCAGTTACATTATCCTCATACTCTGCATTTACAAAGAAGAAGAGCTTATCCTTCAAAATAGGACCGCCAATGCTCAAACCAAAGGTACTGTTGTGTCCCTCTGATACTGGCAACTCGGTAGAGCGGACTTTATTACCCTTCAAGCTCGAACTTGTCAGGAAGGTATAGGCCATACCCTTAAAGGTATTGGTACCACTCTTGGTTACAGCATTCACGCCGCCACCTGTAAAACCGCTCTGGCGCACATCGTATGGCGTAACCGAAACCGTCATCTGGTCGAGGGCTTCGAGCGAGATAGGCGTACCACCACCAGGTAGTGGCGATGGCTCCATACCAAACGAATCGTTGAACGAAGCACCATCGATAGTAACAAACGACTGACGATAGTTACCACCACCAATGGCCATTCCGCTGGCCGAGCTCGACTGCGGTGTCATCTTCATGATGTCTGTCATCGAGCGTCCGATGGTAGGCACAGCAGCCATCTGCGTGGCATTAAGATTAGTCACAGCACCACTACGATCGCTACGCATGGTGTTGTTGGCCTTAGCCGTAACCACAATCTCCTGTATCATCTCCGAACCCTCGCTCAGCGTGGCGTCAACCACGGCATTCTGTCCCAGGGCCAGCTGTATATCAGTAAACCTTGCTGTCTGGAATCCAATATACGACACTTCTACCTCATATGGTCCACCTGCCTTCATACCCGTAATGGTATAATGGCCATCAATGTTGGTTACAGCACGATATACTGAGCCCGAAGGTACATGCTTTGCCGTGATAGTAGCTCCGATAGCCTCTTCGCCACCAGCCATCACAGCACCAGTGATGCCAGAGGTGGTAACCTGAGCCACAACTGTAAGCGAAATTGTTAAAAGAGCAACCGCTAATGTTAGTAATCTCTTCATTGTCAATCGGTTTTGTTAGACTTACGGGGCAAAGATACAAAAAAATTCGAACGATTGCAAGCTTTTTGGCAAAAAATCGCAAAACATCTTTTTCAACACAAACCTCCCAACCTCCCGTTTTCTTCTAAAACGTCTGAATTTATGCGGGTTTCGGCACGGGAGGTTTGTTCACGAAACCTCCCGTCATGGGTCCCGTCAAACCTCCCGTTTCTGATAACGAAACCATAGGTTTTGCAATTATTCCCTAACTGGGAACGAAATGTTCCCTTACTGGGAATAAAACATTCCCACGTTGGGAATTTTTTCAGCAAGAACATCGAGAAATAAAAAAACGGGAGGTTTGACGGGAGGTTTCAAAAGCAAACCTCCCGTCTTCTAAGCCCTCTGTTTATGCAGGTTTCAAGAGAAAACGGGAGGTTGTGAGGTTTATATTAAAAAACTACAATCCCCAAGCTTTGATGATGTCGGCAGCCGTAGTCGATTCCAGACTTTCTTCTGTATCATCAGGCAGATTGCAGAAGAAATCGATACCTGTTTTCTGTTCAAGTTCGTCGATGCTTACTACATAACCAGTGAGTGCATCGCTTGAGTGATCTTCGTTGAGATGTTCAACCCAGAAGCCCAGCATTCTCTGGCTTCCAGTAGATGATTTATACAACAAAGCCATGAAGAAATACTTTGGAACAACATGATTACCAATTGTCTTGCCAATAATCTGATCATCCTTGTCGATAGTACCACCTTTACAGATAAAAATGGTATCGCCATCACCAAGCTTTTGAGACCAATCATTCACCTTCAGCTCCATCTTCTGCCAGATGCCACCATTAAACTTGCTAACCATTGGCAGAATATTAGTCATATAGAAAGTCTGCTCGTTGGCATCCTTAGAGCATAGACGATCGTTAGAGGGGCAAACATGGCCCTTTTCGTAATAATCCTTCGAACCTGGGTAGTAGCTCTTACTCAGTTCGCTATATGTAGCCTGCTGATCGCTTGTAGCTACATCTGGATCATAGTTCCAGGGATCACCATCAGGCCACAGCTTCTTGCGCGTGTTACCATTCTTATTTGCATTGCGTTTATTCATGTCGTAGCAAGTCCAACGCTGAGCACGAATGTTGCTATCCCACTCGAAAGAATAGTTTACACCATAACTTAATGTAGAATGAGTAATCACCTTAGAATCCGTTCTGGCCTTAGGCATCTCTAAGCGTGCCAGATTCTCATTCGATGAGGCATCGTTTTTATTTACATTACCTACAGTTGGCGTAGGTGTAGGAGTTGGAGTCGGGGTTGGAGTTGGATCATCGCCACCACTACCGCCACAAGAGCACAAAAAAGCTAGTAAAAATAAGTAATAAAAATGTTTCATTCAGATATCATTTTAGTTGTTCATTTGTGCAAAAGTAGGAAAATTGCGCGACACCTCCAAATAACAAAGCGAAAATTTACTATTTTTTACCAAAAGAAAACATCTCACTCGTTCTTTGCCCTGAATTTAGAGTAGAAGAACGAGTGAGACGTTAATATATCTTAGAGATATCTCTAATTACTCAGCTTTCTCCAAGCTGAAGAAGATACCACCATTAACCTGAGGAGTTCCCTTATAGGTTGACTTAGGACCAATAACGGTGAGCTTGTCGCCTACCTTGATACCCTCAGCTGCTACACAGCCCTTACGAGCATCGCCTGTAGCGCCCCAACCTGGATAGCAACCATATACATACAGGCGGGTTGTGCCATCGGTGATGTAGAGGTTACCATAAGTATCGTTTGCAATCTCATCGACTGTACCACTTACCTTATAGTAAACATCCTTAGCATCCTCCTTGGCAAGGAAGTCGGTGATAGAAACCTCTTCAACAATCTCCTGAATGAGCTCGATGGTACCAGATACCATCTGAGGAGTAGTCTTATAAGCACCACGCTTACCACGTACCATAACTACATCGCCGGGCTCAAGAGCTGAGCCTGCAAAGTTGTCAGTGCGGTAGATGAGAGTCTCACCCGACCAGTCTCTCAGATAGAAGCTCTGACCCTGTTTGTCGCTGGTATAAAGTTTAGTGATAACACCAGTGAGACGATACTGAGTATCGCCAACCTCAGCAGCCAGGAAGTCAGCTACGCTGCAGCTGATAATAGCACCAGCCTGATTGATGGTAGCCTGAGAGGTGTACTCCTTAGAACCATCGGTAGTCTTGAAGGTTACTGTGGTATTGCGGTCGCCACCAGTATTAGCAGCAGCACGGAAGGTAACAGTTGGGGTAGCTCCTACAGTTGAAGAAACAACACCCAGCCACTCCTTGGCATCCTCAGGAATCTCAACGGCTACGCCAGAACCCTTACATGTGAGGTGTGCAGTAATCTCACCACCCTCGAGAGGCAGATCGCTTGTCTTAACATCACCTACAGTCAGAGAGTCAACCTTAATCAGAGACTTAACAATCTTAACTACGGTAACGTCAACCAGCTCTACAGTACCATTGTAAGTAGTCTTTGGTCCCTGTACAGTAATCTGGTCGCCTACCTCGAGACCCCAGCTTGAGAAGTTCTTTGTGCTACCCTTAGAGTCGAGTGTACCATAGATATAAACCTCGCCAGTACCATCGTTCAGATACCAGTTACCATAAGTGGTATTTGCGATAGCTGTAACAGTACCAGTTACCTGATATGTCTTAGAATCAGGACCAGCAAGAACCTCAGCGCAAGTAGCGGTAGAGATAGTTGTGATACCCTGGATTACATTAATGATCTGAGTCTGACCTTCGCACTCAATGTTTACAGAACATGTGCGACCCTCAGCAGCATCAGCAGAGAATGTGATAGAGCCATCACCTGAACCAGAAGCAGGTGAAACATTAAGCCAATCGGGAGCGCCAGTAACAGTCCAGCTACCCTTAGCCTGAACATCGATAGATGTAGAGCCACCGTTGGTGCTAAGTGCTACATACGACTGAGATACCTTAATGGCATCGAGATATGTAGGATCATTGTCTTTAGAGCAGCCAGTGAAAATTGCAGCCACAACTGCTACGAGAGACGGAATGAAATATTTAAGTTTCATATTTGTCTTACCTTTAATTAATTAGTTGAAATAATACTTAACACCGATAGAAGCATACCAGCACTGGCCAATACCATAGTTGGTAGTCCATGTCTTAGTATTGCCATTGATTGAAGATGGAGTAGAGAATGTAGCAAAGCCCTGTGCATCAACACCCTCATACTTCAGGATCTTAGCCTCTGAACCAATCTCAGGATTCAGGTACTTAGCAACACCAAGTGAAGAATCGAAGAAGTTAAGAACGTTCTTTACATCGAATGTAAGCTGGAGCATGTGCTTGGTCTGACCAATGTTCAGCTTGAAATCGTGCTTGTAACCGAAGTCCAGACGATGTACCCATGGAGAGTAAACGCTGTAAGCCTCAGCATACTCACCCTGATGCTTGCTCAGGTAGCTGTCGTTATGAACATAGTCCATGAAACGGGTCTTATCGTCCTCGCTTACAAAGCGGAACAGGTTGTTCTGTACCTCAGCATCAGTTGGGATATAAATAGCATCGTAGTTGTAACCATCGCCATTCATATCGTTCTGCATCATGTATGAGTAGTTGTAACCACCACGCCATGCCTCATAGATAAAGTTATAGTGGTTGCCGCACTTGTCGTGGAGAGTAGCGCTTGCTACGATACGATCAGGAGTTACATACTGAGAGTTGTGCAACTTGATGTTGTTTGGACCCTCGTAAGTAGGAACGTATGTGAATGCAGACTCGGCAGCTGAACCAGGCATACCAGTAACCTCCTTAGATACAGTGTGAGTATAAGCAGCCATCAGGCTTACCCAGTCGGCAGGCTGAGCGTTCAGAGTAATGTTAGCGCTCCAACCGTAACCTCTGCTTGTGTTCTCAAGAACGAATGCCTTGGTACCTGAACGGAAATCATCTGGGAAGATAGGACGGTTGTCAACACCATTGAAGCGTGCGAAACCACCTACGTTCTTAATACTCCAGTCAGAGATTGATACAGCATTGATAGTCTTGTTGTAGATACCCTCAACAGAAACTGAGAATGGGAAGTCAACAGGCAGCTGATAGTCGATAGCAAGAGAAGTCTTCCATACCTGTGGCATCTTGAAGTCAGGATCTACACCGTTAACAGCTGAAGGAACAGTTCCGTCCTCAGGAGAAACTGTTGATGGATAACCCAAACCGCCCTGCTCCTTAGGCGTTGTCAACTTAGCAATCATATCGCTAACTTTAGTCATAGGACCACCTGCGAATACGTCCATATCGAAGCCATTCTTGGCAGCATTCTTAGCATTGATCTGAGCCTGATACTGTACCAGACCACCGTTTGTAGGCATGTTGGTGAAGAATACCAGAGGCAAACGACCAGAGAAGAGACCAGTACCACCACGAACCTTCAGGCTCTTGTCACCAAATACATCGTAGGTGAATCCGAGACGTGGAGAGAATGTGATGCTGTTGCTTGGCCACTTACCAGTATCAATGTGGCGTCCGTTATAATCAAGGTTCAGGATAGCAGCGTTAGTCATCAGGTCGTTGTTGTTGAAGAACAGACCGTCAACACGCAGACCATAAGTAAGTTTCAGCTTGTCGGTGATGTTCCACTCATCCTGAGCATAGATACCAGGACGATTGAACTGTACACGAGCAGCAGGAGAAGCCTCGCCATCGTAACCATAAGTCAAGCAGAATACCTCAGGAGTGCTGTTGAACAGCATATCTGGCTGAAGTACACCACCAATATACATATCATCAGTGATATTATAACGATAGTAACCAGAACCATTACGCATGTACTGGTTGTCGGCCATCTGATGCTCGAAGGTAATACCAGCCATAATCTTGTGAGCACCCATATAATAGGTTACGTCATCCTTGATGTTCCAGATAGTGTTGTGAACGGCGTTGTTCCATGTAAACAGCTCATAACCCAGAGCCATGTAGTTATCGCCATCCTTAGTGATATCGATGAATGGGAACTCAGCAGAGTTGGTGCCACGGATATCATCAAGCTTAGAAATAGTAGCCAGGAACTGGTTAGAAAGATTATCAGTGAGGCGGCTATTCAAGTCGAGTGACCAAGAGTGTACTGTATTCTTCATAGAGTACATTGAGTTAGCAAACGACATAGAACCCTGTGACATACGGTAGCTAGCCAGACGAGTACCACCATCCATTGAAGTACCGTTAGGCGAGTTCCATACATTATTCTTAGTATAGTTATAACGCAGAGCAACCTTGTGCTTGTCGTTAATGTTCCAGTCCAGACGAGCCATCAACTTGTAGTTGCTCTCATCAGCAGGGAAGCTTGTCCATGAACCAGTATCGTAACCATACTTGCTAGCCATATACTTTGATACAGCCTCAAGATCCTTGTTTGTGGTACGAGAGATGTAGTTGTCAGGATCAGCCTTACCATCGTCAGAACCCTTCCAACGGTTAACGATTGAAGGAATTTTAATCATTTCACCATTTACGAAGAAGAACAACTTGTTCTTGATGATTGGGCCACCCAAAGTGAAACCATAAGTTGTGGTCTGAGCCTTCTCACGAGCGCCCTGGATCTGCTGACGATATACAGCATCACCCTGCATGTTCTCGTTCTTGTGGTAAACATAAGCACTACCCTTGAAGGTGTTAGTACCTGACTTTGTAATAGCGTTTACACCACCACCGATAAAGTTAGTCTGACGAACATCGAATGGAGAAATAACAACCTGAAGCTCCTCGATAGCATCGATAGAGATTGGGTTACCACCACCAGGCAGTTTGTCGCTAAGACCGAAGTTGTTGTTGAAGTTAGCTCCATCAACGGTGAAGTTAGCATTACGACCATCGCTACCAGCGAAGCTCATGCCATTACCTCCATAAGGAGACAGACGAGTAACATCTGTGATTGAACGGCTAACGGTTGGCAGGTTAGTAATCTGCGAGCTGTTAATGTTAGTAGCAGCACCCGTCTTTTCAGCGGCAAACTTTGAAGCCTTACCACTTACTACAACCTCAGCAAGTTCAGTAGCGTCCTCTGACAAGAATACTGAGAGATTGTAAGTTTCAGCCAGCTGAAGGGTAATACCCTTGACGGTTTTGGGCTGGAAACCGATGTAAGAAATGGTCACATTGTATGGACCACCAGTACGCATACCATTGATCGAGAATCGACCTGTGGTATTGGTCACTGCTGTGTAACGAGTACCAGAAGGCTCGTGAACAGCCACAACTGTAGCACCGATGACTTCCTCGCCATTAGCATTGTCGAGGGTCACCTTTCCAGCCATACTTGAAGTTGTGATTTGTGCCATCAATGTTAGCGAAAACGTTAACATCATAGCAACCAGAAAGAGCAATCTTTTCTGCATAAACTTTTAACTGTTTTAATTAATTAATTATCGGAATAAAACCGGATTGTTTAAATTTCGGTGCAAAGATAGGAAAAATATTCGATTTAATGTTATAAATCGACAACTTTTTTTAAAATTGGTAAAAATACTTGCGTAACGTTATTCCTCGTCATCAAGGTCTTCGAACTCAAAATCGTCTAAATCTTCGATTTCATCCTCGTCAACATACTCAATATCCTCGTCTTCGCCCTCATCGGCAAGCTCCTGTGCAAACACGCTCATATCCTTGTCGCGATGCACCAAAGAGTCCTCTGAAGTAATCACATTGAGTTTGTTGCTCTCGGAATTAAGCTCGCTCCAGAGCACATCCTTGAGTTCGTCGAGTCCGAAACCTGTTACTGCCGAGATAAACACCACAGGAAGATCGCTTGGCAAAGTTTCCTTAAGCATCTCGATCAACTCCTCATCGAGAAGATCGCACTTGGTAACTGCCAAGACACGATGTTTGTCCAACATCTCAGGATTAAACTGAGAAAGTTCGTTGAGTAAAATTTCGTACTCTCGCTTAATATCATCAGTATCACCAGGCACCATAAAGAGCAATAGCGAATTTCGTTCTATATGGCGTAAAAACCTGAGTCCCAAGCCCTTACCCTCTGAAGCACCTTCAATAATACCTGGAATATCAGCCATCACAAACGACTTATTGTCGCGATAGCCTACGATGCCCAACGAGGGCTCCATCGTTGTAAAGGGATAGTTTGCTATCTTGGGCTTAGCATTCGACAGCGATGAGACTAGGGTAGATTTTCCCGCGTTAGGAAAACCTACCAAGCCCACATCTGCTAAAAGTTTCAATTCAAGAATAATGGTCATCTCCTGCATAGGCTCTCCAGGCTGCGCATAGCGTGGAGCCTGATTAGTAGCGGTACGGAACTGGAAATTACCCAATCCACCACGACCACCCTTCAGCAGCATAACCTCCTGACCATCGTATGTAACATCGCAGACATATTTACCCGTTTCGGCGTTATAGACCACAGTACCACAAGGCACATCGATGTAAACATCCTTACCATCGGTACCATGACACTTGTCGCGACCGCCATTTCCTCCGTGTTCAGCAAAGATATGGCGCTCGTACTTTAAGTGCAACAGTGTCCAGTAGTTATGGTTTCCACGCAGAATAATGCTTCCACCTTTTCCGCCATCACCACCATCAGGGCCACCATTGGGATTGTACTTTACATGGCGCAAGTGCATACTGCCCTTACCGCCCTTACCAGAGCGGCAGTAAATCTTAACGTAGTCTACGAAATTTGATTCCATTTAAATATTGTCAATAACCTGGCAAATATCACTAAAGATGCGATCCAGCTCGCCCAGACCGTCGATATGATAGTGAACACCCTCCTTCTTATACCACTCGATGAGAGGCATAGTCTGAGAGTGGTAAACCACGAGGCGTTTCTTGATTGTCTCCTCATTGTCATCGGCACGTCCACTCTGCTGTCCACGCAGGATGAGTCGCTTCATCAGCTCGTCCTCAGGAACATCAAGCTCAATCATAGCAGCAACCTTGTCGCCACGCTCGTCGAGCATCTTCTTCAAAGCCTCTGCCTGTGGGATGGTACGGGGGAAACCATCGAAAATAACACCCTTGCTATCACGTCCGAAACTGTCATAAACAGAGGCAAGAATGCTGACCATCAGATCATCGGGAATCAGCTGACCCTTCTCAATATAGCTGGCAGCTGTCTTACCCAGTTCTGTACCATTTTTAATTTCACCACGAAGCACGTCACCAGTTGAGATATGGTTCAGTCCGTACTTCTCAATCATCTTATCACTCTGTGTTCCCTTGCCTGAGCCGGGAGCACCAAAAATAACGATATTCTTCATTATCCTGATATTTAGTTTTGATTAAGTATTATCTATTCTACAATTGTGTAAACATCCTTCAGTCCTCTTCCCTGCTGGTCGTAGTCAAGTCCATATCCCACAATAAAATCATCGGGGATACTGAAAGCCACATATTCGGGATGTATATCTTCCTTCAGCTTGCATGGTTTAAAGAAAAGCGTACAGATATGAATGGATGCAGGGTTACGAGTGCCGAGCGACTCAATCATCTGTTTCATGGTGAGACCACTCTCCACAATATCCTCAACGATAACAACCGTACGATTAGTCAAATCCTCGTTAATACCAAAAACCTCCTTGATTTTTCCTGTTGAAGTGGTTCCCTGATAAGAAGCCAACTTCACAAACGAAATCTCGCAAGGTATCGTCATCTCACGCATCAGGTCAGCAGCGAAAATAAACGACCCGTTCAGCACGCCAAGAAGCAAAGGGTTCTTACCTTCCAGATCCTTGCTCATCTGCTGAGCCACAGCCTTTATACGCTCCTTTATTTCTGCCTCTGTGATAGAGATTTTGAACGATTTATCCTTTAATCTAACGATGCTCATACGCTGAAAGAATTAAAAATTTGTGCAAAATTACAAAAAATCTGCCAAACTCTATCATTCATTAGCTTTTTTTTCGTATTTTTGCACCATTATGAAGATATTTACGAGCGCTCAAGTCCACGAATTGGACAAATACACCATAGATAACGAGCCCATTAAGTCGATTGACCTAATGGAGCGAGCCGCTAAAGCCTTGACACAAGTCATATCAGACAATTGGAGTTTTAATACGCCTGTTATCATATTTGCCGGTCCAGGCAATAATGGTGGCGATGCACTTGCCGTTGCCAGAATGCTGATAGATAAAGACTACGATGTAAAGGCTTACCTTTTTAATATATCCGACCATCTGTCGGAAGACTGTTTGGTAAATAAAAAACGCCTGATCGAGAAACGTTCGAAGGCACTTATCGAGGTTACTCAAGAGTTTGAACCGCCACAGTTGGAAGAAGGGATGCTTGTGGTTGATGGATTATTTGGGTCCGGCCTCAACAAGCCGCTGGCAGGTGGATTCGCATCGCTCGTAAAATACATCAACGCTTCACCTGCTCAAGTTGTAAGCATCGATGTACCATCGGGACTGATGACAGAGGATAACACATATAATGTGAAAGCCAACATCATTCGTGCTAACATGACGCTTACGCTGCAGTTGCCCAAACTGTCTTTTCTCTTCCCTGAGAATCAGCAATATATCGGAAAGCTGAAAGTTCTCGACATTCGTCTGAGCAAACAGGGCATGGAGAAAATCGAGGCTAACTACACATTACTGGAAGAGAATGATGTGCGTCCACGCATACTTAAACGCGACCCGTTTGCCCACAAGGGTAAGATGGGTAATGCATTAATTATAGCAGGCAGCTATGGTATGTGCGGTGCATCAGTCCTGGCAACTAAGGCTTGTCTGCGTGTTGGAGCAGGAAAAGTTACAACCCACACCCCAAAGCGCAACAGTACGATATTACAAATAAGCGTTCCTGAAGCCATCATACAGTTCGACAAAGAAGAGACCACATTCTCAGAGGCTGTAGACACAGAGGACTTCAACGCATTAGGCATAGGACCTGGACTTGGAACCAGCGAACAGACAGCAATCGCCATTATAGCACAATTGCGCCGTAGCCAATGCCCAACTGTGGTGGATGCAGACGCCATCAACATTTTGGCAAACCATCGCGCCTGGTTACAGCAACTGCCCAAGGGCATCATCATGACTCCACACCCAAAGGAGTTCGACAGACTGGAAGGCCACTCAAGCGATAGTTTTGAGCGTTTGATGAAAGCTCGCGACTTGGCAGAGCGTATCCAAGGATACATTCTGCTGAAGGGTCATCACACTTCGCTTTGTCTGCCTGATGGACATATTATCTTCAACTCTACAGGTAATGCCGGCATGGCTACTGCTGGTAGTGGCGATGTACTAACAGGCATCATTACAGGACTGTTGGCTCGAGGATACAATCAGGAGAATGCCTGCATAGTAGGTATGTATCTGCATGGATTGGCTGGCGACATTGCTGCACGCGAATTAGGAGAAGAGAGCGTAATAGCCAGCGATCTGATTAAGAATCTGCCTTACGCATTTAAACGACTTAATGAATGAGAAATATCTTTGCTTTACTTATAGCCTTTACAATAGGCACTACCGGATCATTGGCTCAGACAGCAATCAGCAACTACAAGCCTGGAGTAACCAGCGAGGGAGCTGTTTATTATCTGCCTAAGACTGCTATCCGCATCACACTTCAGGTCGAGAAGACATCCTACACTCCAGGAGAATTCTGCAAGTATTCAGAAAAATATCTGCGAATAAAGGATGTTTCTTCAACTCCATCAACTAAATACCGCCTGATATCAGTACGTCAGGAGCCATTTGCTGTTGCCGACACCTCAAAGTGCTATGCTGTAAAGTATGATGCCAAGACGTCAGCTTGCAATGTACGACTTTCTGATGATGGCATCCTGCTGGCTATTAATCAAGACATTAAGCAGCAAGCACTAGTTAAAAATGTTAACGGACAGAAAACTCAGCCCGTTAAGAAATCGCCCAAGTCATATCTCAACGAGGAAATTCTCTCAGCAGGAAGCACATCAAAGATGGCCGAACTGACTGCTCAGGAGATTTATGAAATTCGCGAGAGTCGCGGCATGCTGGCCAAGGGGCAGGCTGACTTTATGCCAAAAGATGGCGAGCAGCTCAGGCTGATGCTGCAAGAACTGGCCACTCAAGATGAAGCGCTTACCAGCCTGTTTACAGGCATAACAGTAAGCGATACTACCACACACACTCTAACTTATGTGGTAAACAAACCTGTAAAGCGCGATGTTTTATTCCGTTTCTCTTCTGATTACGGACTCGTAGATAACGATGATCTTTCTGGTACACCTTATTATATTTATATAGAGGATCTGAAAACAGTTGCCGAGCCAGTGCCAGTTGATCCTAAGAAAGCAGCCAAGCCACAACAATCTGGTATATACGTGAATATTCCAGGCAAGATGCGTTCAAGCATCTTCGATGCCAAAGCTCAGATTGTGACTAACGAATTTCCTGCCCCACAATTTGGAAATGTAGAGCTGCTTAGTGGTGCATTATTCAACAAACGCTATACCAGCCGACTTCTACTCCACCCCCTTACAGGAGCAGTAGAGAAGCTGGAAGCCGAACAACCAAAATAAGTTTCTACTTTTCTGAATAGATGACCTGAATAAGAGTCTGCCCTACTGCCTGCAGGGTATTCTTATCGATATGTGCCATATCATCATTAATGGTATGCCATGTAGGACCAAAGCTACTCTGTTCGCAGTTTGGATAATAAGGAATAATATCAATCGTAGGAATCTTAGCCTTGGTGTTTACTGGCACATGGTCATCGGTAACACCTGTTCCTATCTGTGTAGGGAACATACTTCCATAACCCACGATCTGAGCTGCTCGCCAAACCTTTTCTACTACATTGCTGGCGTACTGAACCGAAAAAGGTTCCTTATAGAACTGCGCACCCTGACCTCCAACCATATCAAGCAGGATGCCGAAACGAGCCTTATATCCTTTTTTGTGCAGATTGGTAGACCAATACTGGGAGCCAAGTGCCCACGAATTACCATCATAGTCAGCATCGCTCCACTGAGGCACGCCCCAGTCTTCAGCATCGAAACAGATAAAATCAACACCTATCTGCAGCGTATCTTTCGATACCAGTCTGGCCACCTCAAGCATCACAGCCACACCCGAAGCGCCATCGTTGGCAGCCATCACAGGTGTCTTGTGGTTAGCCTCATCGGGATCGTTATCGGCCCAAGGACGGCTATCCCAATGCGCGCACAACATAATGCGATCTTTGAGATCAGGACGATAGCTGGCTATGATATTGGTACTTTTAAGCGATGTACCATCGTAGCCTTTGAGTACTGCCTTCTGAGGAATCACATCCAATCCAAAACCTTTGAACTTCGATATAATCCACTGCTCACAATCATCATGGGCCTTGCTATTCATAGTACGCGGTCCAAAATCGCACTGATTCTGACAGTACTGATAAGCACTATCAGCACAGAACACCGGACCAACGGGCTGCATCGAAGCAGAATCATCAGCAGTCTGCTTACGAAGGTTGCCACAACTATGTAATAGTAAAAAGGTAAAAAGGTAAAAAGGTAAAACACCCAGTACCTTTATCAACTTTCTACTTTTCAAATCAATACTCATCTTTTACTTTTTTACCTTTTTACTTTTTTACCTTTACCCCTTGTACTTCTTCCATCACACGCAGGAAATTACCTCCCCAGATTTTCTGGATGTCCTGCTCGCTGAAACGGCGAGCCAGCAACCTGCGAGTAAAATTAATCAATTCTGACGAATTGGCCAAACCTCTAACGCCACCATCGCCATCAAAGTCTGTTCCAAGACCAACGTGGTCAATACCCATCACATCGATAGCATGCTCCAGGTGGGTAATAACATCGTTGATGGTTGCCTCGCCTTCTTTGCGGAGGAAGCCATTATATATGGTTGTCTGAGCCACACCACCCTTCTTGGCAAGAGCACGCATCTGGTCGTCAGTAAGATTACGCTGATGATCGCACAATGCACGAGCCGAAGAGTGACTACATACGATAGGCATACTACTTATTTCCAAAGCCTGATAGAAGCTTTCCTCACCAGCATGACTCATGTCAACCAGCACGCCTAAGCGGTTCATCTCCTTAATGACCTGCTCACCAAACGCACTCACACCATGATGGGTATGCTGTGTCTTTGAAGCAGAATCGCAAATATCGTTATCGCCATTATGACAGAGAGTCATATACACAATGCCTCTATCAACAAAATGCTGAAGATTCTCCAGTTTTCCGTCGATGGCGATACCATTCTCAATACCCAGCATGATGCTCTTCATCCCCATGTGTTTGTTCATCCAAAGGTCGTGAGGTGTGCTGGCTATACGGATATAATCGCTATTCTGACTAACGATAACCTCAATCTGATCGAAGATGCCATCAGCATAAGCCCTTGGATTTTCCGTAGGCTGAGGCAGATAGGCCACCATGATGGTTGCATCCTGACGACCTTCGGTCATCTTGTGCAAGTCTACAAGTATCTTTCTATCGCGATGGTCGAAGTGAATTCCTTGAGGGAAAAACATCGGTGTATCGCAATGGGTATCGAGCGTCAGAACTCTATCGTGGGTAGTGTGAGCCTCACGGTAGCTCTTGGCCTCATCAACAAGCCATTGGAACAAAGGCAGTCCATCTTCCAAGCACTCCGGATGCCACTGAACGCCCAATATCGACTTAAACTCTGTGCTCTCCATCGCCTCAACAATGCCATCAGCTGATTTTGCAACAACTCTGAATTTGTCGCCTGCCTCAGCCACAGCTTGATGATGGAAAGAGTTGACCATCAGTTTATCCTCCTTATATATATTAAATAAGGTGGAATCCTGTTCAATTGTTACACTATGAGTAGCCTCCGAGCGGTCGGCATCCTGCGAATGCTTGACCGTTGCCACATCGCAGATATCCTGACTGACCTTACCTCCGAAAGCCGTTGCCAGCGTCTGGATGCCGCGACAGATACCCAACATCGGTATCTGACGATTATAGGCCAAGCGGGCTATCAACAGTTCTGGCAGATCGCGTTCCTGATTGATACCATGAAGCCTGGGCGAAGGTTCCTCACCAGCCCACAACGGATTGATATCGCCACCACCGCTTAATATCAGGGCGTCGATATGCTCCAAGGTATTAATAATCACGTGCTTATCAGCCACAGGTGGAATCACGATGGGCACACCACCCGCCTCGACCACCGACTGATAATAGCCGCGACCTAACTTACAGGTAAGATCTTCGTAGTTACCAGTTATACCAATTACAGGACGCTTATCAGCCTCGGGATAGTGACTGTAAACGTCGTTCAGATGCGACTTGAGGTCAAATCTGCTCATAGTTTCTTGTCTTCTTCGTCGAGTACGATGGGAATCTCACGCTTCAAGCTCTGTTCCAGCGAGATCAGAGTCTCTGTGGCAACAACTCCAGGAGTGCCCTGCAATTTGCCATTCAGCAACTCCATCAGCTGCTCGTTGTCTCTTGCATAGAGTTTAACCAGCATCGTATACGGACCTGTGGTGAAGTGACATTCCACCACCTCGGGTATATGCTTCAAACGTTCTACCACCTCTTTATACATCGAACCTCTCTCAAGGTTGATACCTACATAGGTACAGGTAGAATAACCTAAGCTCTTAGGATTAACATCGAAACCACTACCAGTTATCACATCGGCATCAATCAGATGCTGAACACGCTGATGAATAGCGGCTCGCGACACGTTACACTCTGCGGCTACATCCTTGAAAGGGATACGCGCATTCTTGGAAAGAATACTAAGAATCTTCTTGTCCAGAAAATCAATTTTCTCCATTAAGTTTTATTTTCGTTACATTTTGTTAGCAAAAGTAAGCATTTTAATTTAATATAGCAACTTTTTTGGAGAAAAAATTAAAAAAGTGTGCCACTTTTGTGACACACTTGCTTATTTTTTACCTTTTTTCTGTGTTTTTGTATTCTTTGTGGCTGCTGGCTTGTCACCAACGATACCAACCAGTTCGATATCAAAAACCAGAGCGCTGTATGGTTTTATCTGACCAGCATCGCGACTTCCGTAAGCGATGTCGTAGGGGATGTAAACCTGCCATTTAGAACCTACTGGCATCATTGTGAGTGCCTCAGTCCAGCCCTTGATAACATCAGTTGGGCGGAACTCACTAGGCTCATCGCCATGATTCTTAGAGGCATCAAACACGGTTCCGTCAATCAGACGACCCTCATAGTGCACCTGTACCTTGTCGTTCAGGCTTGGCACAGCACCTGTTCCCTGCTTCAGAACCTTATACTGCAGTCCGCTTGGAAGCACAATCACGCCCTCCTTCTTGGCATTCTCCTTCAGAAACTCCTCGCCAGCCTTGCGGTTAGCGCCATAAAGTTTCTCCTCACGCTCTGCTCTGGCAGCTTCAACCTTGCTTCTTACCATCGCATCAGCTGCTGAGGTCTTGAAGAATGTTGTATCCTTCAACAATGCATCAGCAAAACCTTTGAAGAACACATCTGCAGAGATAGAATCAGAAGAGCCCTCGAATTCAGCTGCTAACTGAGGCAGCATACGATCCTTGAGCTGCTGAGCGATTGATGTTCCCATCAGATAAGCCTTCACCTTTGGATCGTTAGCATCCTTATTTACGGTCTCCTTGAAGCCACACAGAAAATCAGCCATATAGGCAGTATCAACCTTCTGCTGAAGCAGATACTCAACCAGACCCTGAGTTGCCGACATACCTGCTGCATAGCTAACTGAATCGGAACCGCTATTCAAGCTGAAAGTCTCAACTACGGGAGCCTGCTCTACTACTACAGTCTTTTTCTTCTTGGCTGCATCAACTGTAGACAAAGAAGCACCCGCCACAAGGGCGAGTGCAATTATCAGATTCTTTTTCATTTACTTCTTGGGATTAACTTCGAGCAGCTCGATCTTGAAGATCAGAGTTGAGAAAGGATCGATTTTACTCTGGGCGCGCTCACCGTAAGCCAGCTCCTGAGGAATGTAAACCTCCCAAACTGAACCAGCAGGCATGTGAGTAAGAGCCTCGGTCCAACCCTTGATAACCTGGTTGGCACGGAACATAGCAGGCTCGCCACGCTTGTAAGAGCTATCGAAGATTGTATCGTTAATCAGACGACCCTCGTAGTGTACCTTTACAAGTGAAGTATCAGCAGGGATAGCACCAGCACCCTCCTTGATAACCTTGTACTGAACACCGCTTGGCAGAGTCTTTACGCCGTCCTTCTTTGCGTTAGCAGCGAGGAACTTCTCACCAGCCTCCTTGTTAGGGCCATAGGTCTTAGCCATCTCCTTGGCCTTGATTGTCTGAATCAGGCGCTGAGCAACCATCTGAGCAGAGTCAACAGTCATCAAACCCTTCTTACCAGTTGTACCGCTGATGAATCCAGCGAGGAAGTTCTTCAGTGAGATAGTCTTGGTAGAGTCGTCGCCAAATACCTCGTGGTTGATACCCTTAACCATACGGTTAGCAATCTGCTGACCAATCTGGATACCTGCATAGTAAGCAGCCTTCTTCTTGTTGTCACCAGCGTTAGCACCCTCGTTCAAACCCTTGATGAACTCGGCCATGTAAGCGGTATCAACATCGAGACTACCTACGAGATACTCCTTCAGACCCTGAGTCTGTGCCATACCGATGGCGTAGCTCATAGTGTCAACGTCGGTCTTCAGATTGGCTTTTGGGCCCTGATTGCCACATGCTGTAAAACCAGCAGCAGCGATAGCCAGAACGGCTACAATTGAAATCTTTTTCATTGCTTTCTGTTATTTTTTTAAACTACTTGTATTAACTCTACGTCGAAGATCAGAGCTGCGAATGGGGGGATAGATGCGCCTGCACCACCCTCGCCGTAAGCCAGACGGTAAGGGATGAAGAAACGATACTTAGCACCCTCCTGCATCAGCTGCAGTCCCTCGGTCCAACCAGCGATAACCTGCTGGAGTGGGAATGTAGCGGGCTCGCCACGCTGGTATGAGCTATCGAATACAGTACCGTCGATGAGTGTACCCTCATAGTGGCACATAACGGTATCCTTAGCCGATGGCTTCTTACCGTTACCCTCTTTCAGTACCTGATACTGCAGTCCGCTGGGAAGTGTTACCACCTCAGCCTTCTTGCCATTCTCGGCCAGGAACTTCTCGCCAGCCTCCTTATGTGCCTTTCCCTTCTCGGCACGCTCAGCCTGGAGCTTCTGCTCCTGCTTCTGGAAATAATCCTGTACGATTGTCTGAGCCTCGCGGTGTGAAACCTTCAGCTCGTTGCCCTTCAACACGTCGTTGATGGCCTGTGCAAAATCCTCGGCACTGATATTGTCAGCACCCATCTGAGCCAACTGCTGACCGATGCCCAGACCTAAAGCATAACTTAATTTGTCCATTCTCTATTTATTAATAATGTGTAACCTTTTAAAATCGGGCGCAAAGGTACAATAATTTTTAGATATAAGTACATAAGAATACATATTTTTTTTGTTTCTTTTGTTCTTTTGTCTAAAAAATCGTATATTTGCACATCATTAACACGTAATTTATAGCATATGAAAAAGATTGTTGTACTTACAGGTGCAGGAATGTCGGTTGAAAGCGGACTGAAAACTTTCCGCGATGCCGATGGACTTTGGGAGAATTATCCCGTTCAGAAAGTAGCTACTCACGAGGGGTGGCTGGCCGATCCAACGCTCGTCACTAACTTCTATAATATGCTCCGCAAGAAGTGCTGGGGCGTAAAACCCAACGAGGGACACAAACTGGTGGCCGAACTCGAGAAGAACTACGACGTGACGGTTGTAACTCAGAATGTTGACAACCTGCACGAGATGGCAGGTTCGTCGAAGGTGATTCATCTGCATGGCGAACTGATGAAGGTATGCTCAAGTCGCGACGTAGACGACCCACGCTATCAGATTCAGCTCACGCCCGAGAACTGCGAAGTAGAACCAGGCACCAAGGCTGGCGATGGCTCTCTGCTTCGTCCGTTCATCGTATTCTTTGGCGAAGCAGTTCCAAATATCAGCGTTGCTGCCGAAGAGGTGCAACAGGCTGATATTCTGATTATTATCGGCACTTCGTTGGTAGTTTATCCTGCAGCAGGACTGCTACATTATGCCCGTCCTGATGTACCCGTTTACCTGATTGACCCGAACCCGATTAATGTGGGCGGACGCGTCACCCAGATACAGAAGGGCGCTTCTGAAGGCATGAAAGACCTGATGAAGATTCTTGAGAAATAATAAATCCCGCCAAGTTGGCGGGATTTATTTTTATGCTCTGTCTTTGCGAATCAATTCCAGGAGTTTTTCTACGGCTTCTTCTTCAGGAATGTTTTTCTCAACACATTCCTTAGCCTTATAGAGCGATATTTTACCTCGACCAGCTCCCACATAGCCATAATCGGCATCGGCCATCTCGCCCGGACCGTTTACAATGCAGCCCATAATACCAATCTTCAAGCCTACCAAGTCCTTGGTAGCTGCTTTAATCTTGGCGATGGTTTCCTGCAGATTGTAGAGTGTGCGTCCACATCCTGGACAAGATATATACTCGGTCTTGGTGAACTTTATTCGCGCGGCCTGCAGAATGGCATCGGCCAACTCAATGAGCTTCTCAGTTGAGAATTGAGAATTAAGAATGGTGAGTTTGTGTGCCTTCTTGTCAATCAGCAGGGCACCTACGGCCATTGCGGCTTTCAGCTGAAGTGTCTCCCAATCGGGGGCATCAACGTTCAGGGTGATGGTGTCGTCCTTGATGCTTGCCTCGGCCTGCTCGCGCAACTGGGTGCACTCAGGAATCATATCTACCAGCTTTCGAGCCACGGGGATTTCGCACTCAGGCTCTTCTGACAGCGAAACGCGGATGGTGTCGCCGATACCCTCGGTAAGCAGGGCGCCGATACCAACGGCACTCTTGATACGTCCGTCTTCGCCTTCGCCTGCTTCAGTTACACCCAGATGCAGCGGATAGTGCATATCCTCCTTATCCATCGTGGTTACCAGCAGACGCATGGTGGTTACCATCACAACGGTGTTCGAAGCCTTGATTGATATCACCACATCGTTGAAGTTCTCGCGACGGAAGATGCGCAGGAACTCCATACAGCTTTCAACGATTCCCTCGGGGGTATCACCGTAGCGACTCATGATTCGGTCTGACAGCGAACCGTGGTTCACGCCGATTCGAACAGCCGTGTGATGCTCCTTACAGATATTGAGGAAGGGCACCAGCTTTGCCTCAATCTTCTGCAACTCGGCAGCATACTCCTCGTCGGTATACTCCAGATGTTTGAACGTACGACCTGGGTCAACATAGTTGCCGGGGTTGATACGAACCTTCTCGCAGTACAGCGCAGCCACATCGGCCGTATGAGCCGTAAAGTGCACATCAGCCACCAATGGAGTGTTATATCCGTCGGCCTTGAGCTGAGCCGAAATATTCTTCATATTCTCTGCCTCGCGGGTGCCTTGGGTGGTAAAGCGTACCAGCTCGCCGCCTGCATCAATGATGCGCTTGGCCTGAGCCACACAACCCTCGGTATTGTTGGTATCAACAGTACCCATCGACTGGATGCGAATAGGATTCTGTCCGCCTATGCCGATGTTACCCACGCGGGTTTCGGATGACAATCTTCTTTTATACATTAAACATTAAAGATTAAAGATTAAACATTTAATTGGTCTTGAACTGGTATTTGATTTCAGCCAGCTCCTCGTTGGCTTTCTCAATCTTAATACGCAGATTACCCTTGTATACAGCTAGACGCTGTGCCAGATCCTGATCGCTCAGAGCCATCATCTCAACAGCCAGTATGGCTGCGTTCTGGGCGCCGTTTACACCTACTGTTGCCACAGGTATTCCCGGGGGCATCTGGATGATAGACAGCATGGCATCCAGTCCGTCGAGCATACCCTTGATGGGCACGCCGATAACGGGCAGCGTGGTCGATGCAGCAATCACGCCAGGCAGGGCAGCAGCCATACCGGCACCGGCTATAATCACCTTGATGCCGCGATCCTTGGCGGTACGTGCAAACTCCTCTACAGCATCGGGAGTACGATGAGCCGAAAGGGCATTTACTTCAAAAGGCACCTGCATCTCGTCGAGCAGTTTACAGGCTTTTTCCATAATGGGCAGATCACTTGTGCTACCCATGATAATACTTACTAATGGCTTCATATTATATTAAACATTAAATTTCAGAAAACATTAAACATTATAGATAAATCAGACCGAGAACTGAGCATATAAGCCCCACAAAGAACCCTGCCACAACCTGCGCCAACGAGTGCTGACGCAGAATCATCCTGCTGGTACCCAGCACTCCAGCCAGAATCATCACCCAGCAGAGCCACCAGGTGGGGTTAAAACCGAACAGCTCGCCAAACACGAACAGGGCTCCTGCCACACCGCCGATAGCCGATGTGTGGGTTGATATCTTCCACCACACGTTGATGAGTGCACACACTATCTGTATGGCGAGTGCGGCCGACACGATGGTGCCCATAAAATGCGGAATGTGCAGTAAATCCATGATATACACGCAGAAGAAGTAGCAGAGAATTGAGATGACGTAGGGTACCATTCGGCGCTCCTTATGGCCCAGTTCTATCAGGTTCCAACCCTGATACTTGCGATACAGGTGAATCAGCACCGTGGGCAACAGAATGGTGAAGAAGTACACCAACGTCAGCACCTGCAACTTATAGGCCGTAGGCATCAAACTGAGATAGCTCAGGAAGAAGAGCGACACTAAGCCCACAATGGGCAGATAGAATGGCGTGAACACCATACTAATCACTCTTGCCGTTAAAATTATGTTCTTTTCTCTGCTCATTTTCTTAGTCGTGCTATGGGTATACCCAGCTGTTCGCGATACTTGGCCACCGTGCGGCGGGCGATGGGGAAACCCTTCTCGGCAAGCTGGTCTTTCAGCTGGTCGTCGCTCAGCGGCTTGCGTTTGTCCTCAGCATCCACCAGGTCGCGCAGGGCAGCCTTGATCTGTCGGGTGCTCAGCTCCTCGCCGCTCTCGGTCACGTATCCGTCGCTGAAGAAGTGGCGCAGCGGAAACGTGCCCCAGCGGGTCTGCGCATATTTCGAGTTGCTCACACGCGATACGGTCGATATGTCGATCCCGGCCTTTTCGGCCACATCTTTCAGAATCATAGGGCGCAGCGATGCCTCGTCGCCGTCGAGAAAGAACTGGCGCTGCAGCTGTATGATGGCCCTCATGGTGATGCTCAGCGTGTGGCGGCGCACCTTGACGGCCTCGATAAATCCCTGTGCGGCATCCACCTTCTTCTTAATATACAGCAGTGCCTCCTTGGTCTGGCGACTCAGGTGGTCTTTGTTCTGCTGATACTCCTTCATCGAATCTACAAACGATTGCGACACCTTCAGCTCGGGCACCTCGCCGTTGTTCAGGGTGAAGGTGATGGTGCCGTCGTCCTGTGTGTCGACGATAAAGTCGGGCGTTATCTGCTGCATGCTTCGGCCCACCGTCTCGCCAAGCGATGCTCCCGGACGTGGGTTCAGCTTGCGCAACTCGTGGAATAGGGCCTCGGCCTGGGTATCATTCAGCCCAAGGTCGGCCTGAATCTTATCCCAGTGCTTACGTGTAAACGCCTCGAAGTAGTTGTTCACCACGCGCTCCATCAGGTCGCGCAGCTTCGATGGGTCGCGGCGTTCTATCTGCAGCAGCAGGCACTCCTGCAGCGAGCGGGCTCCGATGCCAGCGGGGTCGAACGCCTGCAGCATCAGCAACACGTGTTCTATCTCCTTGTCGGTAGCGTCGATGTTATGATAGATGGCCAGTTCGTCGCTCACTATCGAGAGGTCTTTGCGCAGCAGGCCGTCGTCATCGAGCGAGCCTATCAGATACTCCATGATGTCGCGCTGCTTGGGCGTCAGGTCCATCTCGCCCACCTGCGTTTTCAGCTGGTCGTAGAACGATTCGGTCTCGCCGTACACCATTTCCTCGCGGTCTTCGCTATACGAGCTGCCGCTCTGATACACGGGCAGTTCCTCGTCGTCGCGACCCAGTCCGCTCAGCGCTTCGTCGAGTGCCGACTGGCGCTCTTCGCGCTCGGTGGCAGCTTCGAAGTCGTCCTGAACGTCAGCATCGTCGTTATTGTAGTCCACCTCCTCGGCAGCATCGTTGTCGTCGTAGGGCGACTCGCTCTCGAGGGCGGGGTTGTCGTTCATTTCGGTGTTGATACGGTCAACCAGCTGCGCCACTGGTAGTTCTATCAGCGACGATTGCAACAGCTGCTGCTGTGAGAACGTCTGTCCTAACTTCTGCTGTTGTAGTTGTTCCTGTATCTGTGTATTCTCGTTTCTCACCTTCTCACTTTCTCACCTTCTCACTTTCTCACTTAAAATACTCCTTCAGTTGTTCGGCATACGATGCCAGCTCTTCGGGATTGGCATTTCCAAACCTGCGCCACACCTGCTGACAGGCCAGCGCCATGTCGCCCACCACCACCTCTTTGCGATTAAGATAGGGGTCGCAGTGCTGGAAGGCCTCCATCACCTCTACCACCTCCTGCGGTTTCAGCTTCATCAGCTTGGCCAGTTCCTGCACCTCGGGGGTCTCGGTCACCATGGTTATCGGTGTCAGACGGAAGTACAGGTCGAGTATCAGCGTCAGCATCACCGGTGTTATCGTGGTGTCGTCGGCTATGGGTTTGAAATCTTTCTCAAAACTCTCGTGGGTCTCCACGCCGTCGTAGAACTCCAACGCGTTGTTGAATCCCCACATTTCGCGCAGCAGGTTCACGGCGCGCTTCAGCTTCTTGGGGTTGTTGCCATACAACTCCCAGAAGTGCTCAATGCGGGGTGTTTCAAGGTTGGCTATCTGGCACATTTTGTTGAAGAGCAAGTTGGGTGCTATGTGCAACTCCAAGCTCAAATCAACCATTCCGCGACTGTACATTGGCTTGATTCCAACGGGCTTTTGCAGGTACAACTGCAACAGTAGTAGCCAGTATTCATCCTGCCATTTTGAGTTTTTTGCCATAATATTTCATTATTTTGTTGCAAAAATAATGCTTTTTTTGTATATTTGCAACCGAAAAAGGAGAAATTTATGAGAAAAGTGGTATTATTTGCCCTTTGGGCACTTTCATTAACCTGTATTGACGCTCAAAACGTTCGAGAACAACTGAAACGCGACTTTCTCAAAGCCGGTAGTAACTACTATGCCTATCAGGGACCTACCAGGGCATTAACTCCTGCGCCTGCTGGTTTAAAACCATTCTACATCAGCAGCTATGCCCGCCACGGCTCGCGCTATCTCATCAACAAGAAAGATTACGATGCGCCTTACCAGGTGTTGCTCAAGGCTCACCAGTTGGGCAAGCTCTCCAGCCTTGGCGAACAGGCTTTCGAGGAGCTCGGTCTGCTCTACGACGAGGCCAAGGACCGCTATGGCGACCTGACGCCACTGGGTGCTGCTCAGCATCGCCAGATAGCACAGCGCATGTACGACCGATTCCCCAATGTATTCAAGGGCAATGCGATGATCGAGGCCAAGAGCACCGTGGTCATCCGCTGCATCCTGTCGATGCAGAACGAGCTGCTGCAGCTGGCCAGAAACAACCCCCGACTGATATTCAATGCCGATGCCTCGCAGCACGATATGTACTTTATGAACCTGCAGGACAGCGCACTCTACAAGAAGCGCTACTCGCAGAAGACGCAAGAGGTTTACCGCGAGTTCTGCAGCAAGTACGAGGTGCACAAGCCCGCTATGGGCAAGCTGTTTAACGATACAGCCTACTTCAACCGCGAGGTGGATGCCTTCGAGTTGAACCGCGCCATCTTTAAGATTGCATCGAGCGTTCAGGGCACCGAGATGCGCTACCACTTTAATCTGTTCGATGTATACACCACCGACGAGCTGTATAACAACTGGCTGCAGGCCAACTGCTTCTGGTTCCTCAGCTTCGGCTGCAATCCTTACAACGGGGCCCAGCAGCCTTACACCCAGCGCAATCTGCTGCGCCGCATCATCGAGGATGCCGACAGCTGCATCTATCGCCCACATCCGGGAGCCACACTGCGTTTCGGCCACGAAACCATCATCCTGCCGCTGGCCTGTCTGCTTGATCTTAACGGCTACGGCCGCGAGATGACCGATATGGAGCGCCTTGACCTGGACGGCTGGATTAACTTCGAGGTATTCCCGATGGCGGCCAACATCCAGTTTGTGTTCTACCGCAAGAACAAGCACGATCGCGACATCATCTTCAAGGTGCTGCTCAACGAGAACGAGGCTACCCTGCCCCTGCCTACCGACATGGCTCCGTATTACCGCTGGAGTGACTTCCGCGACAAATATCTCAAAAAGTTAGATGCTTATGTCCTCGCGCCATAACACCACTTTACCCTCGTAAAGCGATTTTGGCACGTCGATAATCCGCTGGTTCGATGAACCTCGGAACAATAGGTCAGGGTCTTTTAGTTTCTCGATAAAGGGCCCGTCAACCAGCACGTCAATCTGCTCCAGCAGCTCGCGCTGATCATCGTGAATCAGGCTTTCGAACGTAAAGCCCGTGAAACACCAGATATCCTTATTCGTATACTCGTGTATGGCGCGGGCCAGCTCGGCAAAGCCTGCGGCCTGATACATGGGGTCGCCACCCGAGAAGGTGACGTTGGCAAAGGGGTCGTCGATGATGATCTTCAGGAGTTGCTGGGTGGTCATCTCGCGCCCGCCGTCGAACGCCCACGACTGGGGGTTATGGCAGCCCGGGCACTTATGATTGCACCCCGCACAATAGATGGAGGTCCGGAAACCCGGACCATCCACCATCGTATCTTCTAATATATCTAGAACTCTGATCATATTATTGTAAACAAGGAGACATGGAGTTCAAGGAGTTCAGGACATTACTCAAAAAGATCCTTGGCTCCGTGGTCTATGTGCGTCACGCGGTCGTTCAGCTCGGCCAGCTTACCAGAGTTCCAGCGGTCGGTAGTACCTACCAGATAGCCGGTTATGCGCTGCAGCTTGTCGATGTTGGTGCTGCCGCACTTGGGGCACTTCTCCAGATGGTCGTCGGCGTTCTCGTAGCCGCAGTCCATACAGCGGTTGCGGTTGTGATTCACACTGCCGTAGCCCATGTTCAGCTGGTCCATCATGTCGACCACGCTCATAATCACCTGTGGGTTGTGGGTAGCGTCGCCGTCAATCTCTACGTAGAAGATGTGTCCACCGCGGGTCATATCGTGGTAAGGCGCCTCAATCTCAGCCTTGTGGCGGGCTGAGCACTTATAGTAAACGGGCACGTGGTTAGAGTTGGTGTAGTAGTCGCGATCGGTCACGCCTGGTATCACACCAAACTCCTTGCGGTCCTTCTTGGTGAACTTTCCGCTCAGGCCCTCGGCTGGTGTAGCCAGCACGCTGTAGTTGTGGTGGTAGCGCTCGCAGAAGTCGTTCACGCGCTCGCGCATGTATCCCACTATCTTCAAGCCCAGCTCCTGGGCCTCTGCGCTCTCGCCGTGGTGCTTGCCGATAAGTGCTACCAGGCACTCAGCCAGTCCGATAAATCCGATACCCAGCGTACCCTGATTAATCACGCTCTCGATGGTGTCCATAGGCTTCAGCTTGTCGGCACCTATCCACAGGTTCTGCATCAGCAGTGGGAACTGCTTGGCAAAGGCGGTCTTCTGGAACTGGAATCGGTCGTCAAGTTGCTTGGCGGTAATCTCCAGCATCTGGTCGAGCTTGGCCATAAAGAGGTCAATGCGTTTCTTCTTAACGTCATCGCTCAACTGTTCACTGTTCACTTCTTCACTGTTCACTTCTTGACGGCACTCCAGCGCCAGCTTCACGATATTGATGGTCGAGAAACTCAGGTTTCCGCGACCGATGCTGGTCTTGGGTCCGAATCGGTTCTCGAACACGCGGGTGCGGCATCCCATCGTGGCCACCTCGTGTATGTAGCGCTTGGGGTCGTCGGCACGCCACTCCTCGTCCTGGTTGAATGTAGCGTCCAGATTCAGGAAGTTGGGGAAGAATCTGCGAGCCGTAACCTTGCAGGCCAGCTGATAGAGGTCGAAGTTACGATCCTCGGGCAGATAGTTCACGCCACGCTTCTTTTTCCATATCTGAATGGGGAAGATAGCTGTCTCGCCGTTGCCCACACCCTCGTAGGTCGATAGCAGTATCTCGCGCATCACGCAACGGCCCTCGGCACTAGTGTCGGTACCGTAGTTGATACTTGAGAACACCACCTGGTTACCACCACGGCTGTGAATGGTGTTCATATTGTGGATAAACGCCTCCATGGCCTGGTGCACGCGACCCACGGTCTTGTTGATGGCGTGCTGGCGGGCGCGGTCGCGGCCCTGCAGTCCGTCGAGCGGTGCCTTCAGGTAGTCCATCAGGGGCTCGTTATACAGCTCCTTGTAGTCCTCGCCGTTCAGTTCCTCCAGCGCCTTCAGCTCCTCAATATAGCTCATACGCACGTAAGGAGCCAGATAGAAGTCGAAGGCCGGAATAGCCTGTCCGCCGTGCATCTCGTTCTGCGCACACTCCATCGAGATACAAGCCAGTACGCTGGCTGTCTCAATGCGCTTGGCAGCGCGCGAGGCACCATGTCCGGCAGTAAATCCGTGCTCCAGAATGTTATCCAGCGGGTGCTGCACACAGGTGAGCGACTTGGTAGGATAGTAATCCTTGTCGTGTATGTGCAGGTAGTTATGCTCTACGGCGTTACGGCTGTCTTCCGAGAGCAGGTAGTCGTCAACAAACGGCTTGGTGGTCTCGCTGGCGAATTTCATCATCATGCCGGCAGGCGTGTCGGCATTCATGTTGGCGTTCTCGCGAGTCACGTCGTTGTTCTTGATGTTCACAATGTCGAGGAACACCTCGCGTGTCTTGGCCTTACGGGCTATCGAGCGCTGGTTGCGATAGGCGATGTACTTCTGAGCCACGTCTTTACGACTCGACTTCATCAGCTCCATCTCCACCAGGTCTTGTATCTCCTCCACCGTCATCTGGCCGTCGCCCTTCTGGGCTATGCGGTCGGTTATCTGGTAGAGCAGTCGCTCGTCCTCACCCTTGTCGGTATGCAGCATGGCCTTTCGTATGGCGGCCATCACTTTCTGTTCGTTAAATCCTACTATGCGCCCATCGCGCTTTACTACTGTTTGTATCATAAAGGCCCTTAATTATTACAATGTTTAATCTTTAATGTTTAATGTTTCATCTCATTATACGCGAGCGCGTACATCTTGATTTGCTTTACCATGGCCAGCAGTCCGTTGCTGCGGGTTGGCGACAGGTGTTCCTTCAATCCGATCTCCTCGATAAAGTAGAGGTCGGCATCCAGTATCTCCTGCGGAGTGTGGTCGCTCAGCACGCGTATCAGCAGGGCCACAATACCCTTCACTATCAGTGCATCGCTCTCGGCGCTGAAGTGGATTTTACCATCTACCAGGTCGGCCTGCAGCCACACACGACTCTGACAGCCGTCTATCAGGTTCTGCTCGGTCTTGTACTTATCGTCCAGCGGTTCCTGCTCGTTGCCTAAGTCGATGAGTAGCTGATACTTATCCATCCAGTCGTCGAAACCACTGAACTCCTCGATAATCTCGTCTTGTATTTCGTTTATTGTCATAGCTCTGATTTTTGCCTGCAAAATTAATAAATTTCCCCTATCCCACCAAACATATTCCATATTAAAATGCGTTAAAGATTTGGGCCGATTTCGTTACGCGTTGATATACAATACTTTGTGTCGATTCTCTCGAAAACGCACCGCAAAATGCAGCCAAATGGCTCCATATCTGTTTCTTTCAACCAGCAGTTCGTCGAACTCCTGATGCGATTCGTCGGCATAATCCAGCAATATCGCCGCGTAGCGTATGGCCTGCTCAAATCCGGTCACTCTGATGTCGGCCGCGCAACCCGTAAGGTGGTTCGAATTGGTCGCTCCGCCTATCTTGCGGTTGAGTTGCGGCGAACGATAGCCGCTGTTGATGCGGACGGTGTCGCCCGAGCGTTCGCGCAGCACTTCGAGCCACTGGCAGAGGTGCTTCAGGTTGGCGATGGCCTCGTGGCTTGGGATGTTATACACTTCGGGATGACTCTCGCTTCGGGTCATCTCGCCTAAGGTGAAGTGAGGCGAAAGTTTCGCCCCACTATTCAATTGAATTATCTCTTCCATTTAATCTTTAATCTTTAATCTTTAATGTTCCAAACTTAAGTTTATATTCTTCGGTTTTACAATAGTTTTTGCTCACTTCGTCGTACACGATGTGGCCGCGGGTGGCCCACGTTCTCAGCGTCGACTCGCCATCGCCCTCGCGACCCTGACTCTGTCGCATCAGCTGATACTGCTCGCGGGTAAACTCGTCGGGCAGCAGCTCCAGCAGGTTCTGGGGGCCCGATTGGCGCTGAATCTCTACCTCCTCGCGCAACTCCTTCTCCAGTTGCTTGCCAAAGTAGAGCATCTTGCACCACAGGTTGTACTGCTCGCTCCAGCGCACAAAGTCGGCTATGGTCTTGTCCCAACGGTAGCCGTGGGCTATGTAGAGCACCATGCCCTTGAGCCAGGCTATCACGTTGGCACGATAAGAGAGTATGCGGTAGGCCTCGCTGTCGTAGAGTCGGGCCACATCCTTGTTCTCCTGCTTCATGTCGAGCGCCAGTCGCTTGGCCTGCGGGCATTCTATCAGTCCGCTGGCAGCCTCCAGTCGGTCGATGTAGGGCTTCAGTTCTTCGGCATAGGCGTCGTCGTAGATGCCCATAATCGGGTCGGCCTCGTCGTCGCGATCGTTGCTGATGATGGTCGACACATCCAGTCGGCCCACGGTGCCGTCGTTCACCATCTTATAGAAGAACTTGCGGGCGTTAGGCGGTGTGGTCGAGGCGTTGAAATTCCAGCGCAGCGGGGCTATGCCGCTCACGGAGTCGGCTCCCACGCGCTCTTGTCCGGCCATCGAGTTGTCGAATGCCTTGCGGATAAGCAGGCCCACCTCGTCGATCGAGTTGCGCGATGTCACCTTTTTCAGCGCCTCTATCTCATCGACGATGGTATAGATGTAGCGCTCGCCGTTGTTGTTCACGTCTACTATACGCTGGTTGAACACGGCGTCGGTCAGGTTGTCTATCAGCATCTGTATGCAGATGTCGGTGGGGCGCGGGTCTTTCTTGGTCTTCGAGCTGGGGTTCTTCTGCTTCCACTCGGCCTCGCGCTGTCGACTCAGCATGTCGCGCTGCTTAATGTCGTCCATAATGTAGTCGATAGGCTTCTTGATAGAGCCCTTACCTACGCTCTGGCGGCCGATGAGGATGTTCATAAACGTGGCCTCGTGCTCCACGTTGTCCCAGTAGCGGAACTTTACGCCGTGCAGATGTGCGCCCAATGCAGGAAAGACGGTGCTGGCCACGGCGGGCTTGTAGAGTGCGGGCACGTTCTTGGTTAGCAATCGGATGAGTGGCGGCAATCGCTTGGGCAATGGCGGTGGTGTGGTCAGAGTGCCGCCACAGGCCTTTACGCCAGCATCCGTCTTCAGCGCCTGCAGCACCTGTTTCAGTCGCAGTGGCATACCCTTTCGAGGCTCTTTCAGCGCGTTCTCCAGCGTGTGCTGGTATTCCAGCAGGTCGTCGGCAGCGCAAGTGCCGTCGGGTGCAGCCCAGTAGTTGGGTATCACCTGCATCAGTCGCTCTAACGAGTAGCCGCAGATGCTGCGCAACGTCAGAGCTAGGTCGAAGGTGTGTGCATTGCGATCGCCCACATTAGGCACCTTCCCACCGTTAAACATCTCCCAGTACTTAGCGATGATATCCGAAAACGCCATGCCGTTGTAGTCAATATTTTGGCACGAATTACACGAATTTACACGAATTTCTGTATTTATTTCCCCTCCTCGCTCGGCTATGCCGCTTGGCTTGTCCAAGAAGGTAGGAGGGGCCAGGGGTGGTCTGAGCAGGGAATTATTATTAAATTCGTGATAATTCGCGTAATTCGTGCCTAAAATCTCTTCGCATTCGAAGATTTTGTCATCGAGGTAAATCAGCTGGGCGGCGGGGGTGGTGAAGAAGACGCGGGTGATGTCCTTGGCGCCCTTGTCGTGGGTTACTCCGAGCAGCTGGGCAGCCCACTCCAGGTTGGCCTCTTGGTCCAGCTCGGGGCGGCGGGCGAAGACGAAGTGATAGCCCTGTCCGCGGGCGCTCTCTTCCAGCATCAGCAAGCCAAGTTCCTCCTTGTGGGCGAGTATGCGCTCCTTCAGCGGCTGCATCTCTTGTGCAGGCACGTGGTCTATGTCCATCGCCACCGTGGTGCTCAGGCGCTTGCTGCCCTTCAGCGTGCCGTCGTCGTTGGGCAGACAACTATAATTAAACTGCACCAGCTCACGTTTCAGGGCCTCGTTGCCGCCACGCACCGCCGCCAGTTTCGCTTTCTGTTCGGCGGTGTCTCTCAGCTGGATGTATTCCTCTCTCGAATGGATGGGGCGCATCTTCTTCACCCCATCCTCTATATATATAAGATGTACGCTCATGGTTTAAAAATTTGGATATCCGAGTTTAGCATTAAGGTAGTGCAGACCGGCGATGGTCCACGTCATGTAGGTCTTAATCTTCTTTTCGCCCTTCAGGCTGTACGATACATGGGTGCGCTCGGCGGTATAGCCGCGGCCCTGCAGATCGTCGCTCAGATTCCAACGGCCTCCTCGGCGGTACTGAATACCCATGTCGCGCAGCACGGCGTTAAAGTCGAGTGTCGACATGTTGAAGGTCTTGGCCACCTGGGTAGCTGTGAGGGTATCTTCGGCAGGCTCGTTGAGTATCTGCAGACCCTCGCTCATAATCTCGTCGGCCAGAGCAAGAATTTTCTTGGGCGATGGCAGACAGAGCTGCTGTTGGCGTTCCTGCTCCTTGCGCTCCAAAAACTCCCATCGCAGCACCAACTTGGCTCGCGCCTCGTCGTTAAACTTCGTGGCGATGTAGAGTGTCTCGGTTTTGGTGAGCGAGTAGCAAGGCAATGTGCGGCCTGTTGAGTCTTTATATTCACTGAGCTGAAAATTCAGCCCAGTAATTTTCTCCCAAGCAGGCTCCATGTTTCGGATAGCCTGCATTACGTTTTTGTGTTGCTTACCAGTCAGCTCGGCAATCTCGAGCGACGTCATTGTCTGTTGTATTTTAATAATGTTTGTTTCCATAATGTTGAGTTTTAAGCGAGAAGAAGTTTCAGAAATCCGATGGCCATCTTCACGTGAAGACTCCCTCAGCTTCAACTCAGGTTCTTTGATTTGGCACGGATTTCACGGATTTACACGGATTAAATAATTAACAAATTCAAAAAATCCGTGTAAATCCGCGTTAATCCGTGCCTAAAATTAAATTTTCACGATTTCGCCCGCCACGATGTCTTGAAACTGCTCGCGCGTTTGGAAACGCAGCGCGGCGGCTACAATGCTGCCGGGGGCGAACTTGCAGAGAGCGAGGTTGCCGAACATCGCGCAGATGTACTCATCCTCGTAATCACCACCAAGCTCTTTCAGCTTGATCATACACTTGGCCAGTTGGCCGTTTTCAGTCTTCTTACTGGGCACATAGGCGGGTTCGCCCTGCGCCACCACTCTTAAAATCTTTGTCTGCATAATGTTTGTCTATTCTGTTTTAATGCTCTTGCCAACCGATTTCAGCAGGTCGCTCATCAGCCAGCAGTCGCACACATCCAGCGGCCTCACATTCTGATGATGTTTGTTGCATCGTCGTAACGATTTGGCTCGCATCAGGTCTTTATAGGCGCACGAGGCGCAGCATCGCTTCACCCTGATGCCATAAGGGTTTACTACCATTTCCATACTTTCGTCTGTCTGTTTATAAATTATTAAATAGGTATCGCACGGCCTTCCGTGCGGGTTGTTGTTTTCATCATGTCAAAGAACTCACCGGTGCAACTTGTTTGCATCGGCAAAGGTATATACAAAATCTGGTTGGCGTATGGCTTTCAGAGTGGCCTGTTCTAAAGTGTTCTAACTTGTTCTGAATTGTTCTGATGCGTTCTGATTTGTTCGCCACAAGACACAAAAAAAGCACCAGAACCGTGATGATTCTGATGCTTACATCTTCTAGAGCCTTTCAGCTCGCGCGCGTTACTTATTTACATAGTACTTGCGGAATGTGCTTTCGTTGAATCCCTCGCCGCAGGGCATACCCATTCGCACCAACTCGGCATAGGCCACCGACGGCATCTGCGGCAGCAGCACCTTCTTCTCGGTCGCCATCTGCTTGAGATACAAGCATATCTCCTGCACACCGTTGCGCTTTACCAGTCGCTTCACCTCGCGATGTATCGCCCACTCCTGGTCTTCGTCTACCGACGGATGGATGAAGTGAAACAATTCCTCGTTAGGTTCATGGTTGGCTTGCGATGATGGTTGCGGTTCGTTGTTCTCAGCCTCGGCCGATGGCTGTTGTGATGGATGCTGAGATGGCTGCGGCGGAACCTGTTGGGTTACGTTAGCCCCCGGCATGGCAAACACGCATCCATAGTTGTTGCCATTAAACACCTGGCAGTTAGAGCCAGGTTCATAGTGATTTACCACACTACGTGTTTCTTTCTTTTCTTTCATTTCTTTCTCTTCCATAGTCTCTCAAATTTACATCGTTCCAAATTGGCCCGAGGCCTCGCCAGTAAACACCTGATTGTAGCTACCCGGAGCAAAGTAGTTGTGCGTTTCGCCCATAGGCTTCGCCTCATTAAGAACATAGTTTGCCACTTGAGCGGCAGCATTTGTTTTTTCAAGGAATCCTACGCGCTCCTTAAGCCTCTGATTCTCAGTTTGTAAACAGGCCACCTGACGTTCAAGCTCAGCGATCCTTGTCTGTCGCTTCGCCATCTCGTCAGATAGCCGCATAAAATCATCAATCGTAATGGTCATAGTCTACAAATTTTTTAAGAAGTAATTAATGTTATTCTGAAATGCCAGCCAAAACTGGCAAATTAGTGCAAAGGTAAAAAGAAAAATTGGACTAACCAAACGTTAGCCCAACTTTTTTCTAAAAATCTTTTTTAGCCCCCTCCGGGTGTTCACCTTAACGGTACACAAAAGCGGTTCCTTGTGTGTATGCAAAACTAATACAAAAAACCAAAGGCCCAAAGGGGAATCTTTCTGCCATAGGCTGATTCTACATCATCGGCTGCTACAAACGAATGCTCCTGGCCGGCCAACTGACTGAATCCCTTATCCTCGCCCCCTACCTCAACCACTGTGTGGCCATCGATCCGGAAGTCCCCCTTCTTATAACCTGCATACTCAATTATATGCCCTGCCGAAGCCAACTGGTTAGCAAAGAAGCACTCGCGAACCGTTCCTATCTCAGGTTTCTGCTGACATAGCGCATAAAGCAGATTGGAATTATCAAGATAAACCTTGTCAGGCTTTTGAAGATCGGTAACGCGCTTTAAATCGGTAAACAATCTGCGGATTAAGTTGGCCTCTTCAAGATAGGCAAGATACTTAAGAACCGTAGCACGCATAATGCCAGTAGCCCTCGACAACTTGGCAATATCAACTTCATAAGGCGTCATCTGAGAAATAACCTGAATGAGCGCCTTTAGCTTGCGTGTATTACCTATTTCCACATTACGATGCTTGGTGAGTTCAACATCGATAATGTAGTTTACCACATTCTCCAACTTGTCGTAATACTCCTGCTTACCCTCGAAGTAGAAAGGATAGTATCCATACTGAAGATAACGACTAAAATGCTCTAACGGATGGCATTGCGAACTTACATTTGCACAGAGTTTACCAGCATTCTCAAGCAGTTGAGGAAGTGATACAGGATCATAGTTAAGCCCGATATCTAGACGCAAAAACTCTCTAAAAGACAACCCTGGCATATCATACACCACGATGCGACGCGAGAGATCGGCCTGACCATCATTAATCTGAATCAGAGACGACCCGCTAAGCACAACATGCAGGTTGCTATATAAGTCATAGATATCTTTGATTTCACGACTCCACCCAGGGTATTTATGTACCTCATCGATAAAGAGCCACTGCCCCCCCAACTTCACAAATTTCTCGGCCACCTCTACCAATGTATGGGTTGCAAAATAAGTGGTATCAGCCGAACAATAAAGCACATGACGATCGCCAGGTTCAAAATGCCCCCTGATATATTGTTTCATCAACGTTGATTTGCCGACGCCCTTAGGGCCACGAATAACTATCAAACGAGCATCCCAGTTAATCCGCTGCATCATGTCGCGCACATACTCCATCGAAACGATAGATAAATAGGCGTCGTGGCGTTCAAATAACTTTTCCATATTACGACTTTTTTTTATTCATGTTTTCTTAAAAGAACATATTTTACGCAATTATGTTTTATATAAAATACACTTTTGTGCGAATAATGTTCTTTGCAAAATACACATTTTGGTTGCAAATATAGAAACTCTTTTTGAAAACTCCAAATTATTTGCAGAAAATCTTCAAAATTTCTGCATAAATGGCACAAGTATACGATTATATACGAGGCGAGAGCAGATATACCACACACTGACACTGTGGTGAAATCAAAGTTGTAAGATTTTTGCTACGCGCTACAGTGCTACAGTTAGAAAACAAAGGGTGAGATTGGCTGAAATTAGTATTATATTTATATATATTATAATATATATAAATATAAAAGTAAAATCAGGTTTGGGGATGGTTGTATTTTGAACTGTAGCACTGTAGCACTGTGCGGCGTGCTTTTTGGTGTGCTTATTTCGGCGTATTATTTGTATACGTCATGAAATATTCGTACCTTTGCATTGTCGAAATAAGAACGGAAAGATGCCGCCGCACGCGGAAAAAGTATTTCTCACGTGCACTAGGAAAATCTGCCACGTGTGGCCGCAAAAATGAAGTTCGAATGGCGACAATGAGAGATAAGTAAAAATATTAAACATTTGAGCTTTTCCCGCCAATCGGGAAAGCGGCGTAAGCCAAAAAGGCTCATTAACATTTAAACAAAACTAAACTAGATTTATGGCACTAAAAGTTAAAGCACAAGAGAAGTTGCAGAAGATTGGCACTCATGCAGGCAAGTATCGCTACATCATGATGCCCGAGTTGTACACCAGCCTGAGTCAGGACAAGGTGATTAAGGAGGCTGCCCTTCGCAGCGGAGTAAGTAAGGGAATCATGCAGGCATGCTGGGATGCTGCTGGCGAGGTGATCAAGGCGTGGGCCACTGAGGGCCACTCGGTAGCGCTGCCAGGACTGGGCACCATGCGATTCGGACTGCGCGCCAAGTCGGTCGAGAAGGTAGACGAGGTAAAGGCAGGCCTCATTACCAGCCGCCGCATCATCTTCACCCCAGCCGTTGAGCTGAAGGACGAGTTGGCCGGCACCGCCATCCAGATTACCTGCTACGACCGCGACGGCAAGGAGGTGAAGCGAGTAACCTCAACCAGCGGCGAGGTAGAGGATCCCGAGAATCCTTCGACAGGCTCAGGAACCGACAACGGTGGCAGCGACAGCGGTAACTCCAGCCAGACAGGCGGCGGCCTGCCAGAGGAGGGAGATTAAAGTATAATTTAAAGCCTACGGATTTTACGGATTATACGGATTAATATATTCGATGATCCAATTTATCAAAGGAAGAAAATCCGTAAAATCCGTATAATCCGTAGGTAAACTTAAAAGATTAAAACTATGACCAAGAAAGAAACCATTAAGTTCATCTTACAGATGATTGCATCGATCGCAACGGCGATTGTTACGGCACTGGGCACAAGCTCGTGCATGGGCATTTAAAAAGAAGAGAATCAGCGAGCCTGTACAAGGCCCGCTGATTTATTTTTATCTGCTACGCGCTACAGTGCTACAGTTATTTTTTTAGCGATTCCAGATTGCGCAGGGGGCCTCCATGATGTTCCAGGAGAGAACTACGCCGTTGAAACCATGGCTGAGTACGGCAGCGAGCGACTCGGAGACGTACTGCGGCGAGGTGGGTACGATGTCGGCGCGGTAGTTGATCTCGATGCCGGGATACTTGCCGCACTCGTAGGGTTCCATCGCCTTGAGCTGGGTATGCAGAAAATCGGCATCCATCTGCAACTGGGGATAGCCCGTGGCGGCAGGAGCGGCCTTGCGCAGCAGATCGTACTCGAAGCCCATGCCGGCGGGGGCAAACGTCAGGCGATAGAGCATGGGTTTGATAAAGTCGGCATGGCGGGCCAGCAGACTATAGTCTTGTCCCACAAAGGGTGCCATGAAGGGTGCGTAGAGGTCCATGCCCACCTGCAGTCCGCGAGCGCGCAAGCTATCGGCCACGGCAGCCACCGAGCCGCTTACAATCCTCCCCTTGGCCTTGAAGAAAGCGGCAGCAAGGGGATTCTTAAAGCCGTGATTGCCATCGGGCGAGTAGCTGCTGATGGAGAAGAAATCATCGCCACGGGCCTCGTACTCGGCCTTGACGGCTGCGATATCTACACCCTCGGCGGCAAAGCGCTGAACGCAGTGCCGACAGCCGCAGCCCAGCACGCCACTCACACCAGCCACAAACGACTGGGTGCGCACGCGGTCGAGGAACACACCATCGAACCCGCAACCGCTGAACAGGCTATCGTAGAGCGCCACCACATTCTGAAGGTTCTGCTGGTTGGTGGGGCAGTTAAAGCGGAAGCCCTCGCCAGCGGCCAGATCGTAGTTAGACGGCACGCGGCCCCACAGGTCGACGGCAGGCGTGTTCTGGCACACCTCCTCGGTCTCGGCAAACACGGGCATCCACAGCAGCATGCTGATGCCGCGCTGATGCAGGTAACGGCCCACCTGATGATACACATCCTTATCAACGCTCCAGCCGATGATGACCTTCTCTACGGGTATCTGCTGACTGACGGAGTCGATACGGCCGATAATCTCGGAGGCCGAATAATCTGGCGAATGCCAACTGCCCAGCGATACCTGGATGATATAGCCGGCCGCCAACAAAAGATTAGTTACGAAATTCATAATGTTTATAGTTTACGATTCTTAATTTTCGGGGCAAAGATACTAAATATTTCTGAAACGACGCAGATTGGTTGAAAAATTTTGGGGATTGGTTGAACGGATTTGGTGGTGTGAGAGGAATGGCTTACCTTTGCACTCGGAAATAGGATTAGTAATAGTTTTGGTTTATAGTGGTACATAATTATTGGACTGAGTTCTTGGTTTAGACCAAGCGGCAGAGCCGAGCGAGTTTTTTCATACATTTATAGGTTTTTGTTAGTAAAAGTAATGATTAGTAATTGGTTGGTGAAAACACAAGAATCAGGGGGCGCAGTGATGCGCCCCCTGATTTATTCTGTTGGTTCGAGCTTAAACAGCTTATCGCTCGGGCGGATTTTATCGGTTACGGCGATAGACACGCGGGTGCCCTTCTCGGCTACCTCTACGGGGCCATTGTCGCCGTGAATCTCGTTGGCCGTTACGTACATCACACCCGTGGTGGGGCCCGTAATCAGCATCTTGTCGCCCACCTTAAAGGTGTTGGCCTCTACGGTAAACTCGGCCACGCCCAGCTTCGAGAAGTACTTTACGCCCTTGCCTATATACACCTTGCGCTCGGTAGCATTCGAGCCGTAGTGCTTGTTCCACTCGCCCATCAGCTGGCCCTGATAGTAGCCATCCCAGAAACCGCGGTTGAACACCGTGGCCAGGCGAGCATCCCACTCGTCCTTCTTCTCCTCGGTAAACGTGCCGTCTATCACAGCCTGAATGGCCTCCTTGTAGCAGCGGATGACGGTGTAGACGTATTCGGGGCCACGGGCGCGACCTTCGATCTTGAACACGCGAACGCCCGACTTCATCATGCGGTCGATGAAACGCACGGTCTTCAAATCCTTGGGCGACATGATATACTTATTGTCGATGTCGAGCTGATAGCCCGTCTCGTTGTCGGTAGCGGTATACGAGCGGCGGCACACCTGAATGCACTCGCCACGATTGGCCGAGCGGTTGGCGGCATGCAGACTGAGGTAGCACTTGCCGCTGATGGCCATGCAGAGCGCGCCGTGGCAGAACATCTCGATACGAATCTGATTGCCGCTGGGGCCGCAGATGTGCTGCTCCTCAACCTGGCGGAATATCTCGGCCACCTGGTCCATATTCAGCTCGCGCGCCAGCACCACCACATCGGCAAACTGGGCGTAGAACTTGAGCGCCTCGATATTTGATATGTTGAGCTGGGTGCTGAGGTGCACCTCTTGCCCCACCTTATTACAATAGGTCATCACAGCCACATCGCTGGCAATGACGGCCGAGATGCCTGCCTCTTTGGCGGCATCGATAATCTGGTGCATCAGGGGTATATCCTCGCCATAGATGATGGTATTGACGGTGAGGTAGCTCTTGATACCGTGTTCATCGCATGTAGCGGCTATCTCGCGCAGATCGTCGATGGTAAAAGTCGATGCCGAATGGGCACGCATGTTTAACTTCTCGATGCCGAAGTAGATGCTGTCGGCACCAGCCTGTATGGCCGCAGCGAGCGATTCGCGCGAACCCACAGGAGCCATTATTTCGTAATCTTGAATCATACTTATTATATTGGGAGTTCAGGGAGACAGGGAGACAAGGAGTTCAGGACATTACCTTGCAGCTCGGAGTATCAGACATACGTCTTGAACTCCTTGAACTACTTGTCTCCTTGTCTACTTATTTCATTCCAACGGGAACAGACCGTATAGCTTCTGGTCGATGAGTTCGCAGACCATCTTGAAGTCCTCGGGACGATCGCCGAACTTGCAGTTGTCGCCATCAACGATGATCAGCGGACCGCGATAAGTGGCAATCCAGTCCTCGTAGCGCTTCTCCAATCCCTGCAGATAGTCCAGGCGCATAGTCTGCTCGTACTCGCGGCCACGCTTCTGAATCTGCGCCACCAGCGTAGGAATGCTCGAGCGGATGTAGATCATCAGGTCGGGCAGCTTAACCAGCGACATCATCAGGTCGAACAGGTCGGTATAGTTGGCAAAGTCGCGATCGCTCATCATGCCCTGGTCGTGCAGGTTGGGCGCAAAGATGCGCGCATCCTCAAAGATGGTACGATCCTGGATGATGGTATCCTTAGACTGCGAAATCTCGACCACCTCCTTGAATCGCTTGTTCAGGAAATAAATCTGAAGATTGAACGACCAACGAGGCATATCTGCGTAGAAATCAGCCAGATAGGGGTTGTTGTCTACGGGTTCGAAACGTGGTATCCAACCATAACGATGGGCCAGCAATTTTGTAAGAGTGGTCTTGCCACTACCGATGTTTCCTGCTATTGCGATATGCATGATGATAAATTTTAGAGGTGAGAGGTGAGGGGTTAGAGGTGAGAGAATAGACCAAACAATTCAGAATCGATACGGTCTATTATTCCCGCTAAGTCGTGAGGGATGTTGAGAAAGTCGAGATTATCCTTCTCGATAGTGATGACGCGACCGGGGTACTTATGGAAGATGAAGTCGTCGTAACGACTATTCAGGTTCTGCAGATACTCCAGTTGGATGGTCTGCTCGTAGTCGCGTCCACGCTTCTGGATATTGCTTACCAGGTGCGGCACCGAGGCACGCAGATAAATCATGAGGTCGGGCAGTTTAACCACCGACATCATCTGCTCGAACAGCTCCATGTAGGTCTCGTAGTCGCGCTCAGAGAGGTTGCCCATATCGCGGTTGTTCTCCATAAACACATGAACGCCCTCGTATATGGTACGATCCTGAATGATGGTATGGTCACTCTGGGCGATGGCGATAAGCGCGCGGAATCGCTCCTTGAGGAAGAACACCTCCATATTGAACGACCATCGATGAATATCGCGGTAATAATCCTCCAGATACGGGTTATTGTCAACCGACTCGAACCAAGGCTCCCAGCCGTAATGACGGGCCAGAAGACGGGTGAGGGTTGACTTGCCGCTACCTATATTTCCTGCTACTGCGATATGCATAATTAATGAATTAGGTTGCAAAGGTACAACTTTTTTGGCACGAATTACGCGAATTAACACGAATTATTATAGTTTTCGCGTAAATTCGTGTAATTCGTGCCTATAAATTCTTAACTTTGCAGCGATGAAACTGAAAACATGGATAGTTTGTGGGGCCGCTATGGCTGTACTGATGGGCAGTTGTGCGCAGCAGACGAGCCAGTACACGCCCGAGGGTAAGCACTTCACCACCGACGTGATGAACGGCATGACACCCGTGAAGGACCAGGGCGAGAGCCAGACGTGCTGGATATACGCCATGCTGGCCACCATCGAGACCGAACATCTGGCCTGGGGCGACTCGGTGAACCTTTCACCTTATTATATAGAAAAGATGATAGAACAAGAGCCCGACTGCCCACAATCGAGGCGCGGCGAACCCACCACACTCATCACCATGATTGAGAAATACGGCATCTGCGGCTACGACGCTATGCGCAAGCCCGACACACCCGCACCCCGATGGGTGTTTATGCTGGGCGCACAATACACACCGCAGGAGTTTGCCCGCAGCGTGTGCAAGCCCGGCGAATACATCGCCCTGAGCTGCGACGACAGCAAACCATACAACGAAGTATCAGAGCTGAAAGTGCCCGACAACTGGACCCACGAGCAGTATCTGAACATACCCATCGACACACTATTGGTCAAAACCGAACGCGCGGTGAAACGCCACCACGGCGTGTGCTGGGAAGACCGCAACCACGCGATGGCCATAGTAGGACTGGCCCACGACGACGCGGGCGAGCGATACTTCATTATGAAAAACTCGTGGGGAGAAACAGGCCCGCACAACGGACTGGAATACGTGAGCTACCAGATGTTCCGCAGCGAAACGGTGGCCGTAGAGATGACACGCGAGGCCTACGCCGAATAATGCTTCTCGCGATACTGCTGCGGCGTGATGCCCGCATTTTTCTTGAACAGGCGGTTAAAGTACGAGTAATCGTCGTAGCCCAGCAATTCGGCCACACCCTTAATCGACAGGTCGGTAGTTACCAAGGCCAGCTCGGCCTTCTCCAGTTTACGCTTGGTGATATACACATTAGGTGTCTCGCCCGTTTCGCGTTTGAAGATACGAATGAAATGATCCTTCGACATACAGGCGTTATCGGCCAGCTGGTCGATATCCAGTCGGCTGTCCAGATGCTTGCGGATGTAGGCCAGCGTGTGGTGTATGCGGTCATCGCGCACCTCGGCCTTAGGCGATGCGTGCTTCAGGAATCGCGACATCAGGATATACAGTATGCCGCGCGACTCCACCTTATCGTAGAACGGACGGCGCAGATTCAGCTGGATGTTACTGATCAGCGTGGGGTGATTATCGTACGACTGCGGATTAGAGGCAGGCAGTTTCATAAACGGGTTGATGGCGCAAAGCTGCCTGAACAGCTCAAGGTCTATCGGCGAGGCATCGACCTCAATCGGGAACGCCCAATCGTCAAGTATGCCCGGGCCCTGCTGGTGATCCTCGTAAATATGAATATAGTAATGCGAGAACACAGCATCGCACACACAACTGTGCTCGGTAAACGCCGGAATGAAATACAGGTGGTGCGGCGTGAGCTGATACACATCCGAACCGATAACCACCTTGGCCTCGCCCTCGGTAACATAATACAGGCGGGCGAAAGGACTACGCACATGCTTCCAGTTCCAATCGGCATTATGCTGGGCGTAACCCACATTCAGAGTCAACAGATGTAGCTGATCAACGGATAAGTTCATACGATATGATTACTTTTGTTGCTGCAAAGATATATAAAAAAGCGATATGACATGGGATAATATCGACCAATTTGCAGTTTATTGACTCTTTAGGCCATTTTTTATGAAAAATTATCGATATTCTGTTGGCAGTTATGGTTTCTTTTTCGTATTTTTGCAGCACCTAACAAATATCAATCGGAAGAAATGACAGATAATAACAACAAAACAATGGGCTACGAACGCAAGGAGTATGGAGTCAAAGTAAAGAGATACTGCCAGACGCTTGACCTGAAGAACGACCCAGAACTCATTGCCAAATACATCGAGGCGCACGACCAATATCACTCGTGGCCCGAAATCAGAGCAGGCATCCGCGAGGTGGGCATACTGGAGATGGAAATCTACATCGAGGGCAACCATCTGTTTATGATTGTTGAAACGCCCGCCGACTTCGACTGGGATACGGCGATGGCCAAGCTGGCCACACTGCCCCGACAGGCTGAATGGGAGGCCTACACGGCCATATTCCAGGACTGCAAGCCCGGCTGCACATCCGACCAGAAGTGGACGCTGATGGAGCGCATATTCCACCTGTATGAATAAGTAACAAAACAACAAGTATATGGTATACAATGAAATCGGTAAAACAGGGATGAAGGTTTCGAACTTGGGGTTCGGAGCATCATCGCTGGGCGGAGTTTTCCACAGCATCCGCGAAGAAGAGGGCATCGAGGCTGTACACACAGCAGTTGACAACGGCATTAACTTCATCGACGTGTCGCCCTACTACGGCCACCTGAAGGCCGAGACAGTATTGGGTAAAGCCCTGAAAGAGATCCCCCATGAAAAATACTTCCTATCGACCAAGGTGGGCCGATACGGACACAACGGCGTAAACACCTGGGACTACAGCGCTAAGCGCGCTCAAGAGAGCGTTTACGAGAGTATGGAGCGACTGAACGTGGACTACATCGACCTGATTAACGTGCACGACATTGAGTTCCAAGGCGATATGGAGGGCGGACTGCAACTCATCGTCGACGAAACGCTGCCTGCACTGGTAGAGCTGCGCGACAAGGGCGTGGTGAAGCATGTAGGTATTACCGACCTGCAGCCCGAGAACCTGAAATGGGTGGTAGAGCACGCACCCGAGGGAACCGTTGAGAGCATTCTGAACTTCTGCCACTATTCGCTGAACGACACGCTGCTGGCCGACTATCTCGGATTTTTCGAGCAGCATGGTGTGGGCGTCATCAATGCATCGCCATTCTCAATGGGATTACTATCCCAGCGCGGCGCACCCGACTGGCATCCGGCAGGCAAGGATCTGCAGCGTGCTTGCGCCAAGGCCGCAGCCTACTGCGAAGAGCAGGGCTACCCCATCGACAAGCTGGCCATCCAGTTCTCTACCAGTCTGAACCCACGCATAGCCACCACACTCTTCAGCAGTGCCAACCCCAAGAATGTGCTCAAGAACATACAGTATGTGAACGAGCCAATGGACGAGGAGCTGGTTAAGAAGGTACAGGAAATCATAGGCGACCAAATGTTTGTAAGATGGAAAAACTCATAATCGACGCGCACAGTCATCTGTGGCTGAATCAGGACACGGTGGTCGATAACCAGCGTATCTGTCAGCTGGAGCCCAACCGCAGCCGCTCGCTGTTCTTCGGCGAGGAGCGCCAGATGCTGCCGCCATATATGACCGACGGTCAGAACACTGCCGAGCGATTTCTGAGCAATATGGACTACGCCCAAGTGGCCGCAGCCGTTGTGACTCAGGAGTTCATCGACGGCATACAGAACAGCTATCTCATTCAGGTGGCCAACCGCTATCCTGACCGTTTCTTCACCTTCGGCATGCTGGACTATCGCCACGCAGGCTTCATCGATGTGGCCCCATCGGTGGTCGATGCATTCAAGGGCATCAAGATACCCGCCGCCCGACTGCCCAAGCAGTTCTTGAACAGCGAGATGATGCAACTGATGCACATGCTGGAGGAAAAAGGCAAGATACTGGGCATAGAGCTGCAGGACGGCGACGCACAGGTGGGTCAGATGGAAGAGATTATCCAGGAGTGCCCCAAGCTGAAGATAGCCATCGGCCACTTCGGCATGGTTACGCGCCCCGGTTGGATGGAGCAGATCAAGCTGGCCCGCCACGAGAATGTGTTCATCGAGAGCGGCGGCATCACGTGGCTCTTCAACGATGAGTTCTACCCCTACCCGTCGGCCATCCGCGCCATCAAGGAGGCAGCTGACGAGGTAGGTATGGAGAAGCTGATGTGGGGTAGCGACTACCCACGCACCATCACCGCCATCACCTACAAGATGAGCTACGACTTTGTAGAAAAGACAACCGAGCTGACCGCCGACGAGAAGCGCCTGTTCCTTGGCGAAAATGCCAAGAAGTTCTTCGGCTTCGGCACCCTGCCCGACCTCCCCTACATCAAAAACATGAGTGAGTGATAAATATAGATGGCCTACGGAAAATAAATAATTAAAAGAGAATGAAAGCAATACAGATTTCTGGCGAGCGCCAGATGGAAATAGTAAACATAGCCGAACAAGAGCTGAAGGCTAACGAGGTGCTGCTGCGCCTCAAGTATGTTGGATTCTGCGGTTCCGACCTCAACACATGGCTGGGTAAGAATCCTATGGTTAAGATGCCCGTCATACCCGGACACGAGGTAGGCGCAGTCATCGAGAAGGTGGGTGCCGATGTGCCTGAGATTCTGAAACCAGGCATGGTGGTTACCTGCAACCCCTACACCAACTGCGGCAAGTGTGCATCGTGTCGTAACCAGCGCGTAAATGCCTGCGAGCACAACGAGACTCTGGGCGTACAGCGCAACGGCGCTATGCGCGAGTTCATCGCCCTGCCTTGGGAGAAGATCATCCCCGCAGGCAATCTCGATCCTCGCACCTGCGCACTCATCGAACCAATGAGCGTAGGTTTCCACGCTGTGAACCGCGCTCAGGTAACCGATATCGACACCGTAATGGTCATCGGTTGCGGTATGGTGGGCCTCGGCGCAATTGTTCGCTCGGCCCTGCGCGGTGCTACCGTCATCGCTGCCGACATCGACGACGAGAAGCTGGCGCTGGCCAAGGAGTTGGGTGCGACATACACCGTTAACACCAAGACCGAGGATGCGCACGAAAAGCTACAGCAGCTCACCGCAGGCTTCGGCCCCGACGTGATTATCGAGGCTGTAGGTAGCGCACCAACCTATCAGATGGCCGTAAACGAGGTGGCCTTCACCGGTCGCGTGGTCTGCATCGGCTATGCCAAGACCGACGTGTCGTTCCAGACCAAGTTCTTCGTTCAGAAGGAACTCGACATCCGTGGTTCGCGCAACGCTCAGCCAGCCGACTTCCTCGCAGTTATCCGCTACTTGGAGCGCGGCACTTGTCCTGTCAACCGCCTGATTTCGGGCGATGTAGCTCCTGAGGATGCTCCCGAGGCTATGCGCCAATGGTCGGAGGCTCCAGGCAAGATATTCCGTATATTAGTACACTTCTAATAAACCTACTCCAACAATGGAAAAGCAACAACAATCTCTGATTATCAAAGACGGTGTGAACTATCTCATACCGTTTATCCTTGTTACGTTTTGTTTCGCACTTTGGGGATTTGCCAACGACATCACCAACCCGATGGTCAAGGCATTCTCGAAGATATTCCGCATGAGCGTTACCGATGGAACACTGGTACAGGTGGCCTTCTACGGAGGCTACTTCTGCATGGCGTTTCCTGCAGCCATCTTTATCCGCAAGTTCTCATACAAGGCGGGTGTGCTGATGGGGCTTGGCCTTTATGCCGCTGGTGCCCTGCTGTTCTTCCCCGCCAAGGCCGTAGGCATCTACGGATGTTTCCTGCTGGCCTACTTCATCATGACCTGCGGACTATCGTTCCTGGAAACCAGTTGTAACCCTTACATCCTGACGATGGGTCCGGAGGAGACAGCAACCCGCCGACTGAATATGGCGCAGTGCTTCAACCCCTGCGGCTCTATCATCGGTATGTTTGTGGCTATGAACTTTATCCAGGCCAAGCTCAACCCAATGAGTAGCGACGAGCGCGCATTGCTGAGCGACAGCGAGTTCGAGGCGCTGAAAAACGCCGACCTCAGCGTGCTCATTTCGCCTTATCTCATCATCGGTCTGGTCATCGTGGCCATGCTGCTACTGATGCGTTTCACCAAGATGCCGAAGATAGGCGACTCCAACCACGATATCCACTTCCTGGTAACCATCCGCCGCATCTTCTCGCTCAAGTACTATCGCGAGGGTGTCATCGCCCAGTTCTTCTACGTGGGCGCTCAGATTATGTGCTGGACCTTTATTATACAATATGGTACGCGCGTATTCATGGCCGAGGGTATGGAGGAACAGGCTGCCGAGGTGCTGTCGCAGCGATTCAACATCTACGCCATGTTGTTCTTTATCTGCTCGCGCTTCATCGCCACATTCCTGATGAAGTATGTCAAGCCCGCCATGCTGCTGGCCATCTTCGGTGTGCTGGCAATGGTGTTCACCGCAGGTGTCATCGGATTCCAGAACCGCTTGGGTCTCTACTGCTTGGTTTGCGTCAGCGGATGCATGTCGCTGATGTTCCCCACCATCTATGGTATCGCCCTCGACGGACTGGGCGACGATGCCAAGTTTGGTGCTGCAGGCCTCATCATGGCCATCTTGGGTGGATCGGTATTGCCACCACTCCAGGCTATGATCATCGACAAGGGTACGGTGCTGGGCAACTTCCCCGCCACTAATGCCTCGTTTGTACTGCCACTATTCTGTTTCCTCGTGGTAACAGTTTATGGCTATAGAATTCACGTTAAAAAACATCTGTAAATGAAAAAGAGTATTTCAATATTCATGCTGTGTCTGAGCGCTTTAGGCATCTCGGCACAACAGCCAGTATCGCCCAACGGCAAGCTATCGGTAGCTAACACCGCCAAGGGCATCCAGGTTTGTTATCAGAATAACAAGGCACTCGACATCCCAGTGCTGGGCTACGAGGGCATTAAGAACGGAAAACTGAAATGGAAGTTTACCGGTATGGTGAAGGCCGACTACAAGATGATAGCCGGTAAGAAAAGTACTTGCACCAACCAGGCCAACGAGTACAAGACCGCCCTGGGCAGCAATCTGCAGCTGGTGCTGCGCCTGTACAACGACGGTGTAGCCTTCCGCTACGAACTGAGCGGACTGAAAGGCAAGCTGCCCAAGGAGCTGACGGCCTATCAGATACCCGAGGGCACCAAGCGTTGGATGATGCAGTGGACCGATAGCTACGAGGGATTCTTCCCCCTGAGCACCACGGGCAAGATCAAGCCCATCGGCCGTATGGCTGGTGTGGTAAAATCGCCCGACGGCTACAACCTGCGTTGGGGCTTCCCCACACTCGTAGAGCCTCAGGAGGGTGTGTTCATGTTGCTATCGGAGGCTAACATAGAGCGCAACCAGAGTGCATCGTGTCTGTATACCGACGGCGACTTGCTGCGCGTAACCCCCGATGTGAACGAGGTAAAAATCAAAGGCAAGTGGCACAGCCCCTGGCGTGTAGCCATCATCGGCGATATGCACGACTTGATTCAGAGCACCCTCATCACCGACGTGAGCGAGCCTTGCAAACTGAAGGACATCAGCTGGATTAAGCCCGGCGTGGTATCGTGGATCTACTGGGCATACAACCACGGATCGAACGACTACAACATCATCAAGAAGTATGTTGACATGGCCGTTACCCTGAAGCTGCCTTACGTGCTGATTGATGCAGAGTGGGACGAGATGAAGGACGGCCGCACCATCGAAGAGGCCGTAGCTTATGCAAACTCAAAGGGTGTCAAGCCTATGATCTGGTATAACTCATCGGTAGGTTGGATTGACGGCGCCCCAACACCTAAGTTCCGCCTGAACAAGCCCGAGGATCGTGAAAAGGAGTTTGCCTGGTGCGAGAAGATTGGTGTGGCCGGTGTAAAAATCGACTTCTTCTCGGGCGATTGCCAGCGCGATATGACTTACTGTATCGACCTGCTGGAGAGTGCAGCCAAGCATCATCTGTTGGTCAACTTCCACGGCGCCACAGTGCCTCGCGGATGGCAGCGCACCTACCCCAACCTCATGTCGACCGAGGGTGTTTACGGTGCCGAGTGGTACAACAATGTGCCCACCTTCACCACTCAGGCAGCCAGTCACAACACTACCCTGCCTTTCACCCGCAACATCATCGGCCCAATGGACTATACCCCTTGTGCTTTCAGCGACTCGCAGCATCCACACATCACCAGCGATGCCCACGAGTTGGCACTCACCGTGCTCTACGAGAGTGCGCTGCAGCATCTGGCCGACAAGCCCGAGAGCTATCTCATACAGCCTCAGCAGGTACAGGATTTCTTCGGCCAGCTGCCTACGGTTTGGGACGAGACACGCTACATCAGCGGCTATCCAGGCGAGAGCGTAGTGCTGGCCCGTCGTAGCGGCAACACCTGGTACGTAGCCGGCATCAACGGTACCAACGACAAGAAGACACTCGATGTAGATCTGAGCTTTATCGATGGCGCCGACCACAGCGTACAGCTGTTTGCCGATGCCGATCCTGCCAAGTACCAGCTCACAGCCGAGAAGGACTGGCTCATCACCAATGGCAATCAGATTCCACGCCAGATAGCCACTCAGCCACGAGGCGGATTTGTACTGATTATCAAATAAAACCCAATTAAAAAATGAAGACTGTAATACTAGACGGATTTACAGCTAATCCAGGCGATTTGTCTTGGAGCGAGCTGGAGAAACTGGGCGAGCTGGTGGTCTACGACCGCACCAAGCCCGAGGAGACGGTGGCAAGAGCTGCCGAAGCAGATATTGTTCTGACGAACAAAGTAATCATCAGCCGAGAGGTGATGGCACAACTGCCCAACCTGAAGTACATCGGCGTGCTGGCCACAGGCTACAACGTGGTGGATATCGAGGAGGCTCACAAGCGTGGCATCGTCGTTACCAACGTGCCGGCCTACAGCACCGAGAGTGTGGCGCAAATGGTGTTTGCCCACCTGCTCACCGTGACCAACCGCGTAGAACACTATGCCACACAAAACAGAGAAGGTCGATGGAGCAACAATCCCGACTTCAGCTACTGCGACACGCTGCTGAGCGAGTTGGCTGGCAAGACCTTCGGTATTGTTGGTTTAGGCAACATCGGCATGCGTGTAGCTCAGATAGCACAGGCCTTCGGTATGAAGGTCAAGGCACTTACCAGCAAGACCACCCTGCCCGCTGGCATCGAGAAGGTAGAGCTGAATGAGCTGTTGTCGACAGTCGATGTGCTCTCGCTGCATTGTCCGCTTACCGACGGCACCCGTCATCTCATCAATCGCGACTCGCTGAAGAAGATGAAGCCTTCGGCCATTCTCATCAACACAGGTCGCGGTCCGCTGATTGACGATCAGGCTGTGGCCGACGCTCTGGCCGAAGGAAAACTCTACGCCTTCTGCGCCGACGTATTGACAGAAGAGCCACCTAAGGCCGACAACCCGCTGCTCAGCCAACCCAACGCTTACATCACGCCACACATCGCGTGGGCCAGCTACGAAGCGCGCATCCGTCTGATTCAGATAGCCACCGATAATGTAGCCGCATTCATCAACGGCCATCCAATCAATAAGGTATAAAAAAGAATCCTCGCCCAGATTTGAGCGAGGATTTCTTTTTGGTGTTTATTTGTTGAGTTTCCAGGTTACACCGTCCTTGGTGTCCTTCACCTCGAAACCTGCTGCTGCAAGTTCATCGCGAATCTTATCGCTGGTGGCCCAGTCCTTGTCGGCCTTGGCCTTGGCGCGCAACTCGAGTACCATATCCATTACCTTGCCAAAGGCTGCCTCGCGCTCATCGTTAGTACCGCTCTTCTCGGCTTTCAGACCAAGGATATCCTCGGCAAAGAGGTGCATAGTCTCCTTGAGTTCGTTGAGGCACTCAGCACAGATGGTGGCCTTGTGGTCGGTGAGCTTATTGACAACCGTGCAAGCCTCAAACAGGTTGCTGATAACCTGTGGTGTAGCCAGGTCGTCGTTCATAGCATCGTAGCACTTCTGGCGCAGAGACTTAACAACCTTCTCGGTCTCAGCATCGCACTTGTCAGATACCTGTACGCGCTCCAAGTCGGCAATGGCGTTCATCATCTTCTCCAATCCTTTCTCGGCTGCCTCCAGAGCTTCGTTCGAGAAGTCGACGGTGCCGCGATAGTGTGCGCTGAGCACAAAGAAACGGATGGTCATTGGCGAGTAGGCCTTCTTAAGCAATGGGTGATTGCCGGTGAAGAACTGCTCGAGGGTAATGAAGTTATTATACGACTTACCCATCTTCTGGCCGTTGATGGTCAGCATGTTGTTGTGCATCCAGTACTTCACAGCGGGATGACCCATCGAAGCCTGTGCCTGTGCAATCTCACACTCGTGGTGGGGGAACACCAGGTCCATACCGCCTCCGTGAATATCGAACTCTTCACCGAGATACTTGCGGCCCATAGCTGTGCACTCACAATGCCAACCGGGGAAACCGTCGCTCCAAGGCGATGGCCAGCGCATGATGTGCTCGGGCTGAGCCTTCTTCCACAGCGCAAAGTCGGCCTGATTGTGCTTTTCGCCTACACCGTCAAGCTCACGGCTGGCATCCTTCACGTTCTCAAGTGAGCGTCCGCTCAAGATTCCATACTGGAACTTCTTGTTGTAAGCCTCAATATCGAAATAGATAGAACCATTGCTCTCGTAAGCAAAGCCATTGTCCAGAATCTGCTGAACCAGTTGCTGCTGCTCGATGATGTGACCAGTGGCGTGGGGCTCGATAGAGGGGCGCAGTACATTCAGCGCATCCATTGCTGCATGGTAGCGGTTGGTGTAATACTGAGCAATCTCCATGGGCTCCAGCTGCTCCAGACGGGCCTTCTTGGCAATCTTGTCCTCACCCTCGTCGGCATCGTGCTCCAGGTGGCCCACATCAGTAATGTTACGCACGTACCTTACTTTATAGCCCAGGTGCTTCAGGTAACGGAACACGAGGTCGAAAGTAATTGCAGGACGGGCGTGTCCCAGATGGGGATCGCCATATACTGTAGGTCCACATACATACATGCCCACATTGGGGGCGTGAAGCGGCTCGAAACGCTCCTTCTGGCGTGTCAGTGTATTGTAAATTACAAGCTTTGATTCCATATGCTATCCAATTTTTGGCTGCAAAGGTAATAAAAATTTGGCACGGATTACACGGATTACACGGATTTTTTACAATATTGGTGATTTTTTGAGCTAAATGAAGTTCTTGGCTTGCTCTTGAGCGGCGATGACCTTATCGCACCAGGCATCAAACTCCGAATCTTCAACCTGCAACTCGGGGTGAGCAAGGATGTAAGCCACGCACTTGCGTACACCTTCGTCGAAACGGGTGGTGGCCTGGAATCCTGGCACTGCGCGCTTCAGCTTGGTGCAGTCGAACATCACGGTTACGCTCTTGTCGCCGAGCAGATTACCCGTAAAGTCCCACTCCTTGGGCGATGTGGCAGCCAGGAAGTCGGATGCAACGTAATATGGCTTGAACTCTACACCCAATGCATTTGCCACACACTGGTAAATCTGATTCCAAGACAGCTGCTCGTCGCTCATAATCTGGAATGCCTCGCCAATGGCTTTGGGATTGCCTAACAGGCCAATGAATCCGCGGGCGAAGTCCTCATTCCAGGTTACTGTCCACAACGACGAACCATCGCCATTCACCAACACCTGTTTTCCCTGCATCATACGCTTAAGAACCTGCCACGAGCCCTTAGGTCCGTGTACACTAACAGGCACTGCCCGCTCGCAATAGGTGTGCGATGGGCGTACGATGGTGATGGGGAATTCTTCCTCTCGCCAAGCCTTCAACAGCAGCTCCTCGCAGGCTATCTTGTTGCGCGAGTACTCCCAGTAGGGGTTGGCCAAAGTGGTTCCCTCGGTAATGATATGACTGGCGGCAGGCTTGTTGTAGGCCGAGGCCGACGAGATGTAGACGTACTGACGGGTGCGGCCCTTGAACAAGCGGATGTCGCGCTCAACCTGCGAAGGCAGGAAACCAATAAACTCGCATACGGCATCGAACTGCGCATCGCCTATCTGGCGCAACACTTCGGCGGTATCATCGATATCGGCAATGATCTGTTTGACGTTGGCAGGAACCTCGTTTTTGCGATTGCCGCGATTAAGCAGCCACAGGTCGTGGCCGCCGGCGGCTAACTGTCGGGTGATGGCACTACTGATGGTACCAGTTCCACCTATTATTAGTATCTTCATCCACGTGCCATTTTATAGATTGCTTCCATATCCTCGGCCTTCAGCACCTTGAGACAGCCGCAAGTAGAGGTGTAGTTACGGCTGCACTTACGTGTCATCTCCTTAATCTCATCGTCGGAGATGTCCTTGCCGATAAGTTCCTTGATGTTGATAGGCATACCGATGGCGTGATAGAAACGCTCCATAGCCTCGATGCCCTTGAGTGCTGTGCCTTCAGGATCGGTAAAGTCGTTAGGCACATCCATTACGTTAACTGCGAAGCGTACAAAGCGACGCAGATTCTCGTGCATGGTGTAGCGGGCCCAGCTTGGCCAGATGGCTGCCAGACCTGCTCCGTGAGTCACATCGAACATACCACTCAGTTCGTGCTCCAGCTGGTGGGTAGCCCAATCATCGGCCACGCCACACCCCGTCAGACCATTGTGCATCAGCGAGCCGCCCCACATAATCTGGGCGCGATAGCGATAGTCCTCAGGATTCTTGAGTACGGCAAACACGGCGTTCTTGATACTGCGCAAAGCTGCCTCGGCCAGATCGGTAGTGAAGTCCATATCATCGTCCTTGGTAAAATAGCGCTCCATGGTGTGCATCATCATATCGGTAACGCCTGCGGCAGTCTGATATGGTGGCAGCGTAAAGGTGCGCTTAGGATTCATAATAGCGAACTTGGGGCGCGACAGATTGTTTGAGTAGCCCAACTTTACATCGCCGTCCTCGTTGGTGATAACGCTTGACTCACTCATCTCGCTACCTGCAGCGGGGATGGTGAGTACTGATGCAACGGGCAGCATAGTCTTAGGCTCGGCTTTGCCAAGATAGAAGTCCCACACATTGCCCTCGTAAGGCACACCATAGGCGATGCACTTGGCCGAGTCGATGACGCTACCGCCACCTACAGCCAGAATAAAGTCGATACCCTCCTTACGACAGAGTTCAATACCCTGCTGAGCCAGCGAAAGGCGTGGGTTAGGCACAACGCCGCCCAGCATCACAAACTCAATGCCGCCGTCGCTGAGCAGTCCACATATCTTGTCGAGCAGACCCGAACGCTTGGCGCTCTGTCCGCCATAGTGTACCAACACTTTCGTGCCGCCATACTTCTTAACCAGAGCAGCTACCAGCTCTTCACTCTTCTCTCCAAATACCACCTCGGTAGGTGCATAGTAATTAAAATCCTTCATAAAAACGTTTATTTTTGTGATTGCTTTGATGGGGCAAAGATAATAAAAAAGGTTGATATATAATCGCGTTTAAAGATTTTTTAGTAAATTTGCAGCCGAATAAATAATAAAAATATGAGAACAAGATTAATCAACCGTATCCTATTAGGTGCGCTATGTGTATCGATGACCTCGTGCTCAATCATACGAGGCTTGAGAACAGATGGTAAAAGTGGACCTGGAATATTCAGCTTTACGACTCATCCGCATGATACTATCGCCAATGGTGATGTAGTGTTCAGTTTTCCTGTTGCCAAGAATCAGGCAAGATGGATAGACACCCTGCATTTCTTTAATCAGGGAAAGTATTATAAGAATACAACGCTGCCCGAGGCGATAAGCAAGAAAAGCCAGACTCAGGGCGTGATGATAATCCATAACGACAGTATTATCTACGAGAAATACTGGGGCGAGATGACATCCGACCGCTTGGCAACGGTGTTCTCGGTGTCAAAATCCATCACATCGCTGATGTGTGGCATTGCTGTCGACGATGGCTATATCCGCAGCATCGACGATGATGTGACACAGTATCTGCCTGAGCTCAAGAAGAAAGACCCTATGTGGCAGAAACTCACCATCCGACATCTGCTTGACATGCAGAGTGGATTGGATTTTGATGATACCTACTCTCTCAAACTGAAGGACTTTAAACGCCTGAACGCTATGGCGAAACTGAACTATGGCCATAACGTGATGAAGCAGATACGTGGATTGAAATTCCGTAAGGAACCTGGTACAGAGTATAACTATGAGAGTATGACGTCTCAGATTCTGGGGGTGGTTATCGAGCGTGCGTCGGGCAAGCACTTTGCCGACTACCTAAGCGAGAAGGTGTGGAAACCACTGCAGATGGAGTCGGTTGGAATCATAAACATAGATAGCCGTAAGCGCGATGTAGCCCATACCTTTGGCGGTGTGGCTCTTACGATGAAGGATCTCGCCAAGATTGGTCGCCTCTATCTGAATGGTGGCATTTGGGATGGTAAGCGCATTGTGAGCGAAGAGTGGATACGTCAGACTACTGAATATGACACCAGCAACGAGGGCTATCACTTCAACTGGTATAACATGAGCAGTGTGGGGGCGAAAAAAGATGAATATCCTGGCTATTACGCCTTAGGCATTGGTCATCAGGTGTTGTATGTTAATCCCTACAAACACTTGATTATGGTGCGCGTGGGCCAGGGTAGCCATAACAATACATTTGCACCTTTGCTGTTTGAGCAGTTAAGTAACTGCGGAAGATTCTGAATAAATAGAAATCCTCGCCCAGATTTGGGCGAGGATTCTTTTTTTATTTATATCCTAATCCTATATAACTGTGGGCGGGTATCTTCATTTCAAATACCGTTGCGCCATCAGGATAGCCTGAGAAACGGCTTCTGAAGAACATCATCTGCGGCTTTGGCAGCTCGGCAGGCTTCAGTTGTTCGCCTGTCAGTAGATTGCGCATATTGGTTACCTTGGCACAAACCACCACCTTTACGTTTACCGGTTCATCGTTAAAGTTCTCTACCACCATCGTCTTGTTGTCGTAGGGGAACAATGCCACCTTCGATGGCCCCTCGATATATGCACCTACATCCTTGCTCATGGCACGACGTATAATGTTCAGCGCTCCGGCAGGGAAGTCATACAGATTGCCGTAGTCATCGGGTATGGTCAGCACAAACAGCATACCTTTCGAATAGGTATCACGCAACAGGATAGGATAGCCCGACACACCGCCGTTCAGCGGGCGACCGGCACTTACCACCTCCCACGCATCGTTGGTAAAGTACTTCACCTGTGGGATGATAAACTCGCGCTCCGACTTGCCATTCCAACCAAAGTCGTTTACGATGGCTTTCAGGTCGCCACAATACAGTTCGCACACATCAGCTATCTCATGGCGGATAGCCTTCAGCAGACCAGTGGTAATAATCACATCCCCACCCTTCTTCAACTGCTGCTTGATTTTCTCTACAATTTGCTTATCCTTAGCAGCCTGCTCGGTCAGCAGTATCTGCTGGCGGTCGGTCAGGAACTGCGGATGCATATCCATGGGCAGTCCTATCATACCTAAGTAGTTTTGCAGGAATTCCTCGCCATTTGAGTGGTAAGGCTTATATGACACAAGTCCTATTGGGTTACCCAACTGTCCTACCAGCTTGTCGGTCTGATGCAGCGTCACATCAGCAAATCGTGCCAACGATGTTGGGGTGATGGTCTTGCCGTTGCGAGTGTAAGGAGCCACCATCTGGTCGTAGTTAAAACTGCTGGCAGCCTCCTGCCACCTGGCGCGCTGCTGTGGGGTTATCTTCACCTCGTACAGCTGCATGTAGTTCCACAGAATAATCTCTGGTGTCTTGCTCAGCATCGTCAGGTGCAGCTGCTCGGCATAGCGATCCATGCTCATGTGTATACCACCGGCATCTACCCATCCACCTCCGTTCTTGCGTCCCTCCGGTAGCAAGCGACCATCGGCCGAGCGTTTACCAGGAGCGATGTTATCAAAGTAGCGCACCACGTTATAGCTCAGATAGTTCTGCAGATGCTGTGCCGATCCTGGGTCGCGTGTCTCGGTGCCAGTCCATATGCCGTCAAAGTAGGCAGGCTCTTCTTCCAGATTAAAGCCTAATCCATGAAAATGGTCGTACCAGTTGGGATACTTCACGATTACCTTTACCCTGGGGTTAACAGCCTTGGCAGGGTTCACCACCAACTCTCGTCCGGCTTCAGCCATCAGGCGCAGGCGGTATTCGGTCCAACTCTTGTTTCCCTTGGCGGCTATCTCATCATCGTTCTTCAAGTCGATAAAGAAGAAGTCGTCCAGAATAAAGTCGTCAAACAGCTTTGCTGTATACTCAGCCACCTCTTTTACTATCTTGCGCTCATCAGGGCGGGCGTAGCTGTAAGTCTCAAAGTCGGTTGGTTCCGAGCGGGTGTAGGTAATACCGCCGCCCACCTCCAGACCTTTGCTCTCAAAGAACTTCTTCACTTTCAACATGGTCTTCTCGGGCACGGTAAATGCATCGCGATGCGTCTCCAAGTAGATCTTGTCCAGATCCACCTGTTGGCTCACCGTCTCCCATGTCGATTTCAGGAATTTCTCATCGTCCATCCTTGCCACATCCTGCGCCCGGATGTAGGTCGACACTTTAAAATTCTCGAACTTTTTCTGTTTAGCTGCCACCATGGGCATTGTCATCCACACGGCCACAGCCGTTAATAACATTTTGGTTAGATACTTCATAAATGGTTTCGTTTTTTGTGATTGATAATGGTGCAAATATATGAATTATTTATGAACGATGCAAGTATTTCACCATTTTTTTCTATCTTTGCCGGCAGATAGTTAATTTTTAAAGGCAATGAATAGTTTCATCATACGTCCAGCCCGCCCTGCCGAAGCAGCACGCATAGCCACACTTATCATGGAGGCAATGAATCACGACTGCTGTCAGTGGTGGACTGGACCACATCATACCCTCGACGATTTCCACCAGCTCATGACCAGTCTGGTTCAGCGTACCGATAGTCAGTATTCTTACCTCAACACGCTGGTGGCAGTTGTGGCCGATGAGGTGGTGGGTATCTGTACGGCCTACGATGGTGCTCGTCTGCATCAACTGCGCCAGGCTTTTATCAATGGTGCCCGCCAGAGTTTTGGTATGGATCACAGTGCGATAGACGACGAGACCAGTGCCGGCGAGTTTTATCTCGACAGCCTGTGCGTGGCAGCTCCATATCGCAAGCAAGGCATTGCCACCGCCCTACTCAAAGCCTCTATCGAAAAAGCCCGCACCTTAGGCATGCCGTCGGTAGGCTTGCTGGTAGACTGTGGCAACCCCAAAGCCGAACACCTATACACCCAGATAGGCTTCAGCCTCAAAGACAACACCTCATGGGGCGGTCACCCCATGCATCATTTGACTATCGATTTTACTACATAAAAACAAAACAATATCGCACGCGACCTAACGTTAAACAAACTTAAAGTTTTTAGCAAATTGATTGTCATATCAAATATTATTCTTACTTTTGCGTCGCAAACGATATAAATTAGATAAGGTTATGGCAAAGATTTATGATTTCAAGGCTCTCACGAGCAAAGGCAAAGAGATAGATTTCTCTCAGTTCGAAGGTAAGGTATTGCTGATTGTCAACACAGCCAGTAAGTGTGGATTTACTCCTCAGTTCGAGGGACTCGAGGCAATGAACCAGAAGTATAAGGACAAGGGATTGGTCATCATTGGTTTCCCCTGCAACCAGTTCAAGGAGCAGGATCCAGGTTCCGACAGTCAGATCGAGGAGTTCTGCCAGCTTAACTATGGTGTATCCTTCCAGATTATGAAGAAGACCGACGTGAACGGTCCTGCAGCCGAGCCCATCTTCGAGTATCTGAAGACTCAGGCTCCAACCGAGGAGTATCACGGATTGAAGGCCAAGGCAGCCAAGGCGCTCTTCAAGACTATCAGCAAGAGCGTTGAGAAGGATAGCGATATCAAGTGGAACTTCACCAAGTTTTTGATTTCAAAGGATGGCAATACCATCAAGCGCTACGCTCCTACCACCGAGCCTAAGGACTTTGAGAAGGATGTAGAAGCCATGCTGGCATAACAATAAAAAAATGGATTTAATATTATCTTATATTGTACGCCTGGTTGTGTGGTTCTCAGGCATTGCTAAACCACTGTCTCGCATTGGTTTATGCCGATTTGAGGAATACACCCCAGGACAACCACTTAAAATTCTATTAGTGGGCTATAACGGCGCCAGGAACACTGGCGCCGATGCCCGTGTTGTAGCACTAACACAACAACTGGAACAGACTATGGGAGCAGACAAAGCCGAACTAACGGTGATGACGCTCGACATGGAAAACGTTAATGGATATTTTTCCGAAGCAGTAAAACTACTGCATTTCTCAACGGTATTCATTTTTTCATTGCTACGTGCTTGTTCGCGCCACCATGCAGCCATCCTTTGCGAGGGCTCTACACTCACGCCTACCTTTGCTAAGGCACTGTGTGTGTTCTTCTGCGAGGCAGCAGGCATCATGCGCCTACAGAACAAGCCCTGTATAGCCTACGGATCGGAAGTAGGCAAGTTGGACGGATGGTTGGCCAAACTGAGTAGCGACCTGTGCAAAGATACATACTTCATGGTGCGTACCGAGGAGTCGCTACACAACCTGCAACAACTTGGGTTGAAAGGACATGTTGGCACCGACACGGCTTGGACATTCCAAAGCAGTGAGGGCGAGACCTGGGCACTGCAGCAGCTGAAAGCAGCCGGATGGGATGGAAAACAACCACTGATGGGTGTAGCACCACTCAACCCCTTCTGCTGGCCAGTACGTCCATCAGTATGGCGATGGTTGAAGGCTCTGATTACCCGCGACTTCTCACAACAATACGACAAAATATACTTCTTTAGCGACAGTTTAAAACGACGCCAACAGTTTGAAACATATCTGCAGGCGATGACAGCTGCCACCAACCGCTATAGCAGCGAACATAACGCTTTTGTTGTGATTTTGGGTATGGAGAAGCTGGATGCAAGCGTATGCGAACTGTTGGAACAGAAGGTTGAAGCACCGCATGCCCTATTCACATCAAAGACCTGCGACGTATTCAAGATGACAGGATTGCTACGTCAACTGAACATACTGCTCACATCGCGCTATCACGCATCGGTACTGAGTATGGAACGCGCCATACCTATTGTGGCCGTATCCATCGACGCCCGACTGAATGGCATCATGAACGAGGTGGAACTAGCCGAACACTATCTGCACCACGCCACCGATGACAATCTGGAAGAACGCATTGTAGCCTCACTACACATGGCGGGCGAACATGAACAGGAGATAGGCAACACGATCAGACGTCACCTGACGATTTACAAGAACAAAACAGAGGCAATGAGCCAATTCTTTGCAAAATGGCTGAAGGAAAAGTTTTAGTAACAGGCGCCACCGGACTATTGGGAACTGAGGTGGTAGCACAGCTGTTGGAAACTACCAACAGCAAGATCTACGTGCTGGTGCGGGCCCAATCAGAAGAGGAGGCTGCAGGGCGACTACGTGCCCTGTGGTGGGGCGATGACACACTCATCCACGCCATAGGTAAGCGTGTACAGCCCATTACCGGCGACATCACCTTGCCCTTGGAATCACAACACATGGATATTACCCACGTGATTCATTGCGCAGCAGAAACAGGATTACAGAAATCGCAAGAAGAATTGTGGAACATCAATGTTGATGGCACCCGACACGTAGTCAGGATGGCAGAACTACTGCCTTACCTGCAGCGTTTCACCTATGTATCTACAGCCTATGTGGCCGGTACACAGAGCGGAATCATTACAGAAGGAGCCCCTCTGGCCACGCAATTCTACAGCCAGTATGAGCAGAGCAAAGCCGAGGCAGAAAAAATAGTAAGGGCATCGACATTACCTTACATCATCTGTCGCCCCGGAATGATTGTGGGTAATAGCCATACCGGACGCACACGCAACTTCAACACCGTCTATTATGTGCTGAAGCTGATGCTGCAGGGTAAGTTGCGAGTACTGCCTGTAAGCAGTACTCAGACAGTAAATGTGATACCGGTAGACTATGTGGCACAGCAGGTAACCCGCCTGACGTTTGTTCCAGAGGCCGATGGTCGCACCTTCCACCTCACAGCTCCTGCCACGCATCTGCCACAGGTTGGAGAGTTGGTAGAGGCTGTAAGAACGTGGGCCAGACAACATCTGCATATCGATGTCGCCAAGCCAATATATCTGCCCATGCCCATATTACGTACCATAGGCAAGCATTATAATGCAGGGCACGATGCCAAGAAGAGGTCGCTGCTATCTAATCTCACAGCGCTGATGCCCTATTTCTTCGACAACCATGTGTTCGACCGCACAAACACCGATTTGTTTACAAGTAAATACGAATTCGACTGGCGCAGCTATCTGCCCGCGCTTCTTGAGTTTGCATGTCGGCATAATTTCATGCGGTTATCAGATCATAGTATTTTCCAGCAGGCCATGCGGCGTCGTGCGAGTAGCCATTACCCCATTACCTACTACAACATCACGGCCAAAGGCACAGAGCGTGTTTCCGGGCGAGAAATGAACGATATGGTTAACAGTTACGTTGGCAAGTTGCACAAGCTGGGCGTAAAACCAGGCGAAACCGTAGCGCTATCGGGCATTAACTGCGCTGAGCACGCTGCCATCGATAACGCCATCGGATTGGTAGGGGCAGTCAGCGTACCCATATACTACACTACTCCTGCCGATGAGATTGCATTACTGATGAATAAAAGCGGTGCCCGCTTGTTCTTTGTAGGCGACGAGCGCGTGATGACAAACGCAGCAGGTCTTTCTGAGCACATACAGGTCATCCCCTTCGGTCCCCTGAAGCAGGATGACTCAACTTCCCTGACCAGTCATACCAGTCAGTCAGCCCCCCACCTTACCCTGAATTCCGAGCTTGCCACCATACGTTACACATCGGGTACTACAGGCGAGCCCAAGGGTGTGATGTTTAGCTACAGCCAACTGAAGTGGATGGGCGAAGTACTCACCAACCTGCTATCATGGCACGACCGCAATAGCGAGATGCGTTACTTGTCATTCCTGCCCATGAGTCATGTGGTCGAGGGTATCCTGGCTGCCTACGCGCCTTATTGCATGCTATGCAAAGCCAAAATATACTATCTGACTGATTTCCAGATGCTGGCTCAGGCATTACCCAAGGTGCGCCCCACGGTGTTCTTCTCAGTGCCACGCTTCTACGAAAAGCTATGGGAACAGATAGAGCAGAACCCACTGGGACAGCGTTACCTCAAGATGAGCAACGGGCCACTCAAACGTCTTACTGGCACCATCCTGCGACGTGCCGTGCTGCGTAAGGCCGGACTCGACAAGTGCTCGCAGCTGCTGGTAGGATCGGCCCCCATTAGCGAGGAGCTGTTGCTGCACTTCCGCCAGCTGGGCATCGAGATATATAACGCCTACGGACAGACCGAGGCACCACTGATAACGCTGAGCCGACTGGATGACAACGTCATACCCAGCATAGGTACACCACTACCTGACACCACTGTAACAGTAGCACCCGACGGCGAGCTTGTGGTGAGCGGTCCGCAAGTGGCTCTGGGGTATTATAAGTTGGACTCCAACACCTTTAAGGACGGTAAACTGTATACTGGCGACCTGGGACGCATGGATGCCGACGGACACGTGTACATCAGCGGACGAAAGAAGGACATGCTGATTACCTCATACGGCAAGAACATCAATTGCACCAAGATTGAGCAGCGCCTGATGGACATACCCTGTGTGGAGCATGCCGTACTGGTGGGCGAACAGCGTCCTTACTGCACAGCCCTGCTATGGACAACTGGCAATAACGACACACTTGCGACCGATGTGGAACGCATGAACCAACAACTATCGCACCCAGAGCAGGTCAAGCGATATCTCATTATCAGCACGCCACTGAGCATTGCCCGTGGCGAACTGACGCCCAACTTGAAGGTAAAACGCAACGTGGTGATAGAACACTACAGTCATGAAATAGAAACCCTGTACGCCAATGGTTAACAGCTCACTCTTCAGGCGCATAGAATTGCAACTGCTGATGAACCTCACAGCACACGCTTTAGGTCAAAAGCCCAAGCGCATCTGGACGTTACCTAACGCCGAGGCCCTGAAAGCCTATGCCGAGTACACCAGCAGCAACCTGCAGGCAGGTGCCGATGAGGCACTACTTGAGCGTATGCACACAGAGGCTTATAAGATGGGCCGACTACTACGTCGCCTGTTTCTGATAAACAACGAGGCCCGTGCACAGCAACTCATCGTTGCACTCTATCTCAACATCGGCATCAAACTGTCGTTCGAGAGCAGTAGGCAGCTGTGTTTTCATAGCTGCTACTTCAGCTGGTTTTACACGCCGCAGGCCTGCAAAGCGGCATCGGCACTCGACGATGGCATCATTCGCGGCATTCTTGGTATGGAGTCCGAGCACCTTCACTTCAGCCAGCGTATCACCGAAGGGTGCAAGCAGTGCAGAGCACAATTGAAATATTAGCATTATGAAGAAAGTCATCGTTATAGGCAGTGGTGCTGGCGGAGCAATGGCCGCACACATGCTTGCAAAGAAATTCGAAGTAACAGTTCTGGAGGCAGGAAAGGAATTCAAGCCCCTTTCGCTACCACTCGACAAGTTAGCCATGTTCAGAAAGACAGGCCTGTACTTTGACGAACGAATGATACAACTGCTACTGCCATCTATGCGCATCGACAAGCAGCACGAGATGGTGATGGTGTATGGTCGCGGTGTGGGCGGCACCACCACACTGGCCACCGGTAATGCCGTGAGAGCCGACGAGGGACTGAAAGCGATTGGCATCAATCTCGACGAAGAGTTTGATGAGCTTTACCGCGAACTGCCCATCACTACCGACCACCAGCGCTACTGGTCGCCCATTACCAAACGCACCTTCCAGGTGATGCAGGAGTTAGGGATGGACCCTCAACCCATGCCCAAACTGCTCCGTCCTGGCAGTTGCCGCTTGTGCGGTCACTGTTCTATCGGCTGTCCTACGCTGGCAAAATGGGATACACGCGAACTGCTGAAAGACATCAAGGTGCTGACCGGCTGCAAGGTCACACACATTGATATTAACAACCATACGGCTCAGAAAGTACACGTAACCCGTGGTCTCCAGCACCTGACGCTCGAGGCCGACATCATCATCGTGGCAGCAGGTGGTTATGGCACCCCCGACATACTGCGGGCATCGGGCATCGACTGCCAGCCAACGCTGTTTGTCGACCCTGTGCTGTGCGTGGCAGCCCCAATGGAGAAAGCCCGACAGGACCGTCAGCTGCTGATGCCTTTTGTGAGTCACCGCGATAAGTACATCATCTCTCCATATATGGACTGGCTCAGTTTCTTCTTCAACCGCCAGTGGCACAAGCCGATGGACGGCATGGTAAGCCTGATGATCAAGCTGGCCGATGTAGAGCAGGGCGATGTGCACCACAACAAGATGAGCAAGGTGCTCACGCCTCTGGACCACCAGCGACTGCAACAAGGCGTTGACGACTGCCGACAGATACTGATGCAGCTGGGGGCCAAGGAAGAAGACATATTCCTGGGCACGCTGAACGCGGGGCATCCGGGCGGCATGTTGCCACTCACGCAGGCCGAGGCAGAGACCCTCCACTCGCCTCTGCTCCCCGACAACCTCTATGTTTGCGATGCCACGTTACTGCCCCAGGCACTTGGTCTGCCACCCATGTTAACCATCATGGCCCTGGCCAAGCGTATAGCGAGAAACATACTTCTATCGCAAACGACCTAATATTAAACAAGCTTAAAGTTTTTAATAAATCGCTTGCGATATAAATTATTTGTTTTATCTTTGCACCATCAAAACAAATTATTCACTTAAAACAATAAAAGTATGGAAACAAAGAAATCAATTGAGGCATTACAGTTTTTCGTAACTCATCTGGCTGAAGGTGCTATGGTTCACAAGCAGCAGGGTATGATATTCAAGGCACAGGGCATCACCAAGCTCGGACAGAAGTACATCGACCACTTCAATGAGGAGATGGGCTGGGTTGAGAAGTTCACAGAGCGCATTCTCGACCTGGGCGGAGACGTAAAGTTTGAGGGCATGAAGAGCCGCGACCTTATCTGCGACCCCGTTGAGTATGTTAAGGCCGACCTCACCATCCAGCAGCCTGGTGTCGAGATGCTGATGAAGTGCATGGAGGGTGTGAAGGACGATCCCATCACCTACGACCTTCTGAAGGACTACCTGAAGGACGAGGAGGAAGACCTCTTCTGGAGCCAGGGCGCACTTGAGCTCATCGAGAAGATTGGCACACAGAACTGGCTGATGTTGCAGCTGTAGTTTATGATATAATTGCAAAAACACCTCCGTATCACGCAGATATGGAGGTGTTTCTGTATTTATAAGAAGTGTTTACTTATTCTTTTCGCGGATGTGCTCCTCGTATTCCGCCAGCTCGCGTTCGCCTATGCGTGCCAGACCGTAGTGCTCGTCATGCTGCGAATAGTCGAGACCAACCTTTTCGCTGTAAGCCGAAACACGCATTGGTATAAGTGAGTCGATAAGCTTATATCCACCCCAACTCATCACGAAGGTATATACAAATACTATCACGATGGCCAGCAGGTGATATAGGAAGATTACAAATCCATCCCACGTGCCGGCTATCAGTCCCTCCTGGATAAAGATACCTGTGAGCACAGTACCGAAGATACCGCCCGTGCCGTGTGTGGGGAACACATCCAGTGCATCGTCGATGCTGGTGTGCGAGCGCCAGTAAACGGCTATGTTACATATCAGTGTGATGATGAATGCGATGAAGATGCTCTGACCTACGGTTACGTATCCTGCAGATGGTGTGATGGCCACCAGACCTACCACGCAGCCCACTGCAGCACCCATGGCCGATGGCTTACGTCCACGCAGACAGTCGAAGAATATCCACGTCATCATTGCCGTAGCCGATGCGGTGTTGGTGTTCAGGAACGCCTTGATAGCCTGTCCGTCGGCATGTAGTGATGAGCCGGCATTGAATCCGAACCATCCCAGCCACAGCATTGCAGCACCAAGCAGCACAAACGGTATGTTGGCAGGCTCGCTCTTACGTGTTTCAGCCTTGCGTCTACCCAGATAGATAGCTCCGGCCAATGCTGCCACACCGCTCGATGCGTGAACCACGATACCACCAGCAAAGTCAATCACACCCCATCGCATAAACAGACCCTCTGGATGCCACGTCATGTGGGCCAGCGGACAGTAGATAACAAAGAAGAAGAACATCATGAAGAACATGTAGGCCGAGAATCTCACACGCTCGGCAAACGAACCTGTGATTAGCGATGGCGTAATAATGGCAAATTTCATCTGGAACAAGGCAAACAGCGCCAACGGTATTGTTGCACCACCAAGTATGTTTCCTGCCGGAGTGGTGTAGACCTCGGCACCTACATTATGGAACATCGGGAATGTCAGCGGGTTACCGATAACACCGCCTATGTCGTCGCCAAAGCATAGCGAGAAACCGATTACCACCCACAGAACCGATATCAGTCCCATGGCGATAAACGACTGGAGCATCGTAGATATCACGTTCTTTGCTCCCACCATACCGCCGTAGAAGAACGACAGTCCTGGTGTCATCATCAACACAAAGATGGTAGCCGTAATCAGCCAAGCCACATCGGCAGCTGAAATGACCGACCAGTCACACTCGAATGTAGGCTCGCCTACAAACACACCTGCAAGGGCAATCAGCGTCATTGCCGTCATCAGGATTACCCAACGTTTCTTTACCTTCATACCTATCTTTTTTGATTATTTGAAAACTTTCGGGCGCAAAATTAAAACAAAGTGGCGGAATCTTCACAATAACTCCGCCACTTTGAATCTTCAAAAGCTCGCAAACTTACGATTTATAATTTAAAGCCCCGTATTTTCTATCTAATTGAAAGTAAAATCCGCGGATTAGGAGAATCTAAAAGTCGTCTTTGGTGATAACGGTAATCTTAGAGTAGATGGTAGGAATGCCAGCGACGGTCTGACTGCCGGTAATCGGCGTATTGTTTATCAGGCCATTGACAATCATCGCCGTGTTGTTGGCCATGTCTTTCAGGTTCTTGTCGATGGTCATGGTCTGCTTGCCATTCTTGATCAGCGCCTGCGATGCGGGCGAGTTGTCCTGACCGGTAATAATTGGCATGTTGGTAATGCCAGCTCCCTCCAGTGCTGCGACGGCACCCTGGGCGGCATTGTCGGCGGCTGCCAGCACCATGTCCGGGCGCTCGCCCTCTGCGTAGCTCTTCAGACGGTCTTCCATGGCTTTCTTGCAGTCCTCTACATCCCAACTGCCAGCCATCACGTCGTTGTATGCCGTCTTGCCGCTCTTTACGATCAGTTTTCCGTTGTCGATGTATTCCTTGAGGAGTTCCATGGCTCCGTCATAATAGTCCTTGGCATTGCAGTCGGTAGCAGGGCCTTCAATGATTTCGAGGGTCATGGAAGCCTTTCCCGATGCCTGGAATTGGTCGATGAGGAACTGAGCCTGAGTACGTCCTACCTCTTTCGTATTGGTAGAAGAGAAGAAAGCGATGCGCGGGTTGTCAAAGACAAAGCGGTCGTGGCATACCACCTTGACGTCGGGGTGCTGCTCCAGCAGTCCTGACTCATTGATTTTCTTGTAGTCGACGGTCGTCAGCACGATGTATTTCACGCCGTCGTTGATAGCCTTTTTCAGCTGTTCAACCTGCAGTTCGGCACCCTCAGCGGTCTCAGGAGCCACGTAGGAAACGGTCTTGATGCCGTACGTAGCCATGGCTTCCTCCAAGTTTTTCAGGTCAGTGCCCCAACGGTCAATACGCGAATTGTCGGGCAAAAGCAGGGCCACCTGCTTCTCCTTAACATTACCATCGTTGTTGTCTTCGTTGCTGCACGCTGTCAGCCCTGTCATTACTGCTCCACACATCATGATGGTGGCAAGCATTCCAAAAAATCTGTTTTGCATAAGGATAATAAATTAAAATGTTTGTGCTTGCAAATATACAAAAAAATATTATTCTAACATCTTTTTTTGAAAAAACCTTCTGAATTCTACATCTAATTGAAAGTAAAGTCCGTCTTTTCTACTCCATCTCCATAGATAGTTTTAAAGTCATCGCGCATTGATATTACGTGATAACCGTTCTCGCGCCACTCTACAGCCAGCTTAAGTGCTTTCTCTCTGTTGGCATGGTCACGGTCCTCGTCATCGGCTATCAGCATGAAAGCAGCACAACGGTACTTCTTTCCACCCAGACAATAGTTGTGCATAGCACAGTCGCCACCACTGTTTCCAAACGATAGTACTGGCACCTTGCCTATCTCTTGGGCTATCTGCAGAACTTTGTTTGTCTTCAGATTCTTTATTATCAGTTCGTCTGTGCGTATTATATTCTCTTCCTTGCCCATGGTGTAATCCACGCCGGGCTCTTCGCCCTCCTTGGTCGAGCGCAGTTTCACGTCCATACCTATCACGCGGTTAGGCATTATGCCTATCGATTCTACCAAAGAGCGACAGATAAACCTATCCGAGCCAGAAACCACGTAGTAAGTAAATCCGTTATCCTTAAGATACTCAAATACCTGCAGCATAGGTTTATAGAAGCTCTGCCCATAGGTCATACCCTTGAATCCATTGGCATCTTTGGCAGCATAGGCTTTTACGTAGGCATCAAACTCTGCCAGCGACATTCCCGCATAGGCTTTTGCAGCCGCTCTGGCGTGTATCATATCAAAGTGGTCGGGCAGTTTCTTTCCATCTCTTACAAAGTCTCTGATGTTCTGTGCAGCCTCCTTCACATCGTCGGGGGCGATATCTTTATATGTAGGATCGTCAAGCACACGATATTCAAGCAGATTATACTCAAAATAAGTTGGATACAGCTCGCCAACAAAAGTACCATCCATGTCAAATGTAGCTATTCTGTCTTCCACCTCTATATAATTAGTGGATTTTGGATTAGTCACGTCTTTCACATACTCCTGCAGAGCTGTCAAGGCCTCACACTGGTTCCATAGTGTAAAATACTCCTTTGCAGGCTGAACGCTGTCTTCTTTGGTACACGATGTTGCAACAAGACCTATCACTAAGATTGCAACAAAAATACGAGTTTTAGTGGCGGTACGCGCCATTAATGTCAAAAAGTTATTCCTTTCCATTATCATTTGTTTTAAGTTTCTGCTGCAAAAATAATAAGAAAAATTGTAATTCATCCCCATTTTTATAACTTTATTAGCGAAAATATAGTAATTTTGCATCCGAATGAAGTGAAATAAAACAATCAAAATCATGAAAAAGAATATTGTATCCACTTTAATTTATTTGTTACTTGATATGCAAAATCACACGGCGGTAGGATACTAGGTGGTAGGGGCCGGCGTCGTGGACTTCGCAGATGATGTGAATCTCGTTATTGCCTGCATCGGCCGGGATGTGGATTGTGGTTGATGCGCTGTCGGGCGTGCTGATTTGGGCTTTTGCTGTGCCTATCTCGGGCTGTTGCCACCAACTGAAAGTCAGACTGTCGCCGTCTGGATCGGTAGATTTTGACGCATCGAGACTTACATCATCGCCAGCCTTGGCATAGATATGGATGGGGTTATAACCCTTGCTATCACCAACTACAACTTGCGGATTATGATTGCCTTTGCCCTCGCTGGCCCACTGTATACGGGCCAGAAAATCGTTGAGCTCATCGGGATAGAATCGTTGTTTGTAACCCACGCTGATGCTGCGCACTGGTTCCTGCCAACTGGTCCAGGCTGTGGTTAGCGAGTCGGCACATAGTGCGCGTTCGTGATAGCCAGCCCAACCTGCCTGACGCGGGTCGTCGGGGTCATTCAGTCCGTTGGGCAAGCAGTAAAGCATACTTGGTGTGTCGCCCTCAACACCCCATTTATATGTTGGATACTCCTTGCCAAGGTAGCCCCTGCCCTGTATGCCTTCCTTATGCTGCTGCCAGTGACGCTTGCCAAGTTCGCACTGCTCCTGCCAAGTTCCCTCGTCCCAAACAAACTGCAAATCGTTGCAGAACTCCTTTCGCAGCCACATGTGCGAGCTGCGAGCGCGATCCATACGGTGAGCATAGTCCATATCCTGATCAGTGATGGTATAGATGCGAAACTTCTGCACAAAGCGCTTAAGCTCTTCGGCACTGCGCGTCTGTTTGACGCGCCAGATGGCTTGTGCCAGTGTGTTAGCTCCGCCCCAAGCACCTACGTAGATGGGGCGATCGTCGGGCTCATCGGCCAACTGAATAAGCAGATTGCTGCCTGGTGAGTCGTTACCCTCGCCGATAGCCTTGATGCCTCCACGCTGACTGCCCATAACCGCACGGTTTCTGATATATTCTACACTTGGCCAGTAGCCAATGTGCTGCATATTTTCTTGCTTGAGCGGCATGAAATCAGTCTGCCCAGAGCGTTTCATCAGCTTTGACACATCCTTGCCATAAGCCTCAACTACGCGATGCAGATATTGTGCCCACTCGGCAGGGTATGGGTCACAGTTCCACCCCACAGTGGTAATGACAGCCTCGATTTCAAACTGGTCGGCGTATGCCATCAGTCGTACCATCGACTCCATATCGTCGGGCTCCACATCGCCCGGAGCAATATCGGTACACACCACAAGTCGTGGCTTCAGCTCTTCGTTGGCCGCCCACCCAAAGGCGGGCATTGCCATCAGTATCAGGGATACAATAGTTCTTATCATATCATAATTGATTAATCTGCCTGCAAAGATACAAATAAACTCTCATTTAAAACAATAAAAATGTGCAAACAATATTTTTATCGCAAAAAACTTAAAAATCTCTGGATTATATATTGAGGAATGAGCAAAAATCATTACCTTTGCATCCACTTAAGAAACAATAATTAAAAATGAAGAAACTTTTATCAACTATCGTGCTGGCTATAACCTGTGTGGCTGCGTTGGCGCAAAAATCTAAAGTGTGGGATGATGTCATTACTGGTTATTGCAATATTCCCGTTATCAATATAACCAAAGTAACATTTACACCAGATAGTACCGAAGTGTGCATGCGGCTTAGTTTTCGAGCTGGCAAGCAGTTTGGATTCACCAGTGGCACACATCTGAAAGTAGGTACTCAGCAGTACGGCGTCAAGAACGCAACCGTTATCAAACTCAACGAGGGTTACACCATGCCTACAGACACCGTGGACTTCTCGCTGATATTTAATCCTGCACCACTCGGCACCACGCGGATGGATTTGATTGAACCCGCAGGTATAACGTTCTCGAACATTCGTGGAGCTGGCGAGATTCCTGATGGCATCATTGATACCTATTGGCGCAACAATGCTACAGGCGACTGGCTGATAGGTTTTGCCGTTAACCATGTGATATATAATAATAAGGTGTGGGATATCGCCACGCTGACAAACAATAAGGATGCTTACACCATTGCCCTTACCGATGGTCCGACCATCAAGGTAGGAAAGTTAAAGAAGGGTAAGCGCACCATCGGTATCGACCAGCAAAAGGGCATCGTCTGTAGTCCCATCACCACAGCTACTATGCCCGATTATCCTACAAAGGATATGCGCAAGGGATTTGTAGATAACGGTTATCGTGCAGGCGACAGCGTAACCATCGTTGGCTGGCTGAAAGATATGCCTGAACAGGCTTGGAAACAGAGTGGAGAGTTTGAAGCAATCATCAGTCACCTCATCATCGATAATCAGGAAAGATATACCACAAGACTCGACTCAGTGGGACGTTTCACCCTGCGTTTCCCATTGGTCAATTCGTCAGACGCCTTCCTTGATCTGCGCCGTTCTTCTGTTTCACCAGTACTTGAGCCTGGCAAAACCTATTTCTTCCTCAAGGACTTTAAGACAGGACAAGTGCTGTTTATGGGCGATGATGCCCGCTTGCAGAACGAACTTGCTGCCTGTCCTGCAGCATGGGGTTATCCACGCATCAATCAAGGCGAGGATGCGATACAGTTCAAGACACGTACGGATGGCATCTGTGAGGCGATGAAGGCTGAGATACAGGAGAACATTGCAAAGCGCCCCAATCTCTCGCAACGCTATATCGACTACGTGAATGGCTTGTGTTTGGCTGGTCAAGGAGAATCGATGATGCAGGCACGTTTCGGTGTGCCTGGCAAAGAATTGCCAAAGGAGTATATGGATTACGTCACCACGCAACTATGGCAGAAAATGCCTAAACCCTATACACTCTTTATGCCCTTCTCAACCTTTATGCGCGACTATCTCGACCAGGTGGTAACAGAGCGTCATGGCGTAAAAATTGATCGTTACACCATTACCTTGCCCGAAGGGGCCTATCCCACCATTCTGCGCCGGGCTAAGGCTGACGGCAGGGTGTCGATTACCGACGATGAGATAGCCCTTGTAGAGCGTTATGCAGAAGCATATCGTAAGGAGTATGCTGCTCAAGCCCAAAACCAGAAAATAGATAGTCTTAACATCAATATTAGCAACAGCTACTCTGAGCAATATCTTGCCATTATGGAGCGCCCTGATGTAAAGGCTGTGATAGATGAAGAGAGTCCGTTGGTTGATATCTACTACCAGCTAGAGGCTGTAAAATCAACGAATCCTGACCCAGCTTTGATAGACTTGGCCTTGGCTCACAGATTCTATTGGACGCTCAACAGCTTCCGCAAGTCATTACCCCCCGCTGCGCTGAACTTTGCGCTGCAAGAAATCAAGTTGCCTGCTGCACTCGATATTGTGAAGACAACAAACGACAAGTACATAGCCCTTGAGCATCAAGATTTGGCTAATGCAGCCAGCCTGCGTCCATCTACCGATGTGGAGAATATGACCGATGGCGAGAAGATGCTACGTAAGATTATCGAGCCATACAAGGGGCGCGTTATCTACCTCGACGTGTGGGGCACATGGTGCGGACCATGTAAGCAGCGGCTAAAAGACTCGTGGAAGGAGAAGGAGGCACTCAAGGATTTAGATATTGTATACCTCTATCTCTGTAACGGTAGCAGCGACGAATCGTGGAAGAATGTCATCAAGGAGTATAACTTAGCTGGTCCCAACTGCGTTCATTACAATCTGCCCGAAGAGCAGCAGAGTGCCATCGAGCGTTACCTGAACGTACAAGGCTTTCCCACCTATAAAATCATAGACAAGCAAGGCAACATCCACGACCTGGATTGGCTCCACGCTGACGACATGGAGGCATTCAAACAGACTATGGATAAGTTCTGCAAGTAATCAGGTTACTACGAAACAAATAAGCGGGCTCCGTACAGGGCCCGCTTATAATTTAGTAGAACTTTGCAATGTCATCGAGGGGACGGCGTTCTGGGCGGTTGGGCTCGCCGGCTCTGTAGCCTAGTGAGATGACTGCCATCACAGTCTCGTTCTCAGGAATATCGAAGAGTTTGCGGAGGGCATCGGCATCGCGCATACCCATGATGAGTGTATCGAAGCCCATAGCGCGAGCTTTCAGAATCAGGTAGCAGTTGCTAAGACCATTGTCGTAGGCACCCCATCCGTCGCCAACCTCGTTGGTCTGATTGCCCTGGAAGAAGCCCGATTTGCCACGCTCGAATGTAGAGACGATAAGAACAGGGGCTTCCTTGATGCGCTCCTTGTTGCCTCCCACCATATCCTGAACGGCAGCTACTTTCTCGGGGCTGATAGCTACATAATACTTAGTGGGCTGCTGATTGGCCCACGATGGAGCCTCTTGTGTAGCCGTAAGGAGTTCACGGACCTCGGCCTCTGAAATCTTCTTCGAGGCATCGTAGCTGCGTACGCTTCGTCTTGTGGTCAGTACTTCGTCGAACGAAACGGCATCCTTCGACACTTCTTTCTTCTCTTGACAGCCAGTAACGGCAAACAGCGCTGCGAAAGCACCAAAAACTAATAATTTCTTCATTTTGATGTTATGTTTAGTTTATTTGCCTGCAAAGATAAGAAATAAAAATGAAACTAATCATGTTTTTTTAAAAAAACGCTCTATAGCATCGCTAAGTTGCTCAAGTGCCTGCTGTAATACGGCTCTTGGAGTACCAACATTCAATCGCATAAAGCCGTGTCCCTCGGGGCATGTTTTTTCGTAAAACATCTCGCCATCGTTTAATGCCAGATGCGCATGGTTCACAAACAGGTCGACAAGTTGTTCGTGATTAACTCCCAGCGCTCTGCAGTCAAGCCATACCAAGAACGATGCCTGTGGACGTATGGGCTTGATGGCTGGAAGATGTTTCTGGCAGTAATCCTCGAGAAACAGGATGTTACTCTCAACATAACTCAACATCTGCTTGCGCCATTCTTCACCATGTTTATAGGCTGCTATGGTGGCAATAGGCGAAAACAGTGGCGGGTCATTAAACTCGTTAGCCTCCAGCCATGTGTAGAATCTGCGGCGCAGGGTTGGGTTGGGTACTACAGCATACGAACTCACAATGCCTGCTATATTAAACGTCTTAGATGGTGCGCCAAAGGTGATACTGGTTTGTGCAGCCTCGTCACTAACAGTGGCAAATGGTAGATGGCGATTGCCGAATAGAGCCATGTCGCTATGTATCTCGTCGGATATCACGATGATGCCACGCTCATAGCAGAAGTGTGCCAGCTTTCGCAGCGTGTCTGCATCCCAGCAGATGCCAGCGGGATTATGCGGATTGCTCAGTATCAGCAAACGGCACTTTTCGTCAGCTACCGCCTCCAATTGCTCGAAATCCATCTCATAGCTGCCATCGGCTTTCTCCTTCAGCGGGTTGTATACCACCTGGCGCCCGTTGCCCTTCGGCGTCAGTCGGAATGGGTGATACACAGGTGGCTGGATGATTACCTTTTCATCATCCTTTACAAACACATTGATAGCCATACCGATACCTTTTACAATACCTGGTATGTAGGTGAGCCACTCGCGTTGTACCTGCCATTGGTGGTGGTCGGCAATCCACTTGATGGTGGTGGTCCAAAGGTCCTCGGGTATAACAGTGTAGCCGAACAGCGAGTGTTCCAGACGCTGGCGCAGTGCCTGGGTGATAAACTCCGGAGTTTCAAAGTCCATATCGGCCACCCATAGTGGCAACAGGTCATCGCGACCGTAGCGTTCTTTCAGTACATTGTGTTTCAGATCTCCGCTACCTGCGCGGTCTATTATCTTATCGAAGTTATAAGTCATCTTTCAGTAATGCTTGTTTTATATCGTTCAGTATATCCTCCTTATCTTCCAGTCCTATTGACAGGCGTATGGTAGTTTGGCGCACATCCATCTGCTCCAGTTGTTCATCCTTAAAGTTACCAAAGATGGTTGATGCCGGGTGAATGGCCAATGTGCGACTATCAAAGAGGTTGGTGGCACGGTGTACCAGCTTCAAGCGGTTCAGGAATCTGAAGCACGCCTCCTTAGATGCCAGGTCGATGGTAAGCATAGCACCCGATGTCTTTCCGAATTGCTGTTGGGCCAACTGGTGGAATGGATTATTTTCCAGTCCGATATAGTTTACATTCCTGATGCGTTGTATTTCCGATAGTTGCTTTGCCAGCCAGAGGGCATTGCCTGCCTGTCGCTGGTAGCGCACATCGAGCGTCTCCAATCCTAAGGTCTGCATATAAGCTGCCTGTGGAGTCATATAGGCACCCAGATTAAACAGCAGTTCGTACTTTACACGTTTGTTTATCTCGGGAAAGGTGCCGTAATCTACTATCAGTCCTCCTAATGATGTACCGCCACCCGACAGGTATTTAGTACTCGACAGGACCTCAATATCAACACCAAGCTCTTTCAGATTTGTCTCAGTAAAAGGTATTGCAGTCGAGTCGGTTATCACAGGCACGCCTTTCTTGTGAGCAATCGTTGAAATTGCTTTCAAGTCAGCCACTTCCATCTGCGGATTAGTAAGCACCTCAAGGAATACACATGCGGTATGCTTGTCTATAGCCGACTCTACGGCTTCCAGATTAGTCAAATCTGTAAGACGTGGCTCCACGCCGAATCGTGTTAGTGTGGTTGTGACAAGTGCCAGTGTATTACCAAACAGATGGTGCGAGGTTACGATGTTCTTGCCATGTTCTGTTGCAGCCAATAGTGCATTGCTGATGGCTGCCATGCCTGAGTTAAATGCAGTTACGTGCTGGGCTCCAGTCAGAGCTTTTACGCGCTGTTCCAGATTGGTTACCGTTGGGTTCTCTACTCGGGCATAGTCAGGCGCTTTTATGCGGTTACAAAAGGCATCGGCCATTTCTTGGGCATCGTCAAACTCAAATGCCACATTGTTATATATGGGCATAGCAAGTGCTCCGTACACGTCCTGTCTGGTATAGGGCGTGTTAATTGCAATTGTTTGTTTCTTCATTTGTTTTGTTAATTATATGTAGAATTCCGATGGGTCGACAAGTCCTGCACGTATGGCATATTTCACCACCTCGTGGGCTGTGTTTACACCCAGTTTCCTGAAGATATTCTTTCTGTGCGTGGTTATGGTGTGTACGCTCGAAAATCGCTCTTCGGCTATCTCCTTGGTGGTCTTGCCTTGAGCTATGGCTTTCACGATCTCAGCCTCGGTGGCAGTCAGTATTCCAGGCTTTTCCTCCTCATACTGCTGGTTGATAATCACCTCAAGCGCTTTCTGACTGATAAAACGCTCGTGTTTGGCTATAGCGTGCAGGGCATCGCGCAGATCCTTCATCGGACCATCCTTGAAAACGATACTGAACTGGTGAGACGAGTATATCACGCGGCGCAGGAACTGGGGTGTGAGCTCATCACTAATCAGCAGCCACTGCGACAGGGCGAATCTCTCGCTCACTATCAGCAACTGGTCTTCGTCAGCAAAATCGAACAGCGTGTAGTCCAGTATTACTGTTGCATTCTCGTGCTCCTTGAGTTGTGCCACCAGACTGGTCTTATCCGATGCGCGATATACAGTATTCTCCTCGTTTTGTCTTATCAGACTCTCGAGTGCAAATCTCGTTATCTCCTGATTATCTGCTATAATATACTTTCCCATAACTGCAATGTTTGATTCTGGGTGCAAAGGTACAACAAATAGATATATTCTCCAAATTTTAACCAAAAATAGGAGAATATACCTATAAAATGGTAGCTAAATATTGGTATTTTCTTAAATATGCTATATTTTTAGCTGTTTACAGAATATTATTCTTTTTCGGCCAAATCGTGGTTAACCATGGCGGCCACACACGAGTCGGACCATACGTTCTCGGCCGTCTCAACCATATCTATGATGGTATATATCGGCAGGATGACACCTAAAATGGCGATTGGTGCACCGATGCCCGACATCAGCGATAGTGTGAGGAAATAGCACCCCATGGGTACACCGGCATTGCCTATGGCCGACACTACTGATATAATTACCCACGTTGCTATAGTAGTAAATGTGAGCGGTGTACCACCGTTCTGCATTACAAACAGCGATGTTACCAGGATAAATGCAGCACAACCATTCATGTTGATAGTGGTACAGATGGGCAGTACAAATCGGGCAATGTTCTGGCGAATGCCCAGTCGGTTTTCGGCGGTATCCATAGTAACGGGCAGGGTGGCAGCGCTACTCTTGGTAAACAGGGCCATCAGTACAGCAGGCATCATCTTGCCTAGCACGTGCACGGGATTCAATCCGCGAGCCAACAGGAACAACGGTAGCACCACAAAGAACTGTATCACGTTGCCGCCCAGTACCACCAATACGTATTTGCCGATGGAGTCGGCCACCACCCCTGCCGATACCTGTGCCGACAACTGAGCCGAGAAGGCAACGATGCCCAATGGCAGAGTCCATATCAGCCAGCGTATCAGCAGGAATAGTAGCTCTTGCAAGCCTAGCAGTCCCTTAGTTATTATGGATTTATTTTCAGATTCAGGTAGTTTCGACAATCCTATACCCACAGCAAATGCCAACAACAGCAGCGACAGTACATTGCCCTCCAGGAATGGCTTTACTATATTATTAGGTATAATACTGACGATGTGATCGTAATATGAGAGGTTAGAGGTGATGGAGGATGGATCAGCGGTTAGCTGGGTGGCAGCAACGTTGCCCGGTGCGATAACCACGTAGAGCACTGCACCTAAGGCCGCTGCTGCAATAGTAGTAAGTAAAGTATAAGTAAGGGTATGTCCGAATATACGCCCCGAGCCTTTCGATCCGAACGTAGCAAATGTAGTTATTACTGCCAATACAATGGTTGGTACTGCCAGCAGTTGGAATAATCGCGTATATATTGTAGCTACGAAGTCGGCCGTAGCGTTAATCCAGTCTTGTCCTAATACTCCAAGTATAGCACCCACCACGAGTGCTGCTATCCATAATAACGTCTTCTTCATCTATATTTCGTCTTTTCTTTGTTTTCGGCGGCAAAGATACAAAGTTTTTCTCTATCCTGAAATACCAATCTTGCGGTATTTTGATAAAAACTGCCCGTTTACTAACGATTCATTCAGAAAAAAGCAGTAACTTTGCAGCCAAAATTACAAATATGGCGTTAGAACAAGCAATTTTTCGCAGATCTGAACTTCTTTTAGGCAATGAGGCTATGAGCAACATTGCTGAGAAACGTGTGATTATCTTTGGTGTTGGTGGTGTTGGCTCTTGGTGCGCCGAGAGTTTGGTGCGTTCTGGCATCAAACATCTGACGATAGTCGATTCCGATCGGGTTTGCATCACAAATATCAATCGTCAGCTCATGGCTACTTCTAAAACAGTTGGTCAAGTAAAGGTTGATGCACTTAAGGAGCGACTGCTCAGTATTAATCCATCGGCTGAAATAACCGCCCTACAGAAAATTTTTACAGCAGAGACTGCCGACAGCTTCAATATTGACAGTTACGACTATATTATCGATGCTATCGACTCGCTCAAGGATAAAACATTACTTATTTTAATGGCATGTAAGACTCAGGCCAAGTTTTTCTCTTCGATGGGAGCTGCATTAAAGTTAGACCCTACTCGAATAAAAATAGCTGAGTTCTGGAAAGTACAGGGCGACCCTTTGGCTCGTGCTCTGCGCAAGCGTTTCAAACGCGACGGTCAGTATCCCAAGCGTAAATTCCAGTGCGTTTATTCTGACGAATTGCTTGAGAATAAGGGCCACAACGCTACTTGTGGCACCGAGCATTGCATGTGCCCCAAAGCCCAGAATGGTCCTGGCGACCCCAGTCTGCTTAATCATGAGTGGTGCTCATCTAAAGCCCAAATCAACGGCACTCTTGCCCACATTACCGCCATCTTTGGTTTCATGCTGGCCGGCTTAGTGGTGCAAGATGCCATAAGTTAGATTTCTGCTATCACCTCAATTTCTACTAAGGCGCCTTTAGGCAGTGTCTTTACTGCTACGGCAGAGCGGGCAGGGAATGGCTCGCTGAAAAACTCGGCATAGACGCCATTCACATCTGCAAAGTCAGCCATATCGGCCATAAACACAGTGGTCTTGATGACATTGGCCATGCTGGTGCCTGCCTCCTCGAGAATAGCCTTGACGTTGGTGAGCGACTGACGTGTCTGCTCCTTGATGCCACCCTCAACAAACGAGCCTGTAGCAGGATCAATGGGTATCTGGCCAGAAGTATAAACGAGGTTTCCAACACGGATGGCCTGACTATAAGGACCGATGGCAGCAGGTGCCTTTGGGGTACTGATAACTTGCTTCATAACACAGATGATTTAGTCTTCTTTTACGATGGGATAGAGTTCGATGAACTCGCCCTGATGGTTCTGACCATCGTTGATGAGTTCGGCAAACTTCTGACCAACGGTCTCAATGTCGTGGAAACCTGGCAGAGCCATATTGCCGTTCAAATCGGTGGTAGTGGGGCCAGGGTGAACAGAGAAGACCTCAACAGGTGTACCAGCCTGCTGGAATTCGATGGCCATCACACCCATCATGGCATTCTGAGCAGCCTTGCTGGCCACGTATGCCAGTGGATGCCAGTAAGGGCTGATTTCTGAAGGAACGGTAACATTGGCTATACGGCCCTGATTCTTGGTGAGCAGAGGAATCAATGCCTTGGTCAGGGCAAAGGTACCAATGAAGTTTACGTCGAGCGTCTCCTTGATATCGCTAAGCTCGGTATGCTCGCTGTTAACGCTCATATCGCCAGGAATGCCGGCATTGTTGACCAACAGAGTTAACTCAGGATATTTCTCATTGATCTGCTTGGCGGCCTGCTCGATGCTGGCAAGGTTGCGAAGCTCGAGATTCACCCACCCCAGCACGTCGACACCTGCCGACTTCAACTCGCTGATAGCCTTCTGGGCGCGCTCTTCATCGCGTGCGCTGATAACAACCTGCCAACCACTTTTTCCGAGGTGCTTGGCTATTCCAAATCCGATGCCCTTGTTGGCACCTGTTACTAAAACAATCTTTGCCATATTTTAATTCCTGTTTGGTTTTTTATTTTATGTTACTTCTTCTGAGTGGCACCTGTAACAGCATCGACCTTCTTTTCAGGTTCGCTCTTAACCTCAGTTGCCTCGTACTTAATCTTCTTGAATCCCTCGATGATATTCTTGACATTGGTCTTCTCGGCATCGTATTCGATGGTTATTGTCTTGTCGTCGAGATTGGTGACGATAGACTTGACACCCTTTTCGAAACGGATGTTCTCCTTAATCTTCTTCTCACATCCCATGCAATGCATCTCTGGCTGTGTCTTTAATACTACGGTCTTGATGTCCTTTGCATAACTAACAGCGGCTACTGCCAGCGCTGCGAATAATACTCTTGTTCTCATAACTATAATGTTTATATTTTATTCCAATTCAATCGTACCCCAATATAATAAACGGCACCGTGCAGAGGGCCCCATATCATTGTTGAGTCGAAATTAGCACTCCACGGATTGGTGGCATTAATGATAGGATTCTTCTGTTTGAAACCTGTGATATTCTCACCACCAGCATAGATACTCCAATGCCTGAAGAAACGCGTTACCTGAGCACTGAGTTGTTCATAGCCACTGTAGCGATCGTCCCATGATGGTAGACCATCACTGGTAGTATAAGCCGTAGGCATGCGACCACCACCATTAAGCTGCAAGGTAACATCAAACTGCCACTTGCCCATGCCTGGTGCATAAGAGGCTGTAAACAGCGCTTTGTATTTGTTGGTAAGGGGTTTCTCCATTAATACGCCATCATATGTACACTTAACATCTGTACGACGATAAGTGGCCGTAAGTGTAAATCCCTCGAAGAACGGGTATGTAGCCTCTATCTGGTATGTATGCGAGTAGCTCTTACCATCCAGATTCCTAAAGTACACAACATGCGGATCGCTATCAAGATCCATTACTGTCTGGTGTAGGAAATTAGTATAATAATATTCGGCATTGACGTCCAGTTTCTTTTCTCCAACAGGTATACTCAGTGCAGCACTAATGCCATAGTTCCATGCTTCTTCCTGATCTAAACCACCATCAATATAGATGAGTCGGCCACTTGCCAACAAATAGTTATTCTCTGCCAGCACATGACTTTTTCTATAGCCTTTACCTACAGAGCCTCTAAGGGTAACAACATCGTTTGGCGAATACTTGATATGCATTCTTGGTGTTACAAAACCGCCGTATATGCTGCTATAATCCCAGCGTAGACCACCCATTAACGTAAACTTCTCACCTATCTTATATGTATACTGTGCATAAACTCCAGGTGTAGTCTCATCAATCTTCCTAATCTGTTCGTCCAGATAATCATGGTTCAGACTTACACCTGTTGATATGCTGTGGTGCTCATCGAAATCACTCTCAAACATCAGCGAAGCATACCCATTACGTTGATCGGCGATGTATTGCTGATGACCATAGGTAGAATTCTCATGATGTAACGACCCAGAAAGTATTAACGCTATGTTTGCAGCGTGTTCGGCATCCAGGATCAGAGCATTCTTGGCAAATGCTTCATAACGCTCGTTGGTAATATCAATGAGATAAGGATGCGTATTACCTACAGCATGATGACCTATCTGGCCACCCTCACGACGCTCCTTAAGCCCTTTGAGTGAGGCTTGAAAGATATAGTTATCGCTAAGCCAAGCCCAACGGCTTTGTAGCGAGCCCTGACGCACCTTGGGCATATCCACAAATCCGTCGCCATTATCATCGTGGGCCTTATCAAGAATCTCGTAATGTCCTAACAAGGCTGTGCTCCATTTGTCGGGAAGCTTAAGGTTTGCCCCCAAATTGGCCTCCAGTTTTCCTTTTGAATTATAATAAAGGTTCGCATCAGCCCATGGTGTGGCCTGAGGTTTCTTGAACTCAACATTAATCTGCCCCGTAATACTCTCGTAGCCGTTTTTTACAGACGAGGCACCCTTTGACACCTGAATGCTCTGCATCCACGGTCCTGGTATATAACTAAGTGAGAAAGGTGCTGCCAATCCACGATAGTTAGGTATGTTCTCGGTAAGCATCTGGACATAGGTTCCTGAGAGTCCAAGCAGTCTGATTTGTTGGGCACCAGTAGCAGCATCGGTATAATTGACATCCACCGACGGATTGGTTGTAAAACTCTCGCCAAGATTACAGCATGCTGCCCTCAGTAGTTCCTTGGAACTGATAAAATCCGTGTTGCTCAGTCCGCTGGTCTTGGCCCTATTTGATTTGTGGGCCGAAACAGTTACCTCTGACAAACGTTTACCATCGAGCGTCCTAACGTTCGAAGAATCTACAGATTCGGTTACCTGAGCACAAACCGAAACGGCAGAAAAACACAATATCAGCGTTGTTACCAATTTCACGGCTGCAAAGGTAATAATAATTTTTCGGAAAAGCCAATGAAGATCAGCTAATTATGTAAAAATAGAGGTTATTATACCAAATGTATGGTAAGTGAAATGCCAAATAAAGGTGATTGTGGGAGTTGGAAAAACGCACTACCTTTGCACGCTGAAAGTATTCATCAAATAATAAACGCATTATGAAGAGTAAGAAAGTATTATCAGCATTATTACTTGCCTTATTTGTTAGTCAGGTATATGCACAAGAAGAGATTAATCCTGAAGATGCTGTTACAACTCAGCATCAGGCCACGTTCAACGGACATAGTATTTCCTATTCGGCTACTATTGGTCACCAACCTGTATGGGATAAGGATGGTAATATCATTGCCGGACTCAACTATACATATTACGAAAAGAATGGTGTAAAGGACAAGGCACACCGTCCGCTTCTTATCTCGTTTAATGGTGGTCCCGGTTCAGGATCTCTTTGGATGGAGATAGGCTATACCGGTCCTGTATTGCTAAATTTGGATGCAGAAGGACAGGTTGTTCAGCCCTATGGCGTTCATAGCAACCCATATTCTGTACTCGATGTGGCTGACATCGTTTATATCTGTCCTGTCAATACAGGCTTCTCGCGAATCATCAAGAACAAGGATAAGAAGGAGGGCGCAGAATCGGCATCGCAAGGCGCAAGCCGCGGTACTAATCGCGGTCGTCAGGAGGCATCACAGGGCAAGTCTTCACCATTCTTCGGTATCAACGAGGATATTGACTATATCAGCGACTGGGTTAAGAACTTCATCAATCGTCAGAATCGCTGGGAATCGCCCAAATTCATCATTGGTGAGAGTTATGGCACAACACGTGCCTCTGGACTCGTGTATAGTCTGCAGCAGAAGCATTGGATATACGTAAATGGTGTAATACTGTTGTCGCCAACCGAGTTGGGTATTGATTCACGTAGTCTCAACCGTAAGGCTCTTACCCTGCCATATATGGCAGCAACTTCATGGTATCACAAAGCTCTGAATGCAACTCTGCAGAATAAGGATCTTGATGAGATATTGCCTGAGGTCGAGAAATTTACTGTCGAGGAGTATATCCCAGCTTTGGCTTGGGGTGGTTCGCTGCCCGAGGCTCGTAGAAAGGAGATTGCCAAAAAGGTTTCATTATATTCCGGCATCAGCGAGCAGGAAGTCCTTCGTCATAATCTCGTCATAGAGACTCGTTACTATTGGAAGGAGCTGCTTCGAAATCGCGATTTGCATATAGGCCGTCTTGATTCTCGCTACACTGGTCGCGACATTCAGACAGCAGGCGAGCACCCTGACTATAGTGCAGAGTTCTCAACCTGGAATCGCGCATTCTCTACTGCCTACAACTGGTATGTACGTAATGAGTTGAATTATAAAACCGACGTGGAGTATCTGCTTTTTGGCAACGTGCATCCTTGGAATCGCAACAACGATCATACAGGCGAGGATCTTGGAAAGGCACTCTCTCAGAATCCTGATCTTAAAGTGCTTGTCCAGTCGGGTTACTATGATGGTGGATGTGACTATTTCAATGCTAAATATAATTTCTGGCAGATAGACCGTGGCGGTAAATTCCAAGACCGTTTTATCTTTAAAGGTTACCGTTGTGGTCATATGATTTATGTACGCCAGGAAGACCTGAAACAGGGTAATGAAGACATCCGTCAATTTATTCTAAGTCAGATTCCTAAAGACGGGCAAGCTATTAGATATTGATATTTGTCTGCGTGGCACCACTTAGTGATGCCACGTAGTTTTTTTTCAAATTAGTCGTCTTCTCCAGTCTCAGCTTTTTTCATTTCCGATAGGATATAATAAGCTCCGTTCAAAGCGAATTGCGCCTTAGAGTCAACTGCACTTATCGGCTTTATCTCTATGAATCCTTTCTCCTCACGTACCTTTGTTATTTCTAAAGGATGGAAGGTGTAACTACCATTACCACGAGTTACTATAAATACGTAAGACTTGCCAGCATCCGATACCACCCCCTCGGTTGAGAATGCCGGTGCCTTATGTAAGTCGGATACTATTTTGCCACAGAGATAGAGACCTTCTGCAAATTCATGTTCTGGACCTTCGATCGTGGCACGCACATGTGCTGCCTTGGGATTATTATCGAAGATTTTGCCGATAGATGTGATTTTACCAGTAAACTTATCGCCACAAGCCGACTTCAGTTCAAAACTAACATCCTGTCCGACACGAATGTGTGGAAGATCTTTCTCAAACACTAACAAGTCTGCATAGATATTGTCGAAATTCACGATATGGAACATCGCCATCTGGCTGTCAACATACTGACCAGTCTCAGCATTGATTCCTTCTATTGTACCTGCAATAGGCGCACGAAGCGCAACAGAAGTCACCGTCTCACCATTGGCTATCTTAGCTGGATTGATACCCATCATGCGGAGTTGAGCCTCCGATGTTCGGAGTTGTCCTTGAAGCAGACGGTATTCAGAGAGTGTCTGCTGATAGTCCTTGCCTGACCCTATCTTCTCTGTATAGAGCTTATGCTGACGTTCGTATTCCTTGGCAACATATATCAGCCGGTTATATGCATCCAAATAACGGCTCTGCACATCCAGCAGATCAGGATGAGAGAGTAATGCCAGCACCTGGCCCTTTACAACCTTCTGACCTTCGCGAACCAGAATCTGCTTCACATTTCCACCTGTATAGGGCGATACCGATGCCTGACTCTGAGGTGCTACAGCCAAGCTGCCGTTAGCCTCAATCTCGCCCGAGAATTCATGGGTAGGAAGTGTACCGAAGTTGATGCCTAACTTCTTCACCTGACTGTCGGTAAGTGTCACGTCAGCCATTTCAACTTCAGTGTCTTCGGCCTCATTTGCCTCTTTGTCATTGTTGCCAGTGCAACCTACAAGCATGATAGCAGCAATTGCTATATAAAAGATATTTGTTTTCATATTGTCGTTTTAAAAATATAGTAATTTAATATGGCTGGTGAGATACTCACCGTATACATCCCAATAGTCAATTTGTACCTTTGCAGCCTCCTTCATATTCTCAATAAACCCAATGTAGTCGATAGCCCCCTGGTGGTATGACATGATAGCCACACGCTGTTGCTCATCGGCTAACGGCAGAACCACTTCGCGATAGTATTTCAGCTGTTCGTGCCACTTCTTGTTGTTAGCCGAAAGTGCCTGTAGTTCTGATTTCAACAATAATTCAGTATGTTCCTGCTGAGCTTTTTCTGCTTCGAACTGTAGTTTACCGGCTTTTGCCTTCGCTCTGCGTTCACTACTGAACACAGGCATGCTGACGCCAACCTCGTACGACCAGTAGCCACTATTATTTCCAATCTTCTGCGAGCCTTCTTGAACATACAGTTTCGGAAGGAATTCTGCCTTCTCGGCTTTTACCTGCTTTTCGGCTAACTTCACTTTCTCGCTGGCAAGTTGAATAGTTGGTACTTGATTCAACAACGGGGTCTCTATGCTTAATTCCAAACTATCCTCAGGCAGAAAATGCGTCTCTGTTCCCAACCATCTGTTCATGTTCCTGTTTGCAATATCTTCATCCATCTTAGCCTGACGAATGGCAAGGCCGTTCTGGCGTAATTGCTGCAGCGCACTGATATACTCCAGTTTCGAGGTTGCCTCGGTTTCGTATCGCATCTTTGCTGCTTTCTCAAAATCGCTGAATACAGAATCAAGGCCCTCATAAACCTTTGTACGATGACGAGCTACCAAGGCGTTCACATAGTCAATGCCAACCTCACGCATCAGATCTCGCTCCACCACTTTCCCTTCGGCTTCGGCCACCTTCAGTTGCTGATTCAGTAGTCCCTTCTTGGCACCGATACTGAAGATATCCAGATTCTGTCGAAGAGCAATCAAGGTATAGGTGGCTTCGTTGCCTTTACCGATTTCCTCGCCACCTGTAGAGAGTTCTGTATCACCCAGGTTGAATGCTGATGGCAGAAGAGCCTGTTGGCTTTGTATGTTCAGATGGGCGGCCCGCATACTTGGATAATTCTTAATAGCCATTTCCTGTGCTTGCTGTAAGGTGATGACCTGTGCTTTTGCTACAGATGGTAACCAAAGCAAAGCCAGCAACACGGAAGTTACTTGAAGATGATGATTCATAAGTTTATTTCCTATTTTCTCTTCATACATATATAATATAGGTAATACGATCAGCGTAAGCGTAGTAGCGGTAAACAGACCGCCTATAACCACTGTAGCCAACGGGCGCTGTACCTCTGCGCCAGCCGAACCGGAGAAGGCCATTGGCAAGAAGCCAAGCATGGCAGCAGTAGCTGTGAGAAGTATCGGGCGCAGGCGCTCGCGCGTTCCCTTAATGACACACTCGCGGATATCGCCCACTCCACTGTTATGCAGCGCGTTGAAGCGGTTAACCAATACCAGTCCGTTAAGAACAGCCACACCAAAGAGCACTATAAAGCCCACACCTGCTGAGATACTAAATGGCATACCACGCAACGCCAATGCTAACACACCACCGATAGTAGAAAGCGGTACAGCTATATAAATCATCAATGCCTGTTTAACTGATTTCAAGGCAAAATACAGCAACACAAAGATCAGTAACAAGGCTATAGGCATCACGATAGTCATGCGTTCACGAGCATCCTGCATATTCTGGAACTCGCCTCCGTATGTGACATGATAGCCTGTAGGCATTTTTACCTGCTTATCGAGTTTATGCTTAATTTCATCGACCAACGACTGCACGTCCCTGCCACGCACATTCACACCTACATAGACACGTCGCGAGGCTTTGTCACGACTAATCTGCATCGGACCTAGCTCATAACTGATATCTGCCACCTCTTTCAATGGAATCAATGAACCATTAGGAAGATCGACATACAGATTCTGGATGTCATCAATACTCTTACGCTCCTTCTGGTCGAGGCGTATCACCATATCAAAACGTTTCTCGCCTTCGAATATCACGCCGGCTTTGGCACCAGCAAAGGCAGCACATACATAGCTGTTCAGTTTGTCAATATTCAGTCCGTAGCGGGCTATTCTCTGACGATCGTATTTCACGGTAATCTGTGGCAGACCGGCAGTACGCTCCAACGCCACATCCTCAGCGCCATCAATCTTGGAAATAACGTTCACCATCTTTTCGCCAATCATGTTCAGCGTATCAAGATCCTCGCCATATACCTTCACGGCAATATCCTCGCGTACGCCAGTGAGCAACTCGTTAAAGCGCAAGGCAACAGGTTGTGAGAAAGAATAGTTCAAACCAGGAAGAGAGTCCAGCTTCTCAATCATTTTCTCAATCAACTCTTCCTTGGTCTTGGCATTTTTCCATTTGCTTTTATCCTTCTCAAGAATCACAAACGAGTCGGTATAATCAAACCCCATCGGGTCGGTAGGAATATCAGCAACACCTATTCGTGCACAAACAGTTTTTATCTCTGGGAAGTTCTGGAGCAGCACCTGCTCAACCTCCTCCTCACGTTTGATGGTTTCTTCGAGCGAGCTGCCAGGGCGCAGGAATGTCTGCATGGCAATGTCGCCCTCGTCTAATTCGGGTATAAACTCTCCACCCATACGCCAGAACATCAATCCTGATATCACAAAAAGACCTGCTGCCAGCAGCAACACCAATCTGCGATGCGCAAGCGAATACGCGAGCAGCGGACTGTATGCCTGCTGCACCTTGGCCATCATGTTTTCGCTCAGCGAATGCAGCCTTTGCTCAAATCGGGCCAACCTGCTGTCTTTGTTACCATGAGGTCTGAGCAGTAATACGCTGATGGCAGGCACATAGGTAAGACAGAGAATCAAAGCGCCCAACACGGCAAAGGCAAAAGTATATGCCATCGGCTGGAACATCTTTCCGCTGATGCCTGTCAAGAACAAGATGGGGGCAAACACAATCAAGATGATCAACTGTCCGAAGAAGGCAGCGCCCATCATGGTCGAAGCACTCTCGTAGCCAATCTGCTCCATGTCGAGCGGCGATTCTGCCATCTTGGACTTCGCCCTTTCTACTTTATGCACTATTCCTTCAACTATAATCACAGCGCCATCAACAATGATACCAAAGTCGATGGCACCAAGACTCATCAGATTTGCCGAAACGCCAAACATATGCATCAGGATGAAGGCAAAGAGTAACGACAACGGAATGACCGATGCTGTTATCAAGCCGCCACGCACACTGCCCAGCAACAACACCAATACAAATATTACAATCAATGCGCCTTCAGTAAGATTGCGGGCAATAGTACTGGTGGTTCGCTCTATCAGATTGCTACGGTCCAGGAAAGGCTTAATCTGTATATCATTCGGCAAACTCTTCTGTACATCCTTCATGCGCTCCTTCACGGCAGCTACCACCTTGGCCGAATTGGCGCCTTTCAGCATCAGTATCATACCGCCTACAGCCTCATGGCCGTCTTGGGTAAAAGCGCCATATCTCACCTGGTGACCAAACCTCACCTCCTCAGCCACATCGCTGATAAGAATAGGAACGCCACCCTCGTTCTTCACTACGATATGCCTGATATCGTCGAGCGACTTAACAAGTCCCTCACCTCGGATAAAACTGGCCATGTGGTCTTTCTCGATATAGGCGCCACCAGTGTTTACATTATTCTTCGAGAGCGCATCGAACACCTCTTGCATAGTTACATGGCGGGAGTTCAGCTGTTCTGAGCTCAAGGCTATCTCATACTGTTTGATACTGCCGCCGAACGAGTTTACATCCACTACTCCAGGTATCATCGAGAGTTGGCGCTTCACTACCCAGTCCTGCATGGTACGCAGTTCCTGGGGCGTATACTTCGACACATCCTTAGGCACAAGCGTATATTGATATATCTCGCCCAGACCTGTAGTAATCGGACCTATTTCGGGTTTTCCAAAACCTTCAGGGATCTGTTCTTCTACCTCGTCGAGTTTCTCCTTTACCAACTGACGCGGAAGATAGGTTCCCATGTTCTCCTTGAAAACAACTGTCACCACCGAGAGTCCGAAGCGCGATACCGAGCGGATATCCTCTACCCCAGGCAGATTGCTCATGGCAAGTTCTACTGGATAAGTCACGAACTGCTCTATATCGAGCGTACCCAAATTAGGCGATGACGTAATCACTTGCACCTGATTATCCGTGATGTCAGGCGTCGAATCCACATTCACTGTGCGCATACTGTAGAGTCCACCTACAATGATGACCGCCAGCAATAACAGCACTATAAACTTGTGCTGTATAGAGTACAATATTATCTTATTAATCATAATTCTACACTTTCAGGGCGCAAAATTACACATTACCACTTGCAACCAGGTTGCAAATACAAAAAAAAGGCAGCACTGAGACTGCCTTACTAAACAATCATTTTATTTAAGATAATTATCTATTGTCTGGACTAAAGAATTGAATTCGTCTTCCTTATATAGTCGGGTGCGCTTGATGATGGTACCATCCTTATCAATCAGGATATTACGTGTAATACCAGACTGACGGAGAGCATATTTTGCATAGATGTTGGCGCCGGGGTCAAGTCCAAGAGGATAGGTGACACCAGTTTGTTTGGCAAAGTTCACCACCTTTTCAAGTGGCTCATCGCGGTCGATACCGATAAGTACGAAATTCGGATTGTCCTTATGACACTGCCAGATGTCGCGCTCGATAAAAGGCATCTCCTTTCGACATACGCCACACCAGCTGGCGGTGAACTGAATCATAACCAGTTTGCCACGCAGATCGGACAATTTAAGTTGACGTCCGTCAGTAAGGGTAACAGTAAAGTCGGGCGCCTTATCGCCATCGAACACAACGTAACCATTAGAATCGGCTTTTTCTACCAGTTCTTTCTGATTGTCTGCCGTCTGGGCACTCACCGATGTGAGTGCTGCCAGGCAGACGCTGAATAATACAAACAACTTCTTCATATATAGTTTAAATAAGTTTTACTCAGATAGTTTCCAACCATTGTCTAATGCTGTAGCCAACTCGCCAAAGCGTCCCTTCTCGCCAATGTATTCCTTACCTCCAAATGAATACAGGCTCTCGCCAATCAGTTCCAATTGCTTTTGAGGTATTGGATATTCTGTGGGGGTTCCGCCAATGAGTAAGTCGTTACGGCGCATAAAGGTGAAAGGCACTGTTACACCAGCCGCACCATCAATCTCGATGGCATACTCATAGTGAATGGCATTACGCACGTCGGTCTCGTTGGCAGCCACATCGGCAAGATGTCCTTTGGCCTTACGCGCCGAGTTGGGGTTGTTAAGCAGTTCGGCAGCACCAGCCACGTCGTTAAGGAACAGCTTGGCTTCGGCCTTTATCAGGCGTAGCTCCTCGGCAAGGATATAGGGGTTGACCGATCCTACCTCTGAAAGACTGTTGTGGCTGTTGGTCCAGCGTTCGCGAATATAGTTGCTGAACAGTCCGCGGCCACGTGACTCCATCAGGATACCGAAGCTGGGTGTGTAGGAGAAGTACTGGTAAAAGCGATCGTCATCGGTCTCTATCGGCTCCAGAATGGTGGCATCTGTAGGATAGAAATTGGGATAACTATGGGTCTTGTCGGCCAGATATGGCACTTTAATGTCGACAGGACGGTTAGAGCTGCCTTTGAATATAAGGTTGTTGAGCAGGGCATTGTAATAGCCACCAGAGGTGGTGGTGATGATAAAATCGGAGTCGAAGCCCTTCTCGGCAAAGGCGAGCACCTTCTGCCAGTAGCTACTGCCAAGAGCTACAGCCTCGGACTTATCTCGGGCTATAGACGAGAGAATGCGAGCGGCGATAGAGTTGGCCAGCTTCAGGAAATCGTCCTTACCGATGGTGACACCCTGAAGGAAGTCGAACTGCAGGCTGGACGACGACTCGGCAAGAGAAATGGCCTTCTCAAGGTGGCGGACACCGTTTTCGGTAAGTTCTTTGTATGAGTTAGGATAGCCTTTCTCTGTCTGATCGATGCCATCGACAATGATGCCCCTATCGTAGAGATTGCCCAGATAGCCTTGCGAAACACCCTTGGCATAATAGGCACCTATCAAGCAGTCGCTGGTACGATCCTTTCCAGCATCATCGTAGGCCTTTCCACCTTGGTTCTCGATGATATCGATAACCTTTGTGGCATCGAGATTAGCCTGATAGAAGTTACTATAGAGCGAGTTGAGCGAGGCACTATACGAACGCTCTGAACTACTATTGATAATACGCATGCGAGGTTCCTGGGCATAGTACCACCAATTGGAGTTACCATTGGTATTGGTAGTCTGGTCGGCCAGCAAACTGAAGTGTACACCTGCGGTGCTGGTAGTGGTATTGAAGGCCGTTTGGACACTACTGGTTACAAGCGAATAGCTGAAGCTCTTAATCTTACTGACAGCCTCTTCGTTGGTAAGTGTACTTGGATCGTCGAAATCAGTCGAGTCGCATGAGCTAAGTGTAGCAAATGCTGCTATAAATAACAATATATTCTTTTTCATAATGAATGCCGTTTAGAAATTAACTGTAAGTTTTGCAGAAAGTGTGCGATATGATGGATAGTTAAAGAAGTCGGATGTACCTGCACTTCCGTCGTAGTTATCGCCATCAACATTCACACCAGTAAACTTGGTAAGTATAAAGAGGTTGCGACCAACCAGCGAGAGACGTGCCTTCTTAATCCATTCGCCCAATCCCAATCGTTTAACAGGGATGTCGTATGAGAGTGACAGCTCGCGTAATGATACGTAGCCTGCATCTTCTACCCAATAGTCGGTTGGAAGCTCGGCGTTAAACACGAGTGTGGCAAAGGTCAAAGGCAGTCCGGCCTGCGCCGACTTATCATCGAACTCTGAACGTGATACGTAAGCGAGGTATTGAACGGTCTCGTTATACTTCTGCCCTCCATGTTTCCAATCGAACGATGAATAAAGAGAGAACGGACCATAAGTAAAGGTATTAGTGAGACCTACAGTGAAGTCGGGCTGGGCATCGCCAATAACCTTAGTGTTACCTGTATTCTCGTTAACATAGAATACTGGTGCCTCGTTCTTTGTACCAAGTACAGCTTTCTCTACAACGAAGCCAAGTGAGTTGACTGTGTAATCATTGATTGTCTTGGTGCCGTCGCCTGCATTGGTTACAAAACCGGCCTCGTTGGTTGTAAGCTGATTGAGGCTGGTAAAGATACCATATCCCCATATTGTTGACGTGCTAAGGCCCTTGTCACGGCGATAGTCACCATCGGTGAATGCAGGCACATCGCCCATGTCGGTAATCTCACTACGTACACGGCTGAATGTGAGTCCGGCATCCCAAGTGAACTTCTTCTTGTTAATAATGCGGCCAGAAACCTCCAACTCGAGTGAATTTGATTTTACCTTACCAAGGTTGTCGTAGATAGTGGCCGATCCCTGCAGCGGGGTGAACGACGGAACTGAGATAAAGTCGTTGCGACTATTAGCAAATGCATAGTTGAACTGGACGTTAAGCCAATCCCACAGAACTGCATCAAAGCCAAACTCTGTTTCGGATGTGATGGCTCGTTTCAGATCAGTGTTTGCGTTTTGGGTGAAACTTACGCCACCAGAGTTATTAAGGGTTACTCGGCTATCCTTGGCGCCGTATGGAGGGAGACTACCGGCTTCGCCATAGGCGGCACGAAGTTTGAGTTCTGTAACAGGACCAAGCTTTACATCCTGAGTGAGGCGATAGGCAAGAGAAACACGGGGGAAGAAAGCCCAGCTGACATCTTTACCGAAACGAGAACTCTTGTCAAGACGTCCTAACACATCCAAGAACCACTTCTCCCGCCAGCTACCCTTGAAGTTCAGGAAATAGCCATAGTTCACCGTCTGCTGCCATGTTGACGAGATGTTACGTGTTGAGGCATCGGTAATATCTAATGACTTAACAGGGGCTGTGAGGTTATAGCCGTTAGCACTGAATCCCTCGATTTTCTCGTACTCGTATACACTCTTGAAAGCTGCACCCAGATCAAAGTCGCCAATCTTCTGGTTATAATTCAACTGGAACTGTGCATTACGCGTATTGGTCTGTCGGGTTGTCTTGCCATAATAACCATTGTTCTTGGTGGCATCTACCGAAAGTGTCTCGTAACCTATTGGGTAATAGTTATTTGTATCGTACGAGGTATTCTGAATAGAATAGGCCACCTCGGCACTAAACAACTTAGACAACTGGTATTTAGCCTTCCAACCTAACAGTAGGTTCTTGGTCTTATATTCGTATTCGCGATTAGTAAACTCGTAAAGAGGATTGCTAAACTGACTTGAAAGAAGTCGCAAACCATCGGGAGTAACAAGATAATTTCCATTATCATCCTTCTGTGCCAGATTTACAAATGGTTCAAGCAACAAAGCCGAATAAACCAGTCCGTTGGCTGCTGAGTTGTTGGCTACATACGAAGGATTATCACTTACGCTGTATTGTGCGGTAAACTCTGTGCTCAGGCCTTTGATGGGCTTATATCCCAAGTTGAAAAGGAAGCTCTGTTTCTTGTCAGGATCGATAGCTTTGGTAACTCCACCTTTTGACTGATTTTGGAACGATGCATAAACGTTATACTGCTCGCTAGAGGCACCCAACGAAACGGTGTTGGTGTAGAATGGCTGATCGCTCAGCAGATTGCTGATATTGTCGACAGCATCCACATATGGGTGCAGGTTTACAGAATAGCCGTTCTCCTGATAGTCGATAACGCGACCACCCTGATTCAGAGCAAAACTACCGTCGCTATTCACCTTGTAATGATGATACTGCGACGTCTTTGGGATGTTGATAGCGTGATTGAATCCGATTTCGTTGTCGAGCGTTACAGAGATCTTACCCCCACGTCCTTTCTTGGTTATTACCTGAATAACACCTCCCTCTCCTCTGGTTCCATATAGAGCAGAGGCAGCAGCACCTTTTACCACCTCGATGGTCTCAATATCATTAGGATTAATGTCAGACAATGACAAAGAAGTAACAAAACCATCGACAACAATCAAGGGTTCAATGTTACCATTGATTGACTTGGCACCACGGAGATATACTTTTGCGCCCTGATTTCCTTCAGATTGCTCAATACGGATACCTGCCACTTTTCCACGAAGTGTAGTTGAGGCATCAGTTTGTGGTACAGTGTTTATCAACTCGTCGCTAACCTTAGTCAGAGCGAAAGACAAGCCTTTGCGAGATGTACCTTGAGCTACACCAGTAACAACGATGCCTTCGATATTGTTGTAGTTCTCTTTCAATGTAATTTCTACGGGTTCTTCGAAATCGTAGACATCAACATCGAGTGGGCGATATCCGATAAACTCAACTTTGAGGGTCAATGGCGCCTCTACTTTAGTCTGGAGACTGAAGTTACCTTCTATGTCGGTTACTACACCTTTACTCTTCTCACTCTTTACGATGACCGATGCGCCAATCAGAGGTTCGCCTGTACGAACATCGGTGACACGTCCGGTAATCAGATTCTGTGCAACAGCCCAAAGCGGGGCAAGCACAAAGCCAATTGTCAATAATAGTCCTTTTCTCATAATAACTAATGTGTTTATTTTTACCTTACTAACTAATACCTATTTATAATATAATCAGTTTGTGTCATATCGACGGTGCAAAGGTACGGCGATTTTTCAACTTCTACAATCGCCTCTTCGTGGCATTTGTGATACCAAATGTATGGGATATTATACTTACTTTGGCTTTGCCGAAGTTACTTACACTCGGAAATGAAAAGAAAAACGAGTTTTCCTTTTGCATTTCTCTCGTTTTTTCGTAACTTTGCAGACTGATTAATCAATGAGAAAATATATGCCAAGAAAAAATAATGGAATGTGGTATGAGGTTCATCCCACGCCAGTGAAAGGTGGCGATGGGAAGAACCTTGTTTATGTACGTCCCAAAAGTGGGATGAAACTCTCGATGAAGCAGCTCGAGGACTACTGCGAGCGCAGCTATAGCTTGCGATATGGCGAGCTGAGTCGCGCTTTCGATGTGTTTGTACGTGTGGCAGGCCGATTCCTTGCCGAGGGTTATCGTATCGATACACCTATAGGTTCGTTTGCCCCCAAACTCTCGCTTGCCAAGCAGATTACAGATGCCGACGAGGTGAAGGATCGCGATGTGCGACTGGATGGTGTAGAGTATAATCCAGGCAAGCTGTGGGATAAGGAAATCAAGAAATGGCTTGATGGATTCCGTCGTTTCCAGAACCCAGACACCAAGGAGATTCTTGCCGACAAGGATAAACTGGAGCAGGAGATGAGAGAGTGCATAAAGCGTAACAACGGCTATATCACTGCAGGTATGTTTGCCCGCTATACAGGACTCACCCTCTATTCCGCCCGCAAACAACTAACCGAGTGGACCAAAGGCGAGAATCCTAAGCTACTGATGACGCCAAGGGGCAAGGAGCACATATATACCGAGATATAATAGATGATGCTTGTGCTGGAGTACGTTTCAGATTGAGTATAGGCGCGCAATCGTTTAGGTATAGGCACACAATCGTTTGGGTATAGGCAATCAATCACAAAGTTACTGTATTGCTCTTTTTATCCCTAACTATTACCCTTGCCAGCTATAGCTATCGTACCCTAAAAGCATTAGTAGTGTTGGTCACAGCTGTGACCATGTGGCCGCAAGAACAGAATCAATAGCCAAATATGAATAACGAAGAAATAAAAAAAATACCGCACTTATGGTACATTGAATGCCACAAAAAGGTGATTGTGGGTATACAGGAATCGCTGTACCTTTGCACATATAAATTTAAAGAATAAACGCATTACGAAGATAAAGAAAAGAGAAATGAAGCGCATATCTATAATTATGTTATTTGTCTGCGTAGCATCACTTAATGGTGCTATGCAGATTTTTGCCGCTCAGAAGATCAGCGACAAGGAGATACTTAGTAAGGTTAAGAGTTACGATGAGTATACTCGCGAGGTGCGCCGTCACCTACATTTCTATCCCGAGGTGGGTGGACATGAGGTGGAGACCGTCAAGTATCTGAAGGACCGATTGGCCGAAATCGGAACATTCGAGATCCACGATGTTCCAGGTAGCACTGGATTCTATGCCGTTCTTGATACCCACAGACCAGGCAAAACGATCGGACTGAGAACAGACATCGACGGTTTGCCAGTAACAGAGAGTCTTGTGAACGGAGAGGGCCACCCTAAACCATTTGTCTCTAAGAACAAGGGGTTCACCCAAGGTTGCGGTCATGATGGTCATATGGCCATCTTGCTCACGACTATCCGGGCACTCTATGACTGGCGCAACCGGCTGACGGGTAAGTACGTTTTTCTTTTCGAGGAAGGCGAGGAAACAAATACTGGTATTCGACCAATGATAGCAGCTATCAAGGATATCCATTTCGATGCCATCTACGGTAATCATCTAGCCTCTAATGTGCCTAGCGGTCAGTTGTATATCAAGCCAGGATCTATTATGGCTGGTATGGCAATGCTCTCTTGGCAGGTATTCGGACGTGGCGGTCACGCTTCCCGTCCCGACCACTCCATAAATCCCATCTATGCCAGCACGGCCATACTGAACTCAGTTGCTGTGGCATGGAATCAGCAGCGCGACATCACGAAGTTGGTAACCCTTGGCATCACGCAGTTACATGGCGGGGAGACTTGGAACGTTATCCCCGACTCTGTCTATATCGGTGGTACACTCCGTTTCTTCGACTGGGAAGCTGGTGTCCAGTCCATAGAACTGATCAAGAAAATAGCTACTGATGTGGCAAAGGCGCATGATTGTACTGTTCGCTTTGGTGAGAAGATGACGGCTCAGGTGCCTCCAGTGGTCAATGACCAAGAATTGACTACCTTTGCCCAGAAAGCCATTGGAGCACTATACCCAGGACGCATTACTACAGATGAAGGCTACAACTGGTATGCCTCTGAGACCTTCGCCCTTTACAATCAGTTGGCTCCGACACTATTTACGCTTGTTGGTGTGGAAAATAAGGAACTCGGTACCACAGCAGGACATCACACTGCAGCCTTCGATATTGACGAGGATGCCTTGCAATATGGTATCGGTGCCATGCTGCGTTTTGCCACTGCCTATTAATAAGGTCCAACAGGTATTAATCGATACGATATTGCATAAAATTCTTATTCTTGACGAAGCCAAATGATGTATATAGCAGTACCCCCATGTCTGATGCAGTAATCTGAACTGTACCACACCCATACTTCCTGGCTTCATCTACCACTCTTGAAAGCAGTTCTTTTGCTATGCCCTTGCGCCTGTAGTCTGGATCTGTAAACATACTCGACAGAAGGCCCATCTTTCCGCTGGGACAGCCAAAATAAGGTGGTTTCTCCACAAAAGACATGCCGCTCGTTCCCACTATCTTTTCACCGTCCATCGCAATCCATGACACAAAGGAGCCATCTGCCATATGCCTAACATAATAGTCCCTCAATGCAGGAGCGAGATCGACATCTTCAGTTGCACCCTCCTCGCGAAGCTGATTAATTCGCATCTGAATAAATGTGTCGATTTTGTCCTCAGTCAATCTTTGATAGATTATATTACTATTATCCATTCCGTTATTATAACTTATGTTGGGTATTAATGTCATAACCTTTGTAGCCTTTAGCCTTGCTATCAAGTTCCGACAGCCGGTCAAGGGCCGCATTCAGCGTATCGTCGCGCTTGGCAAAGTGGAAACGGATAAGGTGATGTACGTCCTCGCGGAAGAAGCAGCTGCCAGGGACGGCACCCACTCCGACATGCTCAGCCAGCCATTCGCAGAAATGTAAATCATCCTTCACACCATACTTCGAGACATCGAGCAACACATAATAGGCTCCCTGTGGGTCTGTAAAGGTCAGACCGAAATTTTTCAAGCCGTCGCAGAACAGTTGCTTCATGTGGGTATAGTGTGCCTGAAGGTCGGCATAATAGCTGTCAGGAAAGCAAAGACCGACAGTTGCAGCCTCCATCAAAGGGGCTGCTGCGCCAACGGTTAGAAAATCATGTACCTTTTTTACGCGTTCGATGATGCGCTCTGGTGCTATGACATAGCCCAGACGCCAACCAGTGATGCTATAGGTCTTCGAGAGTGAACTACAAGAAATGGTTCGCTCCCACATACCTGGCAGCGTGGAGATATAGACATGCTTGTGTGGAGCATAGACGATATGCTCATATACCTCGTCAGTAATCACATAGCCGTCATACTTGATAACGATATCTGCTATCGTTTGGAGTTCCTCTCGGGTAAACACCTTGCCACAAGGGTTCGACGGATTACAGAGAACAAGAGCCTTGGCTCCATTCCTAAAGGCATCCTCCAACAGGTTGGCATCGAATGAAAAGGTAGGTGGAACAAGCGGAATATAAATAGGTTCTGCACCTGTCAGGATAGTGTCGGCGGTATAGTTCTCATAAAATGGTGAGAAGATGACTACCTTGTCACCAGGGTTCACAACCGTCATCATCGCAGCCATCATGGCCTCCGTACTGCCACAAGTCACCACGATATTCCTATCGGCATCGATTGGCAATCCCGTAAAGTGGCTATGCTTTTTAGCCAGTGCCTCACGGAAGTTCTGTGCGCCCCAGGTAATCGCATACTGGTGTGGCCCGACATTGGCAATCTCTGCCAAATGGTTTGTAATCTCCTTGGGTGGGTCGAAGTCTGGAAAACCCTGCGAGAGATTGATGGCTCCGTACTTATTGGATATGCGGGTCATCCGTCGGATAACCGAATCCGTGAAGCCTGCCGTTCGTAAAGATAGTGGTCTCATATTATACAACTTCTAAATTAACTATCACTTAAAGCGAGTGCAAAATTAGCAATTTTACAGCATTTTCCTTTCTTTTGCAAGTATATTTAAATGATTTTAGGTATTACGCCATAAAAACAGGCAGCACTGAGGCTGCCTTGCAAACGGGTTGTGGAACTGCGCTTAGTTGAACCAGAGCTCTCCACCGAGCACCTGAGCGCCTACTATATAGGCTTTATTGCCTGCGGCCTGAGTTGTATACTCTTTGTACTGCTGGCCGTAATCAGATTCTTTTGTTACCATAGATCTACCCATTTAATATACAATTTCACAATGGCAAAAGTTTCTGCTGCAAAGGTACGGCGAAAAATAGAGATGCGAAATACCATCAGTACGGCATTTCGCATCGCTTATGTTGGGTATTTCGCTGATTCAAACGCTCTATAGATTCAGTTCCATCAGAATGTCGCATCGTTCATAAGCGTTACCTTTGAGCGGAATCTCCTTGAAGCCCAATTTTCGGTATAGCGCAATAGAAGCCTCCATACGGGTGTTGCCTTCAAGAAAGATACGCTTTACGCCGTGACTTTTGGCATAGTCCAGCAACTCCTCACCGAGTTTCCGACCAATACCTTTCCCCTGTGCTTCTGGAGCTACAGCCATCTTCGCCAACTCATGACTGTCAGTTTCCGGATGGGGTTTGAGCGCACAGCAGCCTACAATATGTCCTTCGCCATCGGTAGCCAGGAATATCTGTCCGCCTCGGCCAATAATATTGTCATCGATATGCGCAAAGGTATTCAGGTCGGACTGTTCCAGCCTAAAATACGTCTCTATCCACTGCTTGTTCAGTCGGATAAAGTCATCCTTATAGCGCGGTTCGTAGGTGACAATCCGTATCATCGGCTGCAAAAATAGTTATTCCAGCCCATCATAGATGCTAATGGCGTGGCGCCATTCGTCAGGAATCGGAATGGTCTGCTGATGTTCCAAGTCGTAGAGTACCATAATGGAAAAACATCGGCTTTTTACTTCCTGAGTATCAACATCAATAACATCCTGCTCCAAATGGAAACTCTTGTTTCCGATTTTGACTACTCGTGTACGACAGGCAATATGGTCGTCTGCCTTTATCTGGGCTACAAACTCGGCATCAATCTTCACTACTACAATAGCCAATCGTTCCCAGTCAACGCCTTTGCATACGGAAGCGATATAGTCCGTCTTTGCTGTGTCGTAGAACTGAAAATAAACAGTATTGTTCACGTGACCGAACTTATCAACGTCGTTGAAACGTATCTGAAG